>JBLHWM010000239.1:0-5787 GCA_047629095.1 Planctomycetota bacterium | reverse complement strand
ATACAGAGCGATGGTGTGCTGGAGGAGGCCCCCCTAGAGCGCTTCGGTCTTGGGGATCTCCAAGACTCAGGCGGTGGGGTCTCGGTCGCACCGGGAGGGGAATACCTCTGCCAGTGGATCCTCGCCAAGGGTGAGGGCGTGCAGCTGGCCTCCATTAATGATGATGGCAGTAAGGGCAAGCGGATGATTGTCGGAGCGGACGGCTTTCGTATCTCCCATGTCGCCTGGTCCCCTAGGGGCGATCTGCTAGCTGTTCTTACGCTCAATCCTTTAAAGTCGCTTGGGCGTGGCGGATCCGAAGATCAAGACATGTCACACGTGATGGTGATCGATCCCGCAACCGGGGAAGAGCTCGTTCGCTTGAAGTCGAAGGACACGCCCCTTACGGCCGTGGACTTTGCATTGGTCGCCTATGGCGGTAAGGGAACTGCCGCCAAAGGTCTAATCGTTACAGGTGGTCATAGTGGACTTGGTGCTTGGGATCTTGCCAGTGGCAGGTTGCTCTCTACGTTCGGTGCCGACCTCGGTCGCGTGACCTCCCTGGATGCGCGCGACTGTGGCGATGGCTCAAGTGATGTTGTGGTGAGCAGTGATGCTGGCATCACCCAGAGTTGGCGTGTCTTTTCGGAAGAGGCGCCCGCAAAGATTTCCGACCTACCCGAGTTCGGTAGCCTTGGCCGGATTTCGATCCATCCCCGCGTGGACCAGTTGCGTTTCGCCGGAGTGGAGAGCCGGACAATCAGCCAATGGGTGCAGAATTCGGGCGATATTGCCTGGAATGAAGATCCATACATTCCTCGCCACGAAGGGGTCGTCTCGGCTCTGGCCGCGGCCCCCGGAAGCATTGCAAGTGCTGGCTATGATGGTTACGTACACCTCTGGGATTACGAACTAGGAGCGGACGGCTCGGTTGTCGTCGAATCCCGAGCGCGCCTACTTGCCAACCCGAACCCACAGTCTCTTGTGACCGACGTGGACCTGTCGTCGGATGGAAAGTCCATGGCGAGTTGCGGTCGCGATGGTGTACTTCGTCAGTGGGACTTGAACGATGGTGAGGATGGGTTTGGAAGCCAGGTGGCAAACTGGACACCGGACAACATGGCGAGCTTTACAACCACGCGCATCTCGCCTGACGGCTCCCTCATAACTGCGGTAAGTGCTGACCAAATCCTCTGGGTTCGAGACGCAAAATCTGGCGAGCTGTTGCGTAGGTTTGAGGGACTGAGCGGCCTACAGTTCGCCTCCAGTTTCTCGGCGGACGGCCGGTTGTTTGCCGTTGGGTCCACAGGCGCCAGAATTTACAACACACAGACTTGGGAGTTAGTGCGTTCGATAGAGGACCTCGGTGCTCCGATCATGAAGCTGGACCTGTCCCCCAATGGCAAGTTGATTGCCATTGCTACAGCGGCAAACTCCCTGGTGGTGCGAGATGTGCAAACCGGTGGACTCCTCACTGCTTGGACAAACTTCCAGGGACGGCCCAATGCCGCTTGCTGGGTCAACAACGCAGTTATAGTGGCCTCGGGACCGAACGAGGGCGGCTTCCGGATCCTGTCGGTTTCGGGTGCGGAGGGGACGGTGGGGCAGCCCGGCCGAAAGGCCACATCGCCGCATGGTGGCGATGTGCAAGCCCTTAGTGTTCTGCCCTCTGGACATGTGGTCTCCGCTGCTGCAGATGGCTTCTTACACATTTGGGACCTTGGACTCTGATGATTGAGGTCCCCCTTATTGAGTCATCTGGGGTAAGCTTGCCTCAGTGACAGGAATGGTCTGGTCCGTCCGGCAACTCGCCCCCCCTCTTCGAGTTCGATCAAATTAAAGCTAATCCTCTCCGAACCTAATTGCCCACCTCAACGTCCGATACCAACTCGGACAGGCAGGTGTGCTGTTCTCCATCCCAGCACGATGTCTCCCATGGACAGCTTGCTCTTCTCCTCCTTCCCAAATGGGTAGCTATGCAAAGACTCCTATGTCTTTTGGCCGCGAGCGCGGCCCCGGCCCTTGCAACTGCTAGTGATCTCGATATTCGTATCGAGAGCAGCGGCCAGACCAGTATTACGGTCTCACCTGGTCAATCGATCAGCTTTGATGTTATCGGTGAGCTCACCGACGCAACGAATGAGGGCCTCGCACTTTTCTCAATCGATCTCACCCTTCCCGGTGCGACGCTAACCCCTGTCAGTACCCCTGCAACCGCTGCGATGATGAACTTCGCATCACCGCTAGGTATGACTAACCCCGCAGGTTTCGGCGGCACCCAAAACGGTGCTAGCTTGAAGCAGGTGGGTGGAATGCAGAATACATTTAAGAACAGCTTTGCTCCTCAGCCGAGCGGCACCGTGATTCCAGGCATCGCGCAGCTTGGCTCTCCGGAAGTTCTGGCCCAAGGTAGCTTCAACGCACCCACGGTCTCTGGCAGCTATTCGCTCTCCGCGAGCAACGTTCTCGCGAACGTGATCCGTGCAGGCGAGAGCGGTGCTCCCACTTGGCTTTGCGACGCCGCCGGCACTGGCAGCATTGCAGGCCTCGACGTGAATGTTGAGTCCCTCAGCCAAGACGTCTCCAGCCTCGCCTTGGGTGCTGGTGGAACAATCAACTTCAGCCTCGACGGTGGATTGATGAGCGCCGGCGACATCTACTTCCTTGTGGGTTCGGCTTCGGGCACTACCCCGGGCTTCGTGATCGATGGTCTGCTCATTGACCTGAACTACGACTCCTTCACGTCCTACATGATCACGCACCCCAACGCGGCCCCCTATGCGGGCACGATGGGCGTTCTTGATGGCTTCGGCCTTGGGGCAGCTTCTGTCAGCACCCCGCCGGGCGCAGCACCCTCCCTCGCTGGCTCGACCTTGCACCACGCCTTCGTGGTGATTGAGCCCTCCGGCGTTGTGTCATTGACCAGCAACGCGACTTCCCTCGACCTCCTTCCCTAATCCTGTTTACAAGGAGATAATCAATATGAAGAAGTCAACAATCAGTTTCTTTGCAGCACTCATCATGGCGCCTGCCGCCATGGGCCAGGACCTACAGCCCCGTATGGGTGAGCCCCTCGACGGGCTCAGCGCTGCACAGTACCAACGCTTTCAAGACGGTCTTATTGAGTTCAATACGATCCTCAATATCCAAGATGGCCTCGGCCCGATCTTCAACGACAACAGCTGTGCAACTTGCCACGCGAACCCCACGACGGGCGGCGCTGGTGCCAAAGTTGTGACGCGCTTCGGCGTGGCTGCAACGGCTACGACGCCCTTCGATGACCTTGCTAGCCTCGGTGGAAGTTTGAAGCAGGAGCAGGGCATCGACCCCGCCGTGGAGGAGCATGTCCCCGCCATAGCTAACGTCGTGATCAACCGCATCACGCCGTCCACCTTCGGAATCGGCCTTTTGGAGTCTATTGACGACGCCGACATCCTTGCCCTTGCCGCAGCGCCTCTGGACCCTAACGTTTCGGGTATGGTCCGCATGACCCAGCCTTTCGAGGGTGGCCCCATGCGCGCCAGTAAGATGGGCTGGAAAGGGGGAGTCTCCTCCGTCCTGACCTTCTCCGCAGACGCATCTCTCAACGAGATGGGTTTGACCAACCGCTTCGTGGGATCGGAGAACGCTCCCAACGGAGACCTTGCCCTTCTCGCGGCTTGGGATACGATTGCCGACCCCGAGGACTTCCCGGATCCCGTGACGGGACTCGAGCGCATTGACCGCCAAGCGGACTTTCAGAAGTTCACTGCTGCACCCCCGCAGACTCCGAAGTTCGGAATGGCTGGTGAGTCGGTCTTCTCGGCTATCGGTTGCGCGGCTTGCCACGTGAGTACCGACTACGTGACAGGTCCCAACGCCGAGCCGAACCTCTCCGGTCGTAGCATCAAGCCCTACTCGGACTTCTTGCTTCACGACATGGGAACTCTTGGCGATGGTATCTCTGACGGTCTTGCGACCGAGCAAGAGATGATGACCCGTACCCTCTGGGGCATGGGCCAGCGCGAGAACTTCCTGCACGATGGTCGCGTCACTGGTGTCTCCTTCGACCAGCTGGTCGATTGGTCGATCCAGGAGCACGATGGTGAGGCCGCCTTCTCGCGGACGAACTACAACGCGCTCTCAATCGGCGACCAGGCTGCACTGGTCAACTTCCTGCTCTCCCTCGGGCGCGCAGAAGGTGACTGGGACAACAACAACCGCGTCGACGAGTTCGACTGGTTCTTCTTGGAGCCCCTTATGACTGGTCCCGACGCAGGTACCGTGACGCCTGATCACTCCGGTGCCGTGGTCGACATCGACCAAGATGGCGATGTGGACATGGCTGACATGGCTCTCTTCCAGCGGGCTTTCACCCACTAGGCGAGGCAAATGCCAATCGAATCGGCGCCGCTCCTCCTTTGCGAGGTGCGGCGCCGATTTTCGTTTACCAGGCCGTCGGGAGAGCGGCTTGCTCGGCTTCGCCTTCAGCGAGCCGGCCGCCTGCTCACTTTCCGGTGCGCTTGATCTCGATCGTACCGGTACGATCGCCAAGCTCTTCCACCTGGACCGCTCCATCGGGCCACAGGACTTCGATGCGGCGCTGCTTGGAGCCACGGGTCAGGGCGAACAAGCTCGCGCTCGTGCCCGATCCCTGGAAGCCCATGGAGGGTTGCACCCATTGGGTACGAGTGACACCGTCCTCGACGATGACTACGCGTGCGCCAAAGGCCTGGTGGTCGCCCGAATCTTGGACCAGCCTCACGGAGACGGAGTCAGCGGGACTCTGTAGGGCCGGGGCGAGAACAAGGGGCTGCTCACCGAGGGCGGTCACGACCAGGTCCATCGCGCCGTCGTTGTTTAAGTCGCCGCGGACTGCGCCTCGGAACAGCGCCGACTCTTCTAGCCAGCTACCGGCTTGGGCCGAGGTCTGCTGTTGGAAGCGGCCGTCCACTTGAGCGTAGTAGAGGGGCGTCTGCTCGGAAGTGGAGCCCATTTTGGATGACAGGCGCTCGGGGTAGACGTGGCCGTTGAAGACGACCAGGTCCTCGTCCCCGTCGAGGTCGAAGTCGCCAAAGAGCGACCCCCAGCCGACCATCGAACGGCTGCCCTTGGAGGCGCCTAGGGAGGAGCTGCGGTCCCGGAAGCTGAGTCCTCCCGACGGGCGCCGGCGGCCGACCAAAAGGGTGTTGGTGTCCGAAGCGAAGTTCGTGCTGAAGAGGTCAGGCAGTCCATCCCCGTTGATGTCCGAGATGGCGATACCCATCGTTGCCTGCTCACGCCCGTCGCCGTTGACCGCGAGTCCCATGGAGCGCGCCTTGTCCTCGAAGACAAAGCCGCCTTGGTTCACGAACAAGAAGTTGGCCATGGAGTCGTTGCCCACAAAAATGTCGAGCAGGCCGTCTTCGTTGAGGTCGATGGTTGTCGCGCCAAGTCCAAAGGACGGCTCGGCTGTACCAATCCCCGAACGGAAGGACTTGTCCTCAAAGGTGCCGTCGCCGCGGTTGCGTAGGATCAGGTCCGCCGTTGGTGTGAGGCCAATCGGCCCCGCAAAGATCCGCTGCTCAAGATAGGTGGTGTCCGGTGGCAGGTTGTCTAGATCCAGATCGAGGTAGTTCGCGACATACAGGTCGAGGTCACCATCGTTATCGAGATCCCCAAGGCTGGCGGCCATGCCCCAGCGCTCGTTGTCGAGGCCCGCAGCCTTTGCGTTCTCGCGGAACTGCCTTCCTCCGGGCGCAGCTTCGCTCTCGTGATTGAAGTGCGCAGCATTCGGTCCATGGGCGGCGGTGAAGAGGTCGTCGAATCCATTGCCATCTAGGTCGCCTA
>JBLHWM010000238.1:0-5848 GCA_047629095.1 Planctomycetota bacterium | reverse complement strand
GCAACGCTGAATGAGAGTCTGTAGTGGGGCTTACTAAGGGACGTCCTTGAATCGTGCAGGGACTGGGATCATCGTGTGGGACGAAATCCCACCGTGTTCACGAAGCTGTCCCTAGGAAGTTCGTCGAGCCTAGTAGCCCGCCCGAAAAACACCCCATCCCATCTCGGACCTCGCAGACCGCCTTACTGCGTTGGCAAATCACCCGTGTAGCTACAACTACGCGGGTCATCTGCCGCCTTGCAAGGCGACCTGTGAGGACCAATCTGGAAACGGCTGTTTCTCAACAGGCTGCTAGTAGGAGAAGAGTCGGACCCTGGCGGCCCCACCAAGGGAGACGAGGCACTTGGCTCGCCATTGAGTAGCCACCACACCTGACTTTGGGTCTCGGGGGCTGGGCGAGACGCATTCCCTAAAAATCTACGGTGGTCCGGGTGTCGTTCTCCCCTATGGTTTCGTCATGCCATCGGACTTCCCGGGGCACAACGACTCACACAGGAGCAGGACATGGACCTCGTTTACTTTCTATTGATAGGAGCCATCGCAGGCTGGCTCGCCGGACGCTTCATGAAGGGCGGCGGATTTGGAGCCATCGGCAACATCATCGTCGGGATCCTCGGCGGAATCATCGGCGGCTTCGTCTTTGGGCTGCTTGGGATTAGCGAAGACGGCAGCATGATCGGCTCCCTGGTGACCTCCTTCGTCGGCGCGGTCATTTTGCTCTACGGAATAGGTGTGCTGAAGAAGAGCTGACGGGATCTGAGACGTTGGCCTTGGATCCAGGGGCGGACACATCTCAGCCCCTTGATGCGCGTTCTGAGCCTCTGCGGTATGGAATGGGGGGGAAGCTGTACATTTTTGGCGGGCAAGCTCTAGCGGGATTAGGTTCCGTGCTTAGCATCCCGGAATGAATACCGAACGTGTTGCCGAGCTTATCCGCGAGCTGATCTGCGAGATCGGAGAGGACCCTACCCGCGAGGGGCTGCTCAAGACCCCTGAGCGCGTGGCGAAGTCCATGGACTTCCTGACCTCAGGTTATCGCCAGGACCTCAAGACGCTGATCAATGACGCGGTCTTCGAGTCCGAGGCGAACAACATGATCATCGCCCGTGACATCGAGGTCTACAGCCTGTGCGAGCATCACATGCTGCCCTTCTTCGGCCGCATCCACATCGGCTACATCTCCAAGGACCGGGTGCTCGGCCTCAGCAAGCTCGCGCGCATCGTGGATTTCCACGCGCGGCGCCTACAGATCCAAGAGCGCTTGACCTCGGACATCGCCGAGGACATCCAGAATGCGGTAGATGCCCAGGGTGTTGGCGTCGTGATCGAGGCGCGCCACCTGTGCATGATGATGCGCGGCGTAGAGAAGCAGAACTCACTGATGACCACCTCGTCCGTGCTCGGCTGCTTCCGCAGCGACCTGGCCACCCGCGGCGAGTTCCACAACCTGATCCAGCGCACGATCCCGCACTAGCAGCCCGCCCGAAAAACACCCGATCCCATCTCGGCCCTCACAGACCGCCTTGCTGCGTTGGCAAATCACCCGAGTAGCTACAACTACGCGGGTCATCTGCCGCCTTGCAAGGCGACCTGTGAGGACCAATCTGGAAACGGCTGTTTCTCAACAGGCTGCTAGGCGGCCATCTTTGATCATACCGTGAGGGTGGGGCGAGACCGTGGAAGCGTCTTGCTAGCCGCTGGGTACGGCTCGGTCCCGACCGGCACTGCAGGGCCCGATGAGGGCAAAGCCGAGTCGGCCGTTTTTCGGGCGGGCAGCTAGGCGGACCGTTTTTAGGTGGCGATCTCACCCAAGCTCGGTGAGGGCGGGCTTAATCCGAGGCTGGTGGGATTGCTCTAAATGTCGTTTATAGGCATAAGGGGGCACTTCTTAGTCGCTGAGACGAAGTTTACGAAGGTCTTCGTCAATTCGACGAAGACTTTCGTCTATGCTCTCTCCATGGCGAACCCAAAACAACTCCGCAACCCCACCGATGCCGAGATGAAGATCCTCAGTGTGCTCTGGGAGAGTGGGCCCCTCACCGTCCGCGGGGTCTTTGAGTTCCTCTCGCGGGTGGAGACCATCGGGCAGACCACGGTGCTCAAGTTGATGCAGATCATGACGGCGAAGGGCATCCTCGAGCGCAATACTGAGGTCCGCCCGCAGGTCTTTTGGCCCGCGTTTTCCCAGGACGAAACCCAGCGCTCGATGTTGGGTGACCTGGTCCAGCGCGCCTTCGGTGGCTCACCGGGAGTGCTCACGCTCCAAGCCCTCTCCCTGGGTAAGACGTCTCCGGAAGAGCTGAAGCAGATCCGCAGCCTCTTGGACAATCTCGAAGCGGAGCAGGGCTAAGCCATGGGCGAGATCTACTCTTGGTTTGGAGGGCAGATGGACAGCGCGCTTTGGCTGGTGTTGGGCATGGGGGTTTTGCACTTCCTCTGGCAGGGACTGCTGCTTGGTCTATTCGCAGCCGTCACCCTCAAGTTCATTCCCGCGACTCGGCCCTCCCTGCGATACAGCGTTGGGTGCGGCTTTCTTTTGACGATGCTACTCGTCTTTATCAGCGACCTTGTGGTGCTGCATGGGCTCAACGCCAGCGCTGACTTTCAGGGCTCTGCGAGTGCAGCTTCCGCGCTCTTGGTCTACCCTGGCCAGCACTTCGAGCCTGTGGATAGCCTGGGGGGAATCGCCAATTTCACGGCGTTGGTTTGGTTCCTCGGATCCCTTGGCATGTTGTTGCGAACACTTCGTGACTGGTCGTTCCTTCGGCACCTTCGGCGCAGGGCTACCCCCGTCGTCTCCACTGCGTGGAACATTTGGTTCGAAAGTCTCAAACTTGAGTACGGTTTGCCCAATAGGGTCCGCTTACTAGAGCTAATGGACGAATCGTCCAAGTCCTATGGACCCATGGTTGTCGGGTGGCTATCCCCCGTGGTCATCGTCCCCGCCTCTCTCTTCACGACCCTGCCAACAGAGCAAATACGACTGGTCTTGCGCCACGAGCTCGCTCATATTCGGCGCTACGATCACCTTGTGAATCTAGTCCAGGCGGCGGTCGAAATCCTCTTGTTCTTTCACCCCGCCGTATGGTGGCTCTCTAAACAAATCCGCCAAGAGCGCGAGTTCTGCTGCGACGATTCCGCCATCCATACGGGCAGCGATCGGCGATCACTCGCCGAAGCACTTTTCGCGCTGGAAACCGTCCGGCAAAATCAACTATCACTCGGAGCCCAAGGAGGCCCCCTCATGCAACGCATCCAAAGAATTCTTCAACGGGACCAAGCTTCCAAGCAGTCCACAATCACTGCCAGCCGTGCACTCGGTTTCGGGGCTACAACAGCCCTGCTGCTCACCATGGGTTTTGCCCAGTTGAGCTTCTCCCAAGGCAGCGAGCCAGTCGGCCCCGAGACGTTATTCGCAGCACAGGATGGCGAGCGAATCACCGTGGAGACCTACAAGAAGGCAGTGGAGCGAATTGGCCAGCGCGTCCGCGAGGGAGAGCTGTCGAAAGGGGCAGCCGAGAAGCTGACGATTGCACTGCGCGGTCGAGTCTCCGATGGCGACGAAGGCAAGCGTGGCGAAGGCGAGCGCACTGGAAGTGCGCGCGACGCCAAGGCGGAATACGATCGCGTGTCATCCGAGCTCGGCGAGCTGGTCAAGTCCGGCAAGATCACCCGCGAACAAGCCGACGATCGCCTTATGGCTTTCCGGAGGACCCTCGGCAAGGAAAGCGATCGTGATCCCAAGGCGGAATACGATCGCGTATCAGCCGAGCTCGACGAGCAGGTCAAGTCCGGCAAGATCACCCGCGAACAAGCCGACGATCGCCTATCCGGCTTCAAGAAGTCCCATGCCAAAGACGCCCCTATGTCCAAGCTGGAGTACAAGAAACTCACTGAGCAGATCAAGGCCGCGGTCAAGGCTGGCAAGCTAACCGAAGAAGAGGCCGAGAAGAAGTGCGAGGCCCTAGACAAGGCATTCAAGGCAATCACCAAGCAGCAGTACACCGAGGCTGCCAAAAAGATCGAGGCCCTCGTCAAAGCGGGCGAGATAACCCGCGCGGAAGCCGACAAAAAGCTCGCTGCCATCCGCAAGCTAGTCAGCCCGGGCAAGTGAACCCGCAGCCGCGATGAGGATGGGCGGCCCCAACCGCCAATCCTCATCGCAGCTACCGAGTCGCACACCACCCGCAGTTCTCACTCGCAAAAGTACCGCACCATTCTGCCCCAGCTAGCCTCTTATGGGGATTGTCTTCGCAAGTGCATTGTGCGCGATCTCGGACACTGTCGCGGCATAGTCACCACCCTCCGCGACCGAGACTCGGTGCAGCTCAACTTGCCTGGTCGCCCTCCAAGCGGTGATTTGGCCCATGCTCGCGACCTGCGCGAGCGGGAGACTGCAGAGGTCTCTAAGAAGGCCAGACTGGGCGATTTGTGAGCCCCTCCACGTGCGGGAATCGTGCTCCACAAGCCACTCGCCCTTCTCGTCTAGGTGCTGCTTGAGGGCTCGGCAAAGGGCTGGCGGCCCGCACACGGGGAGCCCAATCCTCATTCCATCGGCGAGGCGCGCCTTGCGTACCATCCATCGACGAACCTGACGTGGCGTCTTTCCGACGAGATCATCTAGAGGGTCGAGCTTACGGTTCGAAGCCATGCGCAACTCGATCAGTTGGCATAGGGCATCGAGGTCTTCGCCATCGCGCGGTCCAAAGGTGGCGAGGTAGGCCGACGTGTTGAACTCGGCAGATCCCGATAGCTCGAGGGCGCGCTGCACGACCCAATCCGACGACAGCCAAATGGGCGGAGGACCTTTGAGGTAATCCCTAGCGCTTCCAAACTCGTGCTCCGCTGAAACCCCAACGATACCCGCTCGAACGGCGTTGGCGTCGATGTAGCGCACGACCGTCCTGCGATAAGAATCCGTGTCGACGAGCTTCGAGAAGAACCTGGCGCGAATGAGCGGCCCGTCGCGACCACGGCGGCGATTGAAGTGACGCGAGTAGGCGCATTGGATGCGCCGCATCGCTTCGGACAGTTCGCCGATCGGGCTGCGCACCAGCAGGTGAAAGTGCGTAGTCATCAAGGAAAACGCGTGTACCTCGATTCGGCCTGCACGCACCTCGGAAGCAAGCCGGGCTAAAAAATAGCGCTTGTCCGAGCGAGATTCAAAGTACGGTCGCTTGGCGATCGCACGGTTCATCACGTGGTGCCAGCTCCCAGGGGTGTCCGCTCGAGGTCGTCGTGCCATTGGACTAAGAGGACTACCTTGAACCCGGTTTGGTTGCGATTACTGCGGTACTTTTTTGCGGAAGCGCGCCGGTTGGTGTGCGGCACTGTAAGCGCGCGTGCGCTGTATGCGCGTGCGCGGGCTGGTAGCGGTTGGTGCGGCACTTCTTGTGGGGCGAGTACCGGTTGGTGTGCGGCACCGTAAGCGGTAGGTTGGTATGCGCGTGCGCGGGCTGGTAGCGGTTGGTGCGGCACTTCTTGTGGGGCGAGTGCCGGTTGGTGTGCGGCACCGTAAGCGGTAAGCGCGGCAGTAAGTGCGGGTTGGTGTGCGGCACCGTAAGTGCGGCACCGTAAGTGCGGCACCGTAAGTGCGGCACCGTGAGCGCGTGGTGGCCGGGCCTCTCTCCACGCTCAGTCTAGAAAAAAAGCCTCCCCGACCGAAATCGGGGAGGCCTGTCCGAGACCCTTTACAAGTGGTCGCCCGGAGGCGACTGAGCGACCTCGGCCCTGGTGCTCGCCTTGTAACTCAGGAGGAAGAGCGCCGTTTGGCCCAACCAAAGGCCCGCTAGGAGTGCAAAACAGATCGTGGTAAGTCCAAGAGTCATCATGTATTCCTGTCGGGGTT
>JBLHWM010000237.1:0-5865 GCA_047629095.1 Planctomycetota bacterium | reverse complement strand
CGACTGAGAGCGTTGCCGGCCATTCCGTTCGCCACATCGATGGCGACCTTGATTGGCCGGTCGATCTTGGAGAAGCTCGCCACGTGGTCCGCGTAGTTCTCCAGTAGGTCGACGTGATCCTCGATCCCTAGCTTCTCGACGGGAACCGGGGCAGCGCCAGCGCTAAGGCGCTCGAGATCCAGGATCCCATTGGCGGCCGAGATCGGCTTAGCACCTGCACGACAGAGCTTCATGCCGTTGTACTCACCAGGGTTGTGGCTCGCGGTGACACAGAGGCCACCGTCGCACTCCAAAGTCGCGATGGCGTGGTAGGCCATCGGCGTCGAGGACAGGCCGAGACGAATCACGTCGCAGCCAGCATCGCGCATGCCGCGACTCACTGCATCCGCAAGACCCGGGGAGTGAACCCGCATGTCTTGGCCAACCACAAGGCGCTTGGCCTCGAGCATCTGTGCAAGGTGGTAGCCGACGCGGTAGCAGGTGTCCTCGTCAATTTCCGAGGGGTAGAGACCGCGGATGTCGTATGCCTTAAAAATGCCCATGGGGGGAGTCGTTCGAAAAGTGGAGTGTCTTGAAAATCAAGCCCCGCCCAAGAGGTTCGCGAGTGCGGCCTCGAGCAGAGCTACGTGGGTGGAGTTCAGATCGCGATGGGTGACGAATCGCAGGGTGTCCGGCGAGAGGGCCATGACCCATGCGCCAGCTTCGGTGAGGCGCTCCGCAAGCTCGGGCGCGCCTCCAGGTGTTCTATCGGTCACTTCGACCCGGCACACGACCAGGTTTGTCTCGACTTGGGCAGGATCTGCGCTCAGAAAGGGATATGCATTGAGCACCTTTGCAACGTCCTTTGCCAGGGCGTGGCTAGGCCCAATCGAGGATAGGCCGCCATCGGGGCCGTCGTCCAAGGCCAGCAGTGCAGGCGCCGCAAGAACGCCCGATTGCCGCATCCATCCGCCAAAGCGCTTGCGGACGCGGAGAGCGCGCTGGATGAAATCTGCGTCCCCCGCCAAGATCGAGCCCACCGGGGCACCCAAGCCCTTGGAAAGGCACAGGCTCACCGAGGCCACATGCTGTGTCCAGAGCGGCGCGGCTAGGCCCGAGGCCACGGTCGCGTGGGCGAGCCGCGCACCGTCGAGGTGCACGGGCACGCCGGCTTTGGCGGCCACGGCGGCCACGCCCTCGAAACAAGCCATCGGCAAGACCGATCCGCCGGACGACATGTGCGTCTGCTCGAGGCAGATCAAGGACGTCGGTGGACAGTGCACGAAGTCCGGGCGAATCGCGGCCGCTACGGCCTTGGGATCGAGGGCGCCTTTGTGGCCGTCGAGCGTGCGGGTCTGCACGCCGTGCAGGGCACCGATGGCGCCACTCTCGTACGAGAGCACATGGCACGAGGACTCCACGATGATCTCATCGCCAGGACTCGTCCACACGCCGATCGCAATCTGGTTGGCCATGGTGCCCGAGGGCACAAACATAGCCGCTTCCTTGCCAAGCCAGGCGCAGGCCCTGGCTTCGAGCTTACCCACGGTCGGGTCGCCGTCGAGAACGTCGTCCCCCACGGTAGCCTCGGCCATAGCCTTGCGCATGGCATCGGTCGGCTTGGTGACGGTGTCGCTACGAAAATCTGCTGTGCTGGTCACGAATCCCCTCGCCTTGCTTTGGGTTTACTTGTCCCGGGACATCAAGTCGCGGACACGGCCGACAGCGGCGCGAATCTCTTCGACACTGCTGGCGTAGCTGAAGCGAAGGTAGCCCTCGCCAAGGTTGCCGAAGCTAGTACCCGCGAGCACGGCGACGCCGGCTTCGTGCAAGAGCTTCTCTTCCAGTTCCTTCGAGCCGTAGCCCGTCTTCTTGATGTTGGGGAATGCGTAGAACGCGCCCTTCGGCAAGATGCAGGAGAAGCCCGGAACCGAGTTCAGCTCTTCGGTGATGATGTGACGGCGCTCGTCAAAGGCCTTGAGCATCACGTCGACTGCATCCTGGGGGCCGCGCAGAGCTTCGATGGCTGCGACTTGAACGGGAGCACTCGCGCAGGAGGCCGAGTTGATCTGCATGCGCTCGGCATCGCGGACCAGGTTGTCCGGCCACAGGCCCCAACCCAGGCGCCAGCCTGTCATGGAGTAGGTCTTCGACCAGCCGTCGAGCACGATCAGGCGATCGCGGATGGACTCGTACTGCAGCAGCGACTCGTGCTTGAGACCGTCGTAGGTCATGCGCGAGTAGATCTCGTCCGAGAGGATCGTCACGTGGGGATGGTCTTCGAGGCCCTTCACAAGGCGGTCGAGGGCCTCCTTGGCGATGACTCCACCGGTCGGGTTGGCCGGGGTATTCACGATCATGAGGCGCGTGGCCGGGGTGATCGAAGCGAGCACCTTGTCGGGATCGAAGGAGAAGCCCGTGTCCTCGGTCAACTCAATCGGCACGGCCTTGGCGCCGGTGAAGTTGATCATTGATTCGTAGATCGGGAACCCGGGGTTCGGGTACATGATCTCCGCGCCGGGCTCGCCAAACATGAGCATGGCGTAGAACATGGTCGGCTTGCCGCCGGGCACGATCAGCACGTTCTCGGGGTTGACGTCCACGCCGCGGTACTTCTTGATGTCGTCCCGCACGGCATCGCGCAGGTCGGGCAGACCCTTGGCCGGCGTGTAGAAGTGGAAACCGTCGCGCAGGGCCTTGATGCCCGCCTCGACGATGTTGTCCGGCGTACGGAAATCAGGGGCGCCAATGCCAAGGTTGATGATGTCCTTACCAGCAGCCTGCATGGCCTTCGCGCGGGCGAGGACTTCAAAAGCAGTTTCGGTGCCGAGGCGCGACATGCAGCCGGCGAGGGGCGTTTGGTTTTCCCGGAGAGTATCCATACAGTTGATTCGTTCGTTGGGTTGCGGTTCAGAGGTGGCGCAGGGCCATGCAAGAGCCTACGTTGGTACCCCTTGGGGTCAAGGGTAGCCGGACTCTTCCCGCCTCGAAAGCACCCGATTCGGCACACAACTTGCGAAGTTCCACCGAGCCAACCCGCGGCCGAGCATTCGTGCTCCCGCACACTTCCTCCCCAAACCTCCTATGAGCCTCCCTCTTCCCCGCCCTCTGCGGGTCCTCGCCCCCCTTGTTCTTGGGTTACTTGCGTCTTGCGGCTCCGATGCTGACGTGGTGATCTATTGCGCCCTCGATCAAGTCCATGCGGAACCTCTGCTAAAGCGTTTCGAGAAGGAAACAGGACTTGTCGTCCGGGCGGAGTTCGACATCGAGGCCAACAAGACTATCGGGCTCGTCAACCGCCTGCGCGCCGAATCTGGCGCAACCCGTTGCGACGTCTTTTGGAATAACGAGGTCGCCCACACGGTTGCCCTTGCAGAGGAGGGCTTGCTCGCAAGCTACGACTCCCCCGCCGCCTCCGACATCCCGGACATCTTTCGGGACGAGCAGCGTCGCTGGACCGGCTTTGCAGCTCGCGCCCGGGTCTTCATTGTGAACACCGACCTAGTGACGCCCGAGGAGATCGCCGAGATCACCAGCATGTGGGACCTGTTCGATCCCAAGTGGACCGAGCGTGGTGTCGGCATGGCGCGCCCCCTTACAGGCACGACCTTGACCCACATGACGGCGCTCTACTCCGTGCTCGGTGAAGAGCGCGCCCGGGAATATGTGGAGACGGCCAAGCGCTTGAACGAAGAGGGCAAGCTCTCCCTGACCAGTGGCAACGCAACCTTGATGAAGCAGGTCCGCGAGGGACAGCTCGCCTTTGGCTGGACCGACACCGACGACTTCAACGTGGCCAGGGAAGCGAACAAGCCCGTGGCTTGCATCTACCCGGACCAAGGCGAAGGCGGTATCGGCACCTTGCTGATCCCTAACAGCGTGGCCCTCCTCGAGGGCGCTCCCCACGAAGATGCGGCCAAGCGCCTGATCGACTTCATCCTTGCAGAGGAGACCGAGCGCACGCTCGCCTTCGCGCGCTCGGCACAGATCCCCGTGCGCAAGGCGGTCGAGCGTCCAGACTACGTACTCACAGACTTCGCCCCCATGGCCGTGGACTTCCGCGTTGTGGGCAGCGATCTTCCGAAGCGCCAAGAAGAGCTCAAGAAGCTATTCCTCGATTGAGCAAACCCCTAGTTAGTTGCGCGCTCATCGCGCTGTTTGTGCTCGGGCTGCTGCCGGTGGTCGTCATGGCTGGCGGCATCACCTGGGCGGACGTGATCAGCTTGTTCGAGGCGCGCAATGTGGCGCTTCTCGGGCGCACGATCGGCCTTGGCCTTGGCGCCGCGGCGCTGGCGCTCGTCTTCGGCTTGCCCTTTGGATTTCTCGTCGCGCGCACCAACATGCCCGGAGCAGCTCTATTGCGCCCAATGGGTGCGATCCCGCTGTTCCTGCCCTCGCTCTTTATCGCCATCGCATGGGCTCCCCTGGTGGACCTGCGCGGTGGGCTTGCCGCAGCCCTTGTGCTCGGCTTCTCGACCTTCCCCCTGGTCGCACTTTTCTCGGCCCGAGCGTTCGAACGCATCGACGCGGCCAAGGAAGAAGCGGCGCTGATGGCCGGTGGCCTGAAGTCCGTCCTGCGCATGGAGCTGCCCCTGGTGCTGCCCTCGGCCCTTGCGGGCGCTTCGATCGCCTTCGCCTTCGCTGTCAATGACTTTGCCACACCGGACTATGTCTCGTCCGTGGGCCCAAAGTTCAACGTCTACGCCGACGAGATCTTCGCCAGCTGGAACGTAACCTCGAACCCCGGCCGCGCACTAGTCACTGCGCTGCCCCTGATCGCCCTCACCCTGCTCACCCTGATCCCCGCCCTGGCCCTTCGCCGCAAGGGCAACCTGGCCACCCAAGGCAGCGCCTTCCGCGCCCCAGGAGCCCTTGATCTGGGCGCCCTTCGCATCCCCGCACTGCTCTTCGCCCTGGTGCCCCTATCGGTCGGCGCCCTCGTCCCCATCGGGCGCCTCTTTATCGAGGCTGGCGGAGTGCCCGCCCAACTCGAAGGCGGCGGCAGCATCGACTTTGGCGCTGTTTGGACCACCTTACAAGACTCCTTCGGTCTAGCCCTCGAGCGCGCCAGGGAAGACCTCCTCAACAGTATTCTCTTCTCTACCTGTGCGGCCCTAATCGCCGTGCCCATCGGCCTTATTCTAGGTCATGCTATCGAGCGCACTTCGCGCCGCTTCGGACGCATCCTCGAGCTGCTCGGAATGCTGCCCCTAGCCCTGCCCGCGATCCTCTTCGGCATCGCCGCAGTCTTCTTCTGGTCGACCCCCGCAACCGCCGACCTCTACGACTCCGGGACCATGGCCGTCCTGCTCTTCGCCGGCCGCTACGTCTCCTTCCCGATCCTATTGCTAGCCGGCGCGACCGCTTCCTTGGATCGCCGCCTAGAGGAGTCCGCCGCCATCTCCGGCGCCGGTCCGATCAGGCGCCTCTGCTCCATCGTCACCCCCGAGCTGCGCGGCTCCATCGCCGGCTCGTTCGTCCTAGTCTTCGTCTTCTGTATGCGAGAGCTGGACTCCGCCATCCTTGTCCCCGCCGCCAACCACACCGCCATCCTGCGAGTCTTCAACGGTGTGCACTTCGGCCGAGACGAATACGTAGCCGCCCTGGCCCTGCTCCTAATCTTCGCCATCCTGCTCCCCGGCGCCCTCTGGACCCTCTTCGCCAAAAAGCGCCTAGAAGTCCTACGCTAACCAAGCACAAGAAACCCGCAATCCAAAAAACACGCCCCACCCATCCCAGACCCCACCCACTCCCAAAAACCGTTGCGCCCAAAGTAGGTTTTCGATGGAAGAGGGGGCCGAAGAGCGTATTAGGTCGCCCTGCACCCCATAATCCCCCCCCAACGTCACCCTCCCGAACCACTGCGGACCCCTCGGCCAGCGAACG
>JBLHWM010000236.1:0-5907 GCA_047629095.1 Planctomycetota bacterium | reverse complement strand
TGTCGCGCCTCGAGCAAGGCATGACCATCATAGTGGACGGCGATGCCGGCAAGCTGATGCTGCGACCGGGTGACGCGGACAAGGCCGAGTTCATCAAGCGGCTTGAGCTCCACGACGAGCGCACGGCGCGGCTGACTGGCCTTGCGGTTGGCACCGCCGAGACCCGCGACGGCGAGCAGCTGCACGTGCACGCGAACATCGAGGGCCTGCGCGACCTCGACACCTTCGACATTGAGACCATCGACGGCGTCGGCCTGTTCCGGACCGAGTTCCTCTATATGGAGCGCACCGAGTTCCCCTCCGAGGACGAGCAGTACCGCATCTACCGCCAAGTGCTCGAGCGCATGGGCGACAAGCCCGTGACCATGCGCACCCTGGACATTGGCGCGGATAAGACCCTGCCGTACTTCAAGACGCCCCCCGAGCCGAACCCCGCCCTGGGTTGGCGTGGCCTGCGCATCTCCCTGGGTTGGCGCGACCTCTTGCGAGTCCAGCTGCGAGCACTTCTCCGGGCCAGCACCGCGGGAAACTTGCGTGTCTTGCTCCCGATGGTGACCTCCCTCGAGGAGATTCGCGAGGTGCACAAGGAATTTGACGAGCTGCGCCGGGACCTCGTCGCCCAGGGGTACGAGATCGCCGTGGACGTGCCCGTGGGCGCGATGATCGAGGTGCCGTCCTCGTTCCTCACCCTCAAGCACATCGTCAAAGAGGTGGACTTTATCAGCGTCGGGACCAACGACCTGGTGCAGTATCTGCTGGCCGTCGACCGCGACAATCCGTGGGTTTCGAAGCTGTTCGAATCGTATCACCCCGCCGTTTTAGTGGCCCTTGAATACATTGCGCGCATCGCGAAGGATGCAAGCACACCCTGCGGCGTTTGCGGCGACATGGCCGGTGATCCGGCTACGGCCGTCATGTTGATGGGCTTCGGCTTCGATTCCATCAGTGCCGCGGCGCACTTCGCCCCGGAAATCAAGCACGCCGTTCGCTCGGTGACGATGAAGGACGCGCGGGTTTTGGCGGGGGATCTCGCCGACCAAGCGACGGTGGCCAGTGTGCAGAAGGCCCTCGAGAAGTTTGCTACACAGTACGATTTGACCGGCGACGCCCTGCGGGTGTAGCGGCTGCAAGGGGCGGAGTAGAAAGCTCGTTAACCGTCGTTTCTTGGTGATCTGGCCAGACTTTCACAGCAATCTACCGATTGCTGTGCATGCTCCTTGAACCACGGGCCCTTCGACGCTGCAATCTAGGTGAGACAATTGCGCACGCCACCTGGCGTGCTAAATGCCCTGACTTTCTTGGAGGAGATTCTGGTGCAAGGACCGAGCAAAGGACAACAGTATTCGGGCCAGCGACGAGGTCGTTGGGCACAGGCTGAAGTCGATCGACTAAAGGAACTCTACGGAGTGCGCGACGAGGCTGCCATCGCTCGCGAACTCGGACGTTCTGTAGTTAGCGTTCGAAAGATGGCCGAGAGCATCTGTCGCGGGGAGCCGCGGCAGGGGCCCTGGGCCGCGGTCGAGGTGCAGGAACTCAAGCGCTTCCTCGGTGTTTCGACACCGGAGGTGATTGCGCGCCTGCTGGGCCGGCCCGAGGATGAGGTGCGCGCCCGCATCCAAGAGCTCGGCCAGGTCCGCACCGAGACCCACTGGGGCCGGGACGAGATCGTCGAGTTCAAGCGCGTCTTCGGCACGCGCACCAACGAGGACCTGACGCGCATTTTCGGTCGTCCCATGGCGGACATCGAATCGCTTGCCGCCGAGCACGCCCTCGCCAAGGACAAGGCCTTCCTGCGCCGCCTCGCTGGCGACGTCGCCACGCGCATGCCGCGCTGGTCCTCGGAGGAGCTCGAGCTGCTCAAGGAGCTCTATCCGACCAACGCGAACCTGGACATCGCCCGTGAACTTGGCCGATCGGTCAAGAGCGTCGTGTCCAAGGCCCACAACATGGGCCTGCGCAAGGACCTCGATCGCCTGCGCGAGATGGGGCGACAGAACGTCAGCCACCGCTACCAGCGCGAGGACGATGTGATCCCCTCGGTGCCGCCGTCGCGCGCCATGGAGGAACTCGAGCCAGTGGAGCCCCCCAAGGTTCCCGGCGAGTAGCCCTCCCGCGAGCTCCGTGTTCCGTACAGCACTGCCCCGAACAGCCCTTGGCCATTCGGGGCAGTGCTCATTTATCCAGCCCGGACCAATGACCCTCTGCTCCCAACGCGCTAGCTGCCATGTCTGAGATTCTGCTCGTCCAATACGGTGGGCTCTCCAAGGGCGCTACTGTCTCACCTCCCTGTGCCAAGGTGCAGATGGCCTTGAAGTTCAAGGGCATCGAGTTTGATGTGTTCAACTGCAAGACGCCGGGTGACGTGAAGAAGTTCAACCAGCGCGGGCGTGTTCCCGCCTTAAAGATCGGCGCGGAGATCTTCGTGGACTCTGGCGACATCCTCACGGAGATCGATCGCCGCTGGCCCGAACCGCCCATGTTGCCAAAGGCAGCTTACGACCGTGCGCGCTGCCGCATGATCGAGGATTGGGCCGGTGAGGTCTTCTACTTCCAGGGCGTCTACATTCGCTGGACCACGGCTGAGTGCTTCGCCATGATGCGCGAGGCCTTCTTCTCCAAGTTGCCTTTCCCCATGTCGAAGATCGCGCCAATCTTGGCATCTCGCCAGTTTCGGGCCCGCCTCAAGGGCCAGGGCATTGGGCTCAAGCCCCAAGAGATTGTCCTGCGCGACCTCGCCGCGGGCATGGTGATGCTGAACGACCTACTCGAGCATTCGGACTTCTTCTGTGGCGATCACATCACCCGCGCCGACATCTCTGTGGCCGCTATGCTCGACCAGTTCAGGACTGCCATGACGCCGGAGAAGTACCTCCTAGACTTCACCGAGCTACCCAGGCTCGATGCCTGGCTCGAGCGTCTTCACAGAGTGATTCCTAGCGTGGCCGGCTAAGGACGGGCGGGCTCCTAGTCCACTCGCTCGACGCGCTCCACGTGCAAGGTACAGGCGCCCATTTGTTCTTCGACGGTTCCGGTGATTAGGAAGGGACCGTGGTCCGTGAGTAGGTGGCTCCAGCGGGCGTTGGCGGTGGCGAAGAGGGCGGCTTCGGCTAGGCCGCTCTCGTCTTCTAAGGTGAGGAAGCGCATCCATTGGCCGTCGGCTCCACGCAGGCGCCGGGAGGCGGCGACCCAGCCGAGCAGGGTGATGCGGGTGCCGGCTAGGGCGTCTAGCTCGGCGCAGGGTGTGACGGTGGAGAGGTCGGGGTCGCCGAAGAGGCGCACCGGATGCAGGCTGGTGCTGAAGCCGAGCAGCTCAAGCTCGGCTAGGGCGCGCTCGACGGCACCCGGATCCGGCAGGGCGGGCAGGGCAGCCGCGCCGAGTTCGCGGCGCGGGAAGGCGAGGTCCGGTTGCTGGGGCGGGGATGGGCTCGCGGCGAGGTGCGGCTGCTTGGAGCCTGGAGCCTTGGCGGTGGGGCCCGGTGGGTTGGAGTGGGCCTGGGAGGCAGCGAAGGGCAGGCGCCCGCCGCTGCCGCCCCAGCCGGTGTTGCCGTCGAAGAGCCCGGGGCTTGCCGGAGCCGCGCCTGCACGCCCCGCCTGCACGGTCTCCGCCACGCGGTCTCCGTGGCTGCTGCCCAGGGACTCGAGCGCCATGGTGTCCAGGGGGCGCTCCCCGTGCCCAAGTCGCGGGGCCTTGCGCGCGGGACCGTGCAGCAGGTGCAGGCGCCACAGCAGCTCGGGCCGGGTGCGGTCGAAGGCGTCCAGGGCCCCGGTGCGGATCAGGGCCTCGACCTCGTCGCGCTGGGCCGGCGTGCGCTCGATCACATCCGGCAGGGACAGGAACGGGCCGTCGGCCGCGCGGCTCGCCAGGATCGCGGCCACGGTGCCCTCGCTAAGTCCGCGCACCTGGCCGAGCCCCGCCCGCAGGCCGGGCCAGCCCTTCAACCGCGCGAAGGCGTAGTCCGCGCCGCTGCGGTTGATGTCCGGTCCCAGGATCGCGGCGCCCAGACGGCGCGCCTCTTCGACGTAGACCCGGGCGGCGTAGTAGCCCGTGTGGCTGGCCAGGAAGGCCGCCAAAAACGGCACCGGGAAGTGGGCCTTGAGGTACGCCGTGCGGTAGGAGATGCGGCCGTAGGTCACGGCGTGAGCCTTGCAGAAGCCAAAGGCCGCGAAGTTCGCAATGAGCTCCCACACATGGCGCGCGTCCTTGGTCTCGACGCCGCGCTGACGAGCGCCATCCATGAAGCGCGCTTGGAGAATTTCGAGCTCGCTACCGCCGCGCTTGGAGAGGGCGCGCCGCAGACGATCGGACTCGCCAAGAGTCATGCCGGCCAGTGCCACGGCGACCTGCATCACGTCCTCTTGGTAGAGCATCACACCGTAGGTCTCGCCGAGCACATCTTGGAGCAGCGGGTGCGGCGGCGTCGCCTCCTCCAGGCCGCGGAAGCGGCGCACGTAGGCATCCTTCATACCCGAACTCGCGGGCCCCGGTCGAATCAGCGCGATCGACTGGATCACATCGTCCATGGTGCGCGCGGCGGTCTGCTTGAGCAGGTTGCGCATGCCCGGCGACTCGATCTGGAAGCAGCCGATGGCGCGGCCGGCGGCCAGCAGCTCACCGGTTAACACGTCGTCCTCGGGAATCGTCTCGAGATCGATCTCGACGTCGCACTCGCTGCGCAGAATCTTCAGGCAGTCGTCCAAGACCGTGAGCGCGCGGTTCCCGAGCAGGTCCATCTTGACCAGGCCGATCGCCTCGACCCCATCCTTATCGAACTGCGTCACCACGGGCCCCTTCGCCGCCCGGGCGCAGGCCACGTGGTCGGTGATCGAGTGGGGCGCCACGACGACGCCGCCGGGGTGCAATCCCATCTGGCGCGGCACGTCCAACAGCAGCGCCGCCGCGTCCAAGGTTCCGCCGAAGCGGTCGAAGGGGAAGTGCTTGCACTCGGGCAGGCTCGCGAAGGCCTGGGCCACGGGATTGTGGGCCATGTGGGCGAGCCCGGCGGGCGGCTCGCGCCAGGTGGACGGCGCCGGGGTGGACCAGGGCAGGCGCTTGGACCAGCGGTTGAACTCCGCGGGCGCGATGCCCACGGCCAGGGCCGCCTCGCGGAATGCCGAGCGCAGACCGAAGGTGCCGCAGGTCGAAATCATAGCCGTGCGCGTGGGGCCAAAGGTCTCGTAGACGGCCTCTAGGACCTCGTCCCGGCGTCGCCAGCAGAAGTCCAGGTCGATGTCCGGGCGGTCCTTGCGCGTGGGGTTGAGGAAGCGCTCGAAGGGCAGCTTGTAGCGGATCGGGTCCGCGTCGGTCAGTCCCAGGCAGTAGGCCACCAGGCTGTCCGCCGCGGACCCGCGCCCGACACAGGGAATGCCGCTGTCCTTCGCGAAGCCCGCGATGCGATGCACCAGCAGGAAGTACGCGGAGAAGCCGAGCTCGTCGATGGCCGCCAGCTCGGTCTCCATGCGCCGGGTGACCGCGGGCGTCAGGGGCCGGTAGCGCTTCGACATGCCATCGAAGGCCAGCTGGGCGAGCTCGGAATAGGCCGTGCGCCCGGCCTCGAGATCGAGCTTGGGAAAGATCACGCCGCCGAGCTCCGGGGTGAAGCGGCAGCGGTCCGCGATGTGGTTCGTCTGCTCGAAGAGCGCGTCGATGACGCTGGGGACGGTGGACGCGGTGGGGCAGTCGCCCGCGTTTTGGAGCAGCGGCGCGTAGGCGTCAAAGAGCTCGCGCATGTGGGCGGCGCTCTCGATCGAGGCCGTGTCCGGGGCGAGCCAAGTCTCGGGCACGCGCTCGACCAGAGCGTTGCCACGGATCGCCGCGCGGATGCGGTGGGCGGCTTGGCCCTCGCTCTTGGCGAAGTAGCAGTCCGGCGCGGCGACCATGGGAATGACGAGCGCCTTGGCCGCGCCCAC
>JBLHWM010000235.1:0-5923 GCA_047629095.1 Planctomycetota bacterium | reverse complement strand
GGAGCTCCCCCCTCCCCAACTGCATGCAGTGGCGAGATCGGATTTCCAAAAGTCGGGCGCTTGATACCGGTGTCTTCCACTAGCGCGGGATCTGTCGCTTGGGAATAGCCCGCGGGCTTGGCAACCGCCACGATGCCCTCGAAGCTATAGCGCTGCTTGCAGTCGCCAACCGACTTCTTCACGACAGCCGCCACAAAACTACGGTCCAACTTCAACCAGGCCTCGCGGGCCTCTTCGGGAACACCGGCTTCGCGGATAGAGACGTCGAGCATCTTGTGTCGCAGCTCGAAGATCTCTTCGTTCAAGAACATGTGGACGTGCGACGGAAGCGGCGGTTGTCCAACATAGCTCTTGGGCCCCCCACTCACCGAACTCATGAAGTCGGTCTGCTGGGACTCAATGAAGTCCTGCTCGACCTCCGCGAAGAACGCTCCGAGCCAGGGGTGGCTGAACAATCGGTCGTATAGGAGCTTGTGCACTCGCTCGAGCACAGGTCGGCCGCCGACGGCCGCGTAGACATCTCTGTTGTTGATCATGGTCTTGTCGCGGGGGGGGCAAGACTCGAGCCGAGGGGGCCGTTTCCAATCTTCCTAATTCTCGACAACGGCTCTTCCCATTCTGAATGGAAACAGCCCTACGCGACCAGATTCTATGGCTCAGCCGGTAAGTTCAGTACCCAGCGGCCTTGTCAACGACGTTCAGCAGCCCCTTGCCTGCGCCAAACCGACGTATATTCTCCACGAAGAGAATGTCTCTTCGGATGCCCGTCAAGGTGGCCGCGCCAGCCGTGTGGGGCGTGATCAAAACATCGTCCCGCACCCAAAGTCCATGGGAGCTCGGCAGGGGCTCGGGGTCGGTCACATCCAGACCTGCCGCCGCGATGTGCCCGGACTCAAGTGCGGCCAAGAGTGCGTTCGAGTCCACGATTGCGCCCCGGGCAATGTTGATCAGGATCGAGTTCGGCTTCATCTTAGCCAGCAACTCCGCGTTGAACATGCCCCGGGTCTCGGGAGTCAAGGGCAGGCAGATGACCACAACGTCGGACTCGGCCAAGAACCTCTCGGTGTCCTCGGCAATGCCAATCTCGTGGACATAGGCCGGTGCCTTACGGGGCGTGCGGACGGTGGCCAAGACCCGCATGTCGAAGCCGAAGGCCCGGCGTGCGACCTCGGTGCCAATGCCACCCATACCCACCACGCAGAGCGTCGAACCCGCCAGGGCTCGCTGTCCCGAGCCCGCGTTTCGGTCCCAGATGCTGGCCTGCTGGGCTTCGTGAAAAGCGGGCAGATCACGACTAAGCGAGAGCAGCAGCGCCATCACGTGCTCGGCGATCACCGGGCCATGGATACCCTGCATATTCGTCAGCACGATGTCCTTGTTCTGGATCAGTCCGTCAAGATCGAGGTAGCGATCGACACCAGCGCTCCAGGACTGCACCCAACGCAGGTTGGTTGCGGCTTCAAGGAACTCGGGCGTTAGCAAGCGCGCATCCGCTCCGTGGAATTCCGAGGCGCGCGCAAGGCCCTCGGCCCCAGAGAGTCCCGTCACAAACTGCACGTTCGGAGCAAGCACTGCTAGCTCTTCCAAGGTCCTCGCATCCATGCCGCTCGCCAGATAAACAAGGGGATCCTCCCCCGGTTCGAGGGCGATCACGCTGCCTTCGGAGCTACCAACCGCAAGAACGTTCGCCGTCTGCAGCGCCGGAGGAGCCTGGATACAAGCGCTCGCCAAAACGAGCGCGCCGAGAAGAAGTAGGTTTCGCATCGGGGGTCAGCTTACTCGGGGCTCTTCAGGAACTGGGCGAACCATTCGATGGTCTCGGCCTGTACATGCAGCACAGACTCCCGAGCGCGATAGCCGTGGCTCTCGTTCGGAAGCATCACCAAGCGCGCGGTCCCGCCGTTGCCCTTGATGGCCTGGAAGAGGCGCTCGGACTGCAGCGGGAAGGTGCCGGAGTTGTTGTCGATCTCGCCGTGGATCATGAGCAGGGGCTCGTTGATCTTGTCGGCGTGCATGAAGGGCGACACGCCGAAGTAGGCCTCGGGTGCCTCCCAGAACGTGCGGCGCTCGGACTGGAAACCGAAGGGCGTCAGGGTGCGGTTGTAGGCGCCACTGCGCGCAACGCCCGACGTGAACAGGTCGCAGTGGGCGAGCAGGTTCGCGGTCATGAACGCGCCGTAGGAGTGGCCGCCCACAAAGACGGTCTTGCCGTCGCTCACGCCCATCTCGACGGCCTTGTCGATAGCGGCCTGGGACGCGGCGACGATCTGGTCGATGAACGTGTCGTTCATGGTCTCGGGGTCCCCCACCACGGGCATGGTGGCGCCGTCCATGATTGCATAGCCCTGGGTCAAGAGCACCAGGTGCGAGAGTCCAGCGATGCGCGTGAAGCGCCAGGGGCTGCTCGTCACTTGGGCGGCCGTCTTCGGGTCGTTGAACTCGCGCGGGTAGGCCCAGACTAGCAGTGGCAGCTTGGTGCCGGGCTTGTAGTCGGCCGGCAGGTACAGGGTCGCCGAGAGCGGCACACCGTCGGCGCGCTCGTAGGTCACGAGCCGCTTGGTGATGCCGCGCAGGCTCGGGGTCGGGTCCTCGAACTTCGTCAGGGCCGTACCGGTCAGGTTGGCTTGGCTACAGGCGAAGTAGTTCGGCATCTCGGCGGGACTCTCCCGGCGCGTGATGAACTTGGTGTCGTTGCTCGACGTATCGAGCAGGGCAGCCACGGACTCGTAGCGCCCAATCGCGCACCTCCAGAGCCGCGTACTCTTGCCCGTGTCCAGCTCCACACGATCCAGGAAGGGCAGCAGCCCAAGGTCCGATGCGCCGCTACCCGTGCGGAAGGCGCCGCCGCGGTCCATACGAACGAGTGAGTGCCCGCGGGAGTCCATGCGCATCACGAATGCGCCCGGGTTCCCGTAGCTGTCGCGCACGGAGCGGTCCTCGACCACCAGGCTCGAGCTGCCGTCCACAGTGTGCAAGGTCGAGCGCGTCCAGCGCCGATCGCGATCGTACTCGGCAGCGATGACAAGGGACTCGTTTTCCAAGAACTGCAGTCCCGAGGCGCGGTGCTCGGTGGCTAGGTACTTGGTCGTTTCAGGGTTGCGGATGTCGGCCACGGCAAACCACTGGTCGCGGTGCTCGACCTCGGCCTTCGGGTCGCCGCCGTCTAGGGCTTCGACCCAAAGCAGCCCCGCATCCTGGTGCGGGTTCCACTGAACCGAACGAGGCCCCATAGCCACGCCGCCAAGGGGGATATTCTCGGCCAAGGGTAGGTTCGCGATGAGCTCTTGCTGCTTACCAGCAAGGTCCCACACGGCGATCTGCTGGGGGAAGCTGTACCAGGGCATGAGGTAGGACATAGGCCGGTGCACCGTAGTCGCGAGCAGCAGCTTGCCATCCGGAGACGGGCTGAGGCCGGCAAAGATCTGCGGCTTGCCCACGTCTTGGCGCAGACGCCCATCCGACGAGAAGATCACGGCTTGGGTCGTGGCGTAGTACTCGAAGAGCTGCTCGTCGAAGGCGCTGGAGAGCAGGTCTTGGTACGTGCGCAGGGGCGAGGTGTTGCCCGAAGTGGCCTGGACATTGGGCCCCTTCGGCGTGGTGTCCTGGACGGGCTCGGCGCCGCGATCCGCGGGGTTGATCATGCACAGCATGGTGCGACCGTCGGGCATAAAGCGCGGTCCAGCCGTGACCGTGTTGAGCTGATCCGTGATCAGCAGCGGCGCGTCCTTCTTCGAAGCAGATCCAGAGTAGAGGCTAGAGCCCTTAGCACCGATCACGATGTACGCGAAGTGATCCTTGTCGTGGGACCAGAAGACCGAAGAGAGGCGCGAGCCCTCCGGGATGGCGAAGCGACGCTCGGATTCACCATCGACACTCTTGAGCACCAGCCCCGAATTGAAGTTCGTCGCATAGCGCGCGTTCGCAACCGGATCAATGCGGGTTCCCGCAAGGCGCAGCATGCGCCGAGACACGTCCGCAATACTTGGCATCGCAGCGCGCTCAACCTGCAACATCCAAACCTTGTCCGGGCTAAACAAAATCGAAGGCGCAGACGGCGCATCAATAATATCGACCACCTCTTGGGGCGGCAGCTTGTAGCCCTCTTGGGCATAAAGCATTGGAGCGGGTGCAAGCACCATGGCAATGGTCAGGAGGGAGCGCGTCAACATAGCAAGGCCTCAGAATCGGTAGAGGGGTAGTTCGGTCGCGACCCAATGCCGCGCAACCACAGGCTACGCTGCCAAGCACCCGGGGCAAAGCGTCCCGGGCCAGCCTGGCTCCCAAAAGCCCCAAGCAGTACGAAAACATTGCAGGTTACGGACCTTTCCTAGCTTCCTGGCAGTTGGAGTGGGTGCTTACGAGCGAGTAAGGAATCGTGCCCAAGCTCCGCCTGTCCTATCGCTCCCAGGCTGAGTGTCGGGGGTTCGAGTCCGTCCGCCCGTTCCATTCTATGGCGGCCGATCCGACTTTTGTCACTCACTCTGGGCGTGACCAAACAAAGAGCTGCAGCCCAGGCAGACTCCACACGAAGCTCATGATGCCGCCCTGCTCCCCGTCTTGCGGCTGGACCCCAGCATCGTCGATTTCGAAGCCGAATTGAAGTGCCAACTCCTGCCCTTCCAAGTTGTCGTTGTGCACTGGTAACTCAACGCGTGTGAAATCCCACTCTGCCTCCATCCAACTCGTTAGGGCCCCAAGCAGGTGTTCGTCGAGTCCATTCACAAGTTCTGATTCGGTAACCCAATAGAGCAGTCCGGCTTCTTGCGCCTCCTTGCCCTGGAGCGGGTTGATGTATACGCAGCCAATGCACTCCGAGAGATCTGGTGAGAGGACTGTATAGGCGTAGGCGACGCGGGACTCGAACTCTGCCCAGTGCTTTTCTAGATCTTCGCGGTCTCGTTCGGCGGTGAAATCCTCCGCGGGCCAACCACCCCATCCGAGAGTACTTTGTAAGTGAGCGTTGCTCGACATGAGCGCTCCGAAGTCCAGATCTGTGTGTTTCGGGCCGAGCGGCTCAAGCTGAAAGCGCTTAGTGACAAGCGCTATGGGTGGCTCGAAGGACTCTGACCATGGTGAAGGAGCTCGCAACCCGAGCTCCTCAGAGGGAAGGTCGCTGGGCTCTTGCGCGGAGGGGCTAGAACAGGCGACTAGTAGGCTTAGAAACGCGGCTTGTATTCGACTCATTCGTACACTTCGTGATTCAGGGTGGATCGTTCGCACTTCATTACCATTCGTCGGTCGGTGTTGCGTCGGCTGTTGCCAAGCATGCGCTTCCCGCGTCCCCTTTACCCCTTTGCATTTGGGTCGTGGGAAGTCAGACCTATTGAACCATATACGAAGGCCGATAAAAGCCAATGGTCTAGCCTCAGCTTCCCAAGCTGGTTGTCGAGGATTCGGGCTCGTAAGACCCGCGCAGTATGTACGTTTGCTACCCGGGCTTCTAATCGCGACTTGGGACTTCGGACCGTGCACCTTACGGCTGCTAGTTCTTTAGGTCCCGATACCGAGTCGCACACCAACCGCAGTGATCACAATCAAAAGTACCGCACCATCCTCCGCCGACATAATTCCCAAAAGGGCTTACCGTCGCAAGGACCTGGCGCACGCTGGGGTCACCTTCCAGCCTTGCCTCCACCTTCAGCAGTCGAGATGCGGTGCAGTTCGACGTGCCCTTCGCCTTTCGCATCTTGGTCCGGTTCGGGATCGCCGCGCCATTGCATTTGGCGGACTAGCCTGAACCCCGTAGGTCTCCACTTTCTGCGGTACATTTGGAAGGTGGAACAGCGGGCGGTGTGCGACTCCGTACCCAGTCTTATCCCGCAAGCCCCTTGCAAGAGGCTTGGGAAGCTGCTCTGCTTCGGCATGGCATGGATTCACACAGTGGAGCAGGACGACGCGGGCGGTGAGCTGAGCGCGCTCTACG
>JBLHWM010000234.1:0-5969 GCA_047629095.1 Planctomycetota bacterium | reverse complement strand
AGACCGGCGGCACCGTGGACGCGAACGACTTCGTGCTCTTTACCCTCAAATGGCGAACGCGCCGCCGTCGCTGAGCCATGACCCCTATTCCCAAAAGCCAAGCCGTAATTTCCAAGCTGCCCCAGACGGTGGTTAACCAGATCGCAGCCGGCGAGGTCATCGAACGTCCCGCATCGGTAGTGAAGGAGCTGGTGGAGAACGCCATCGACGCTGGCGCTAAGCGCATCCGCGTAGACTTGGAAGAGGGCGGCGTGCGCTTGGTGCGCGTGGTCGACGACGGCTGCGGTATGGGAGCGGCGGACTTGGAGCTGGTCTTCGCGGCACACGCCACCAGCAAGCTGTTTACGCCCGATGATCTGGACCACATCGCGAGCCTCGGTTTCCGCGGAGAGGCCATGGCGTCCATCGGATCCATCGCCAGGTGCCGCGTGATCTCGCGCACGCCGGACAACGATGGCGATGCCTATGGCATCGAGAACCAAGGCGGCGAGATCGGGGAGGTGACCGAGTCCGGGGCTGCCCTTGGCACGACCATCGAAGTGCGCGACATCTTCTACAACACACCCGCCCGCCGCCGCTTCCTGAAGCGCACCTCGACCGAGCTTTCGCGCTGTCTTGACGTGATCCAGCGCTTGGCCCTGGCCCACGAGGGCATCGGCTTTGTGGCGACCCACGATGGCCGGCGCCTGTACGACGTCGATCCGGAGATGGACCTGCTTGGCCGCGTGCGCCGTACCTTCGGCGCCGAGCTCGCCGAGAGCCTAGTCCCGGTGACCTATGCGGAGAACGAGGACGGCTCCGGGATGCGCCTCGAGGGCTTCGTTGCGCCGCCGCGTTTCTCGCGCCGGGACACGTCGCGCCTGATGTGGTTTCTCAACGGCCGCTTCCTGCGGGACAAGCTGCTGCACCGCGTACTCAAGGAGGGCTACCGTGGCTTCCTCGAGCACACGCGCCAGCCCGTGGCCTTCCTGCGCCTGTCCATGGACCCGGCCCTGGTGGATGTCAACGTGCACCCGACCAAGAGCGAGGTCCGCTTCCGCGAGGGCCGGCGCCTTTTCGGCACCCTGGTCAAGGTACTTCGAGAAGCCGTGGCTTCTACGGACATAGCCACGCCCGGCGCCCAGCTCGTGGACCGGGTCCTGACCCGGGAGCAGCGCGAGAATCCAAACCAGGCCTGGCTCCCCGTCTCGGGCGCAAGCCCAGCAAAGCCCGCCAGCGTGGTCTATCCCTGGGATGGGGCCAATCGGGCCCAGCCCGGATCGATCCACGAGCAGCCGGCTGCGAGTCCCTTCGCCGAGGCCTTCCAGCAGGCCGCAGGCGCTCCTGGAGCCGGTGCAACCCCAAGGCAGCAGTCCCAGGACTGGGCCGCCACGGACGACCTGCGCGGACCTTATTTACAGGTGGACAAGACCTACCTCGTGCGCGCCATTGCCGACGGGTTCGAGGTCATCGACCAGCACGCTCTGCACGAGCGCTTGACCTATGAGCTACTACTGCTCGACATGCGCGCGGGCAAGATGCAGACCCAGGGCCTCTTGGTCCCGGAGATGCTGGAGTTCTCCCGCGCCGAGGTCAAGCTGATTGGACACCACGTGGACTCGATCAAGAGCCTAGGGGTCGACCTGGCCGTCTTTGGTTCCACGACCATTGCCGTGCACGGATTCCCCGCCCGCATGCGCCGCCCCGGCGTGAAGGCGATCGGCGGCATCGAAGGCATCGTCGAGGACCTCGTGCGAGCCATCGAGGAGACTGGCAAGCCGCCCAGTGCCGAGGATGTGGTCGAAGAGGTCCTGCACCGCATGGCCTGCCGCTCGTCGGTCATGGCCGGAGACAGCCTGACCCAGGACGAGATCCACTCGCTACTGGTTCGTGCCCGCGAGCTAGGCTGCGACCAGACTTGCCCGCACTCCCGGCCAACCCGGGTGCGCTTTACGGTGGACGACCTCGAGCGGGCCTTCCACCGCAAGTAGGCTACTTGGCCAGGAAGTCGGCCGGAACCAAGTCCGTGACCAGCTTCCCTTCGATCAGGTACAGCTCGTCCGTGGGGCGCTTGGTGAAGGTCCAGGGGCTCTCGGCTAAAACGGCTCGGCGGATCAGGATCGAGCCTGGGAACGAGATGCCATCGAGCATGGTCCGGTGACCCATGGTGAGCCAGGTTGCCGTGGCGGGGCGGACCTCGCCGTCCTTGACCTCGATCACCATGGCCTCTTCGACGTGGTGGCTAGTCTTGCCCACACCGATGTAGGCGCGGTAGAGGCGCGAGCCAGCGTCGGCGGCGATTGCGGTGCCCGCGGATAGATCGAAGTCCGGGCTCTCGAGCACGAGCCAATCCAAGTTCGCCAGACGCTTCGCAGCGCCCGGGGGCTGGTTGGTGGGTGGCGCCTGGACCTTAGCTAGGTTCACAATGCGCAGGTTGCCAGGTTCGGCGAGTGCCAGGAAGTTCTTGGCCGTGGTGCGCACATCCTGGACCCGGCGCTTGCTCTCTGCGTATTCGCGGCGCGAGATATCGACGGGCGGCTGATCCTTGTCCTTCGACCAATAGCCGTCGGGACCAAAACCCAGCTCGGTGATCTCTTCGAGTTGAAAGCGCACGAACGAAGGAGCCAAGTAGCGCACCTTAGTGGTGGCTTCGTTGTGGCCACCACCGGTGTCGCGCACGGTGATCTCGAACTGCAACTCGAAGGAGGTGATGGGGGCGCGAGGTGCCGTGCCCGCGTCGGTGTCAGCCTTGGCGGCCTTGACAACATCGCTCCAGAGCTTGGCGGCAGCGGGCGTGGTGCGCGGGGGCAGGGCGCCGGCCACTAGAGTAGCGAAGGGATCCAGTGGGCCCGTCAGGAATGGATTGCGGTCAAAGGGCGAGTCAGGCTTGCCGGGCGTGGTTGCGTCGGGGGCCTCGTCCGTTCTTGCCTCGTCCGCGTTGACCTGGTCGGCGTTGACCTTGGGCGTCTGCTCTGGCGCTTGCTCAGGCTTAGCTGGGGTTGTCTCAGGAGAGGGCTGGCCGGCTGCGGGCGCGTCAGGCGTCGCCACCGGTTGGGCGCGTTCGACGGTAGCCTTGGGCTTCAGACGTATCGTCTGGCCACCCAGCAAGCGCCTAGGGCCGGGCCGAGACTTGGGGAGTGGGAGTGCGGCCTCGCTCTCTGTCTGCTCATCTTTCGTGACTTCGGTGCCAGTCCCTTTGGTCTCGTCCGCACCGCCGGTTGCGTCCGCTTCTTGCTTTGGGGGAACTTGCTCTTTGCTTTCCTGCTCGGCTTGCTCGACCGGCGGACTGTTGCCCTGGACGGGCTGGCTCGTCGGCTTGGAATCTTGGGCAGCAGCCCCGGGAAGGGACAGGAGCAGAGGTAGGAGTAGGAGTGAAGTCAGCATGGGATTAGGGCTGGGAGCGGGCGTCTCTAGGGACGTTAGCAAAAGGCGCTTAAGCTGTGCAGGGCGCGCTCGGATTACTGGATGCCGAGTCGGGTGCGCCAGCGATCTGGTGCCGTGGCAAGGCGCTCGAGAGAGTTCATACGTGCACCGACGGCCTCCCGTTGGCGCGCGCCAAGTTCGTCCTGCATGCGTATCAGTTCTGTGGTCGCGTTGTGGCGCACACTGGTGAGTAGGCCGCCCACGAGTCCGGATAGGAGCAGCCGGATGCCGCCCCTCGCCAGGAAGAGCCACGCCACCAAGACTAGGGCGGCGTTGATCAATAGGGAAGTGCCCGCGCCGCTGGCCTCGATCTCTGTGAAGCCTCCGAAGAGTCCAAGGCCCGCTTGCCAGACCACCCACCCGCAGAGGGCGAAGACAGGCAGGTCCACTGGCCAGCGCAGGTACCAGCGAGCGCCGCGGGCGGCGGCGCTGCGCAGGTCGCGCTCCAGGAGCCGGGACCAGGCGGACTCGATCGCACCCGTTGCGCGGTCGGTCGCGTCTGTGGAGTCGGCCAGCCCAAGGGCCAGGCTACTCCCGGTTAGCTCCATGCCTTGGAGTCGGGCCCCGGCGAAGTCCTCGCGGTACCAGCCATCGAGCTCGACCTCGGTTGGAACCAAACCGCTGGTGCGCTCCACGCGGCGTTCGCGCAGGGCGCCGTTCGCCCGATCCAGGGCCAAGGCGCCCACAGCCGTGCCCGCCGCTAGCAGCGGATTGCGACGCACCACGGCGGCACTCGCGCCGATCCCAAGCCCAGCCAACCCGCCCGTGCGCAGAGCCCAGCCCCCGGGACCATCCCAGTTGCGCGAGGTCTCCTGCCAGAGCAGGTGCTTGAGGTCACTGCGGCGCAGCTCTAGACGCTGTTCGAGCTCGCGCTCGACCCGCGTGCGGAAATCCGAAAGGGCCGCCTCGCCCAGGTCCGTCAGTCCCGTCAGCTTGGGTCCAAGCTCGGCCTGCCAACCCTTGGCGAGCTCGCTGACCTTCTCCAGGGTGCCTAGGGCATTGTGCCTTCGCACCATGCCCAACCTGCCCGAACCCACCAGCTCGGTGAGCTCTCGTTCTAGCTCGGCCATGCCCACATCGTCGGCTCCCTCGAGCCTGCCCTGGGCGCTTGTTGCGATCACCGGCGGAGCTTCCCCGGTCGAGCTGCACCAGCGCTCCTTGGCGAGGGTACGCAGCTGCCCCATGAGCTCCTCACGAGACTCTTGCGTCAGCTCATCGGCGCGGTTGAGCACAAGGATCAGGTCCCGGCGTCCGGCGAAGCTATCCACGAAATCGATCGTGGCGAGCTCGGCCACGGACTGCCGGTGGGCTACTACGATCAGCACATCCGAGCGCTCGGCCAAGGCGCGCACGATGGCGTGGTGCTCGGTGCTCGTGCTGTTGGTGTCCGGCGCGTCAATGATGACCTGCTCGGTGAAGAGGCCACCATCTTTCTGGTAGGTCTCGATCACCGGTGTGTGGTCTCCGAGTCCCTCGACCAGGTCGCTGGTGTCCACGTCGCTCGGCTTGTAGATGACTGGCCTGGTGGTCGTAGGTCGGGACGAGCCCGGCGTGGCAATGTCGTAGCCCACTAGGGCATTGAGTAGTGTCGACTTGCCCGCACCCGTTGCGCCAACGATGGTGATCACGGCGGCGGAGCTCACGCGCTCGAGTTGTGATTCCAGGTCACGGGTCAAGACATCTAGAGTCTCGGCGTCGGGCTCCAATCCCAGGATTGGGGCATCTTCGCGCCGAAGTAGTTCGATGTCCCGGTGCAGATCCTTTTGCAAGGTGCGCAGGGTGGCGCCGAGAAGCGCCGTGTCAGGTGACATGCTTGGGGAGGTCATGGCAAGTTCTTGAGCAGGTTCGAGAGGCTGTCGGCCAGGGCGAGGCGTTCGTTCGCCTGGGCGGTCAGCTCGTTATGAAGGGTAGGCAGGGCGCGCTGGGTCAGCTCTGTGGCGATCTCTTTGCCGCGTAGGTCTTGCCAGCGCGCGCGGGCGCTGCGAGCGACACCGGTGCCGAGGAACTTGGTGAAGCGCTCGCTCATGGCTGCGCCGAAGCCACCGGCAACTAGAGCCGCCACATCGCTGCCCACGCCACCTGTTGCGATAGCAGTTCCGATGCCGGCGAAGATCGGCAGGCCGTGGAAGAGGTCGACCCCGAACTGCACCAGGTACTCGCCGGTCTTGCGTCCTTTGGAGTCAAGTTCGGCTTCGATGAGCCCCTCGCAGACGCTCTCGAAAGAAGAGAGTAGGGCATTGTCCTGGGCGAGCTCGAAGGCGCTGGCGCCCGTTGCCACCGCGCCTTGGGCGAGGTCTCTTTGGAGTTGGGCGGCCAGGTCTTTGTGCGCGGACTCGCCGGGCCAAAAGCTGGAGTGGTTCGCAAACTCGGTGGACAGCTGCTCGAGCATGGGGCCAAAGCGGGGCCCGAGCTCGCGTGCCTCGAGATCGCGAATGGAGATGGCTTCGGCGGGCGTGGACTTGCGCTTGCCAGCCAGGCCTTCGATGGACTGGCGCAGCTTGCGCGCGCCACCGCGCAGGTGCCGGCGCCAGGGAGCAATGCGCCGATCGGCCACCTTGCGGAAGGCC
>JBLHWM010000233.1:0-6023 GCA_047629095.1 Planctomycetota bacterium | reverse complement strand
CGTCATCCCTAATCTACTGCGCGAATCCACGCGACTTACGGTCGAGGATTGGCCTTTGGGCCTAGCCAACCTGGGCCGCTCACGGGCGTCGACCGACCGGTCACCCTCGTCGACATTTCCGAGTCGCTCTCATTCGAGATCGGGGCTCTGCCCGGGTCCCCGCCACCGAGACCATGGCGAGCTCTGCGGGAATTTAGAAGGGTGACCTGCAGGGTCCCTCGCTCGGGAACCAGGTGACGGCCGTCCAAATGAGTAAGACCTGGGCCACGGTGGACGCCTGGTCCGCGCCGGGTATGGAGGCCCATACGACGGCGACCTGCGCCCTTGCGCTCTACGCTCTGATCGGCACCGAGTAGGTTAGTGGAGACAGGATCCGGAGCATGATTCGGGCTGGCTGCATATTCCATTCGCGTGGGGCAGATGTCCGGATTGGCTGAGAGGAGCTTCGAATCAAAGATTCGAAGCTCTTCGTTTAGGCTGATGTGAAGGCGATTCCCGGGCCGATAGAGACGCATTCAAGAGGAAATGCTTGCCGAAACACAGAGGCACGCTAGCGTCTGTAATAGCAGAAGGCACGCAATCTGCCAATTCAACTAGCACACGCTGCCAATGGCAATCCTGCCACGGGCAAGATTCAGACCGAGGAGACCAAACATGAACTTTAAGAACATCACCCTAGCCACCGCCGCCGCAGCCAGCCTGCTGGTCGCCGTCCCCAACGCCACCGCCCAAGAGCGCGGTCCTCAAACCCCGCCCAGGACTGAGCGCGTCCAAGAGGCCGACGCGACTCGCCGCGGCGCTGACGAGGTCCGCACTGCGGGCGACGCAGTCAAGCAAGACGCCCGCACGGACGCGAAGGCCGAAGTGAAGGACGCCAAGGCTGAGCGCGCTGCTGCCATGGCCGCGGCTAAGAAGGAAGAGAAGAAGCACCGCGAGAACCTGGCGAAGATTACTCGCCTGCGCACGATCTTCACCGAGCGCGGTGCAGCCGCGCAGCTGCGCAAGCTCGAAGGCGCTGAGCAGCGTGAAGGCGTTCGCTACGCCAAGGTCCTAGAGCTCGGCAAGGCGCGTATGGGAGCCGACCTGGCTGGCGAAGTTCGCACCATGCGCGACAAGGGCAAGACTCGTGGCGAAGTCAAGCGCACCCAGAACGCTCGCGAAGGCGCGGCGGACGCTGCCGACAAGACCCGTGGCGAAGTCAAGCGCACCGAGAACGCTCGCGAAGGCGCGGCGGACGCTGCTAAAGACGCTGGCAAGTCTCGTGGCGAAGTCAAGCGCACCGAGAACGCTCGCGAAGGCGCGGCTGACGCTGCTAAGGACGCAGGCAAGTCCCGTGGCGAAGTCAAGCGCACCGAGAACGCTCGCGAAGGCGCGGCGGACGCTGCTAAGGACGCAGGCAAGTCCCGCGGCGAAGTCAAGCGCACCGAGAACGCTCGCGAAGGCGCGGCGGACGCTGCTAAGGACGCAGGCAAGTCCCGTGGCGAAGTCAAGCGCACCGAGAACGCTCGTGGCGAAGCTGCTACCGGCGGAGCCAAGCGTGGCGACGCCGCTAAGGGCAAGACCCGCGGTGAACGCGGCGACGGCTAACCCAAGATTCAATCCCCTTCGATTCCAACCCCTACACACACCATGAAAAATCGCATTACCTGGTCTATCCTGGCCGCCTCTCTCACTCTCTTCACCGCCTGTGGCGGCAGTGACTCTGCTACGCCCCTCGCTGATGGCGCAGAAGTCACCGTGCCTTCACAGGACGAAGCCGACATGGCTGCCGAAGATGCCATCACCGAAGAGAACGCCGACGAAGAGCTCGACAAGCTTATGGGCGACATCGGCGAGTAGTTCGCTTTAGGAGCGCCTAGCTCCTAAACCTGAGCCCTCATCCGGACTGCTCCGTGCAGCCTGGATGGGGGCTTTTTCGTTATTCGTGTTTCGACTCGCCCTCTGTAATGCCTTTCTGAATACGGTGACGGGCTGCATCGATGGAGAGGCAAGGGCCGCGGCCTAGCCGTGGTAAGCTGGGGCCTCACCGATCCCTCAGCAACCTGCACACGCCCTATGAAACTTGCCCACACGATGATCCGCGTCAAGGATCTCGAAGAGACCCTGACCTTCTACACCGAGTTCCTTGGGCTCAAGGAATACCGGCGCGGTACGATCGGCGACGAGTGCACCTTGCTCTTCTTGGGCGACGAAGAGGGCAGCTACTATATCGAGTTGACCTACAACCACGACGGCCGCGACTACGACCTAGGTACCCAGTTCGGGCACCTAGCGTTCACGGTTCCCGACCTCGATGCGGTGATTGCTGATGTCGAGGCGCGCGGCTGGTGGTATCGCGAGAACAAGGGCCGCTACATCTTCGTGAAGGATCCCAATGGCTACGACATTGAGATTCTGCAGGCCAAGGTCAGCTAGAGGACCGAGTTCATTCGGCTCGGGCATCTACGGATGGCCCGAACTGGCGATCCAGGCGGATCCGCAGCACGTGGGGCCTGCAGCAGACCGGGCAGTCCTCCACGTACTCCTGTTCGGCACCGGCGAGCTCGTCGATGGGGATCACGATGTCCTCGCCGCAGGACTGGCAGACGTAGCTGGCCTCGTCGTTTGGCTCACCTGACTCACCTTCGTCCTCTTCTTCGATCTCGTCTTCGTCCCACATCGGAGCAGTGTAATCGGGAGTGGCTCAGGGGGTCAGAGGTTCCCGCTCGCAAGCGCTTCAAAATTCCCTTGGGGCCCAAGGGACAGGGTCGTTAAAAGACCACAGTCACTAGCGCCAAGACCACGACTACCAAGCCAGCGCTTGCCACGAGTCCGGCGGCGATGGTCTTGGCTCCGACTCCGAATAGTTGGCGAAGGGGCAGCTCGAAGCCAATGGCGATCATGGAGACGGCAAGCAGAGCCTTGCCGACCCACTTGATTTGATCGCCGATTGGTGTGCCGATGGGCCCGACTTCGAAGTCGATCCAACCGGCCGTTCGCAGGGCAGCAAGCAGCAGGAAGCCCCAGAGAAACCAGGGCATCAGGCTGGACTTCTTGACAGTGGGACCAGGTCCATCCTGTGCGCGAGCTTGGCTCCGGCGCGCAAGGACGCCAACGAGCAGCACCGCGGGCGCGAGCATCGAGACGCGCACCAGTTTGAAGAGCGTCGCAAACGTGCCCGCCACTTCGCCCATGGCATCCCCGGCGGCGATGGCCTGGGGGATCGCGTGGATCGTGGCGCCCGCTAAGATGCCCGAGGCCTCCGCCGAGAGCCCCAATCCAGCGCACAAGGGAGGCAATACGAACATGACGACCAACCCCATTAGGTTGACCGTTGCGACGGTCAGAACGAGCTCGTCCTCGTGGGCGCCGATTACGGGCGATGTGGCGATGATCGCGCTACTGCCACAGATCGCGGTGCCGACGCCGAGCAGGTACGACGTGTTGCGCGACAGGCCAAACAGGCGCGCCGCGAAGATGCCCATGGCCAGGGCTGAGACCATGGCGACGAGGCAGATACCTAGGCCGCCCAGGCCAACCCGCGGGTCCGCCAGGACACCGAGGTCGAGGCCCGCGCCCATGAACACGATGGCTAAGGGGATCGCCCCGGTGATGATCGCGCGAGCGCCGGACTTGAGTTGAGATCCATCCGGCAGCAGGTTGCCCACAACGATGCCCACGAGCATCGCGACGATGGCCGGGGACGGGATCGCGGCGGGTCTCGCCGCGTCCTCCCGCAGGTGGTCCACCAGCACGTAGCAACCCGCGGTGAGCGCGATAGCTAGAAGCCAGGTGGCGGTGTGCTTGGACTTGAGCAGTTCGGACCGCGCCTAGTCGCCGATCTTGTCCAGCAGGTTCTGAACTGCCGCGCTCGGTGCCTCGTCCCCAAGGGAGTCGAGGTTCGCCCAGCCCAGCAGGAACTGCTCGGGCAGGTTGGCGGTCTCTGTCCAGATCACTTGAATTTGTGGAGTCCCAGTCGAGGTCACAAGCGAGCCATGCTCCAGGTAAGCGCGGTTAGAGGTCGCCCCGATGGCCTGGATCCAAAAGGCGCTGTTCGCACGCTGGCCCTCCGTGACGAGGTCCTGGAATTCAGCGCCGGAAACATGCTCGATGCCCGTCGCGCTGCAGCCTGCGGAATAGCCGACCAATAAGCCAAGCAGTAGGTATCCAATCGTCCTTCCTTTCATGTCGATCATTGTATGCCCTTGGAAGTGCCTTGCGAACCAAAGCAACTCGATAGAGAGAGACCTTTGCCCCCGCCTCCCGTTGAAATTGCATATCGTGCTGACCCCGTCCGTCAACTCTCCAACGTTCCCGCCCATGGACCTCTCCCGCTTCCAGCTCTTCAACTTCGACTGCTACGGCACCTTGATCGATTGGGAGAGGGGCATGCTCAAAGCCCTGGAGCCGATCTGTGCCGAATCCGGTTTGGCCTGGAGTGACGAGTCCCTGCTCAGCGCATTCGCGATAGCGGAGTCGGCGGTGGCGGACAGGGCGTCGGGTGAGGCCTTCCTGCCATACAGGGAGGTGCTGGGGCACACCCTCGCTCGTATGGGCGAGAGCCTGGGCTTTCGTCCGTCGTCGACTACGCGTGCACGCTTCGCCGCATCGGTGGGGGACTGGCCGGTCTTCGAGGACACGGTCGCTAGCCTCAAGGCGATCGCCAAGTACGGCCAGCTCTCGATCCTGTCCAACGTCGACAACGACCTGTTTGCCAGAACCAATGAGCTGCTTGGTGTCGACTTCGACTTCGTCTTTACGGCGGAGGACATCGGCTCCTACAAGCCGAGCGCAGCCAACTTCGACCACCTCGTCGAGCACAGTCCTGTGCCCAAGTCGGAGATCTTGCACGTCGCCCAGAGCCAGTACCACGATGTTGGACCAGCGTCCGCGATGGACCTGCGATGCGTCTGGGTGAATCGCCGCAGAGGCTCGTCGGGTACGGGAGCGACGCCGGCATCAAGCGCGACCGGGGACCTCGAGGTACCGGACCTGCGAAGCCTTGCGGCGCTGGTCGCGGAGTCGCACGCGTCCTAAGTCTGTGGACTGCAGGCGGCCCTAGAACATCGCGTCGTGGCCATGCTGCTCGGGCAGTGCGTCGTCGTCTTTATCGGGACTACGCCATGGCAAGACGAAGGGCCGCTGCTTGCCATCCGCCTCTAACTCCAAGGTGCCATAGGTCAGCCCACGGCCATAGATCGGCTCCAGCGAACTCGGTGTGAGCACCTCGTGGGCGCTGCCTTGGCAGGTGATACGCCCCTCGTCGAGCAGCATCAGTGAGGTGGCGAATTGGCTGGCGAGGTTGAGCTCGTGGGTGACGACGAGCACCGCGTGGCCCTTCTTGGCGAGCTGGGCGAGCAGCTCGAAAATCGCAAGCTGGTGACCGGGGTCCAAGCTGTTGGTGGGCTCGTCCACGAGCAGGACCGGTGCGCCTTGGGCAAGGGCGCGGGCGATCAAGACGCGCTGGCGTTGGCCACCGGAGAGTTGCGTCAGCAGCCGGCCTTCAAGGCCCGTGCAATCGCAGGCGCGAAGAGCTTCGGCCACGGCGGCGCGGTCCTCGCCCGAGGGGCCACCCCAAGCGCTCAGGTAGGCGTAGCGGCCACCGAGCACGAAGTCATCCACGCGCACCACGGGCAGGGAATCTAGGGATTGGGGCACGACCGCGATCATTCGCGCGCGCTGCTTGTGGCTGAGGCTAGTCAACGGCTTCCCGTTGATGGTGATCATGCCGGAAGCCGGCTTGTCCAGGCCACAGAGCAGTCGCACCAGGGTGGACTTGCCCGCGCCATTGGGGCCGATCAGCGCCAGCAAGTCGCCACTTGCGACCTCGCCCGAGACGCCGTTCAAGGCGCGCAGGTTTTGATCGGCGCTGTGGTCCACGTACTCGAACACGATGCTGTTGAAGGTGAGCTTCATTACCAGGCCTCCATTTGGCCGCGGTTGCGCAGCAGCAGAAGCAGGAAGAAGGGCCCGCCGAGCAGTGACATGATGACCCCCGGAGGTAGGGCGCCGTGGCCGAGGATCATGCGCTGGGTGAGGTCTGC
>JBLHWM010000232.1:0-6051 GCA_047629095.1 Planctomycetota bacterium | reverse complement strand
GTTGGCCACGGACAGGCGCATGGAAGTCAGCGGTGTCCGCAGCTCGTGGCTCACGTTGCCGACGAAGTCCGATTTCGCAGCATCGAGCACCGCAAGGGCGCCGGCCATCTGGTCGAAGGCTGCGGCGAGCTGACCGATCTCGTCATTGCGCTTTAGCCCCGAGCGCGCGGTCAGCTCCCCGCGCCCCATGGCCTCGGCCGTGCGCTGCAAGGCGCGCACTGGGCGCGTGATGCCGATCGACAATCCAAGCGAAAGCAACACGGCCAGGATTGCCGCAAACGCGACCCAAGCCATGGTTTGAGTGCGCAAAGCTCCCAGGGGTTTTTCGACTTCGGTCACCTGTTCCGCGATCGCAACGGTCCAACCCTTGCGGCCGAGAACGACCTTGGTCTGGAGCACCTCGCCCTCGAGCTGGCCGTAGGTGAACAGCGCCGTGTCTCGGTCGTCCGCAACCCGGATCGCCATGCCCTCGGTGGCCAGCTGACTGAGGATCAAGCGCAGGTCCGTGAAGTCCACCTCGGCGACCAGGGTTCCGTAGTTGCGGTCCACCTCGCCCACCGCAACGGACATGGCCAAGGTCGGGATCCCGTCGACGAGCTCGATGTTTGGCTCGCAAAAGGGCAAGCCCGTCTGCTGTGGTTGGAGCACCAAGTCGCTCAAGCCTCGGCCGCCCTTGCGGCTCTGCATCTGAGCCTTCGCCTGAACGCTCGCGTTCGTTTGCATCCAGTTGCTGTTCTGTGGGCCCACCACCTGGGCGATGTTGTCCGCCCCAGCCACAACCAGGTTCGGGTAGACCTCTAACTCCAGCGCGGGCACCGCTTGCTTCGACCAGCGTTCGTTCGTATCCAATAGCGGCTGGATGACGTTCTGCAGCTTCGCCAGATCGCCATTCGAAATGCCGTCCCCAGGCTCGACACTGCGCTCTTCCAAATCCAGGCGCAGGACCTCTCCCAATGCCTGCAACTTGTCGGCAGTCGAGTCGAGCCAGACGTCCACAAAGGACCCCACGAGTTGGGCCACCTCACCGTGGCGGCGCTCGGCCTCCTCGTGCAAGGAGTCGCGCATCAACTCGAAGGACAGGACCGCCGCCGCGATCAAGGGCGTCAAGCTCGCAAAGAGCAGCAGCAGCGCAAGGCGAATGGAGAGCTTCGAAGTCATGACTTGTAACATACCTAACCGAAGAGCAAGGGGCGTGCCCCGACCTGCAACACACGCTCCCTGGCCTGCCAGGCCACTCGCCGTATCCATCTAGATACGAACCAACCCCTGGGGGATACGGGGTTACTCCGCGCTCTTCGCGGCTTCCCAGGCAGCCATCATCTGTTCGAGGCTCTTCCCGCCGACGTCGCCACCAAGGCTCTGCTCCACCGAGCGAAAGCGCGCTTCGAACCTTCGTAGGCTCTTGCGCAGGGCCGCCTCGGGATCGATCTTGTTGTAGCGTCCGAAGAGCGCGCTGGCCAAGAGCAGGTCGCCTAGTTCGCTCTCCAGGTCTTGCTTGCGCTCGGGGTTGTGTTCGGGTCCAGGGCCAAAGGCCTCGCGCACTTCGCCCAGCTCCTCGGTGATCTTGTCCAGGGCGCCGGCGCTGTCCTCCCAGCGAAAGCCGGCCGACATGGCCTTGCCGCCGACGCGATAGGCACGCTGCAAGGCGGGCAGATTGGCGGGTACACCGGCAACGGCGCTAGTGTCGGTCTTCGCGTCCACGCGCTCCTGCTTCTTGATCGCCTCCCAGTTGGTCAGCACCTCGTCGTCGCCCGAAACCGTCACGTCCCCAAAGACGTGGGGGTGGCGCCTGATCAGCTTGTCCGCGACGGTGTTCGCGAGCTCCGCCAGGGAGAAGCGTCCTGCCTGCTGCTCGATGCGCGCGATCAAGACCAGGTTCATCAGGAGATCCCCGGCCTCTTCGGCCACGTGATCCTCAGCAGGATTTTCGAGGCGCTGCTCGATCGCCTCGACCACCTCGAAGGCCTCCTCGACCAGGCTCGCCGTCAAGGTCTCCGGTCGCTGCTTCAGATCCCAGGGGCAGCCCGTCTCGGGATCGCGAAGGCGGTCGACGACGTGGACCAAGCGCTGCATCGCGTCGAGGCGGGGCTCCCCCACGGACGAGGGCTCTTCGAAGGCGCGGGCGGTAGCTGGGATGTCGGTCATGGCTAATCTTGGGCAGCGTAGGCAATGGGGTCGGTCTCGCCGGCGCCGGCAAAGCCCGCGAGCCGCAGCACACAGGCATCGCAGCGGCCACAGGCTTGGGCGCGCTCGGGATCCGGGCCACCGAACACTGGGTCGTAACAGGTGTGCGTTAGGCCGAGGTCGACGCCGAGTTCCTTGGCGCGAATCACGATCTCCGCCTTGGTCGCTTGCAACAAGGGCGCATGCACCCGAAAGCGCGTTCCGCCTGCGGTGGCCGCCGCAGTGGCCAGGTTCGCAAGGCGCTCGAAAGCCTCTAAGAACTCCGGCCGACAATCGGGGTAGCCCGAGTAGTCCACGGCATTGACCCCGATGAACAGGTCCGCGGCACCGAGCACTTCGGCCAGGCCGAGGGCCACGCTCAGGAAGACCGTGTTGCGCGCTGGCACATAGGTCGAGGGGATCTCGCCCGTGCCATCGCCTTGGAACTCGCGGTCCTTCGGCACTTCGATGTCATCCGTGAGCGAGGAGCCGCCAAGTGCCGAGAGGTCGAGGTCCACGATGCGATGGTCGCGTACGCCTGCGGCGGCGGTCACGCGCTTGGCGGCGGCGAGTTCGATCGCGTGGCGCTGCCCATAACGGAAGGACAGGGCATAGGGCTCGAACCCGGCAGCTCGGGCCTCGGCGAGGGTGACGGCCGAGTCCATGCCTCCGGAGACAAGGCATACGGCGGCGGGAAGGGATCGAGTCATGGCAGGTCAGGGCAAACGGAAACGGGCGAGAGGACAGGATACTGCCCCCTCGCCCCGTCGCCTTCTCGGATCCCCCCCCGGGTTCGAGAAAGCCAAGAAGTAGGTTCTACTTCTCCTCTGCCGTAAGACCCGTGACGAGCCCCATTGCCTTTTGAATCCAGGCCAGGTCTTCCGCCGCCGCCTGGACGATGAGCCGGCCGCCGATGTTGTCCGATGACCTGTTGGCGCTGACGTAGGTCATGTGCGGGCGAGGCCAGGGCACCTGGGCGCCGTCATCGGCGGTGAACCAGATCCGGTGTTCGTTCTCCGCCCGGTGCCGACTGACGCTGAGCTCCTGCAGTACTTTCGTGGTCTCTCGCAGATCGGACGGGACCTGCAGGATGGCGGTCGTCAGGTGCGGGCGGTCCGCTAGGGGCGTGATCGTGACCTTGGGCGCATCGACTTCCATGCTGGTTGACGGAGTCTGCGCAACCGGTGTGATTTCGACTTCGAGCATTTCTCGCTCGGAGTCCTGCCGGCGCTGGGCACTCTTCCCTTTCTCAGCCCTGGCCCGATCACCGACCGTCTCCAGTAGCTCAGAAATCGCAGCGACTTGGCTACCGGATCCCTGGAAGATCAGCGAGTTCGTACTGCCCGCAGACATGATGCTCTGGAAGCTGGGGTCGGAGAAGAGCGGGCGCAGGTTGGTCGAAACCTGGCGGCTGTCTACGCCTTCAATCATGATGGTCGATTGGATCAGCACCGCATCGTGGTTGGCCCAAAGATGAAGCTCGTCAGCGTCCACCAGCATCCACGAAGCTGCCGTCTTAGGACTCCGCCTACTACCCGATTCGGCATTGAGTAGAGTGAATGTCAGCACGTCGTCGGTGTTCATTTTGGTCAGGCGAAAATCCTGGGCGGCAAGGGCACTCTCAAAGAAGGACTGGATGTCCGCAGGATTGAGGACCAGCTGTCCCCCGAAGCCAGCGATCACCTTGGACTTTGCCAGTGAGTGCGTGGCGGGATCAGCAAGGATCCGGACGCCGGTGAGTTCGCAGTAGCTTTCGATCAAATCGGCGAGGCTAGGTGTAGCTGCGAAGTCGATCACCATGTCTTTGCTGGGCATGGGGAAATCAGCGGGCGAGAAGTGATCCTGTTGCTGCAGAGCCGGCGCGGTGCCTAGTAAAGGTAGAAGGAGGAGCGAGTGGAGGAAGAGGCCCATGGCGATGATCCGGGTAACGAGTGTGGAAGTGTCTAGCGTAAGATCCGTGTGGTCTGCCCATACAGACGCGTGCCCCCCGTGCCTATTCCCCTGCAAATCGGATTTAGCATTTAGGGGTCCGGGCCTAGGCTAGACCAAAACCTCCCGTGAGCGTAAGATTCGCCCCTAGGACGCAGCTTCCCGAAGCGAGCGACCTACCTTATTACTGCAACCGCCCAACGAAGACACTCGAACGGCAACCCCTTCCCAACCATCACGTGAGCTCTATCACTAAGGACGACCTTCTCAAGGCCCTCTCCAACATCATCGACCCCGACCTGCACAAGGACATCGTGAGCCTTGGCTTCATCACGCAGTCCACGGTCTGCGACGGCATCGCTAAGGTCACGATCAACCTGACTACGCCCGCCTGTCCAGTCAAGGACCAGATGAAGGCCCAGGCCGAAGAGCTCTTGATGGCCCTGCCCGGAATGGTCAAGGTCACCGTTGAGATGACGGCAACCGTGCGCGGCCGCGAGCGCGGCGCCGATGAGATGGCACCGGGCGTGAGCCACGTGGTCGCCGTCTCGTCCGGCAAGGGCGGCGTTGGCAAGAGCACCGTCACGATCAACCTTGCGGTCGCCCTCGCGGCTACCGGCGCCAAGGTCGGCATCCTCGACTGCGACGTACACGGACCCGACATCCCCATGATGCTCGGCTGCAGCGGCGAGCCCGACGTCGTGGACGGCCGCCTGATCCCCAAGATCAACTACGGCATCAAGTCCATGTCGATTGGCTACTTGATCCCCGAGGAGAAGCCCGTCATCTGGCGTGGCCCCATGGTGCACAAGCTCATCGAACAGTTCCTCGGTGATGTCGAGTGGGGCGAGCTCGACTACCTGCTGGTGGACATGCCGCCCGGAACCGGCGACGCACAGCTCTCGCTTGCACAGATCGTGCCCTTGACCGGCGCGGTGCTCGTCACCACGCCCCAGGCCGTCTCGACCTTCGACGTCGGCAAGGCCATCAGCATGTTCAAGCAGGTCAACGTACCGATCCTCGGCATCGTCGAGAACATGGCTGGCTACTCGGTCTCGGGAATGGTCGAGGGAATCAGCGCGGCCACCAAGATTCAGCTCGACACCGGCAACGGCATCGAGGCGGTAGACGTGGACAGCGAAGGTAAGTTCGAGACCATCGTGCCGATCTTCGGCGAAGGTGGAGCGGACGGTCTAGTGGCCAAGCACGGCTTCGAGCTGCTCGGTCGTATCCCGCTCAACCCGAGTGTGCGCGTGGGCGGCGACGGCGGCGCTCCTGTAACGAAGTCGGATCCCGACTCCCCCATCGCCAAGACCTTCAGCACCATCGCCGGGCTCTTTGCCCAGCAGGTTGCCAAGCGCGAGCGTATGCAGCTGCCCGTGCTGCAGTAGGCCATCAGCGTTTAGGCCTTTCGAAGGCCCTCAAACCTAGAAAGCGGGGTGATCTGAAGATTCAGATCACCCCGCTTTCCTACTTACTGGCCGGCAGTAGCTCGCGCCTTACTTTGCGCCGCGCCTCTGCATCACGACCTTGTCGAAGATCACGGGTTCGCCCTCCGGATCCGCAATGCGCCCGGACTCCTCGTCCACGGAAAAGCCCTGGGTGACGAGCCGCAGCTCGTCCCCGGAAAACGAGACCGTGGTCAGATGATGCCCGCGGCCCGACATGCCCGGCTCCTGGAGATACCAGCGGTCCGAATAGGGCGTGCGTTGGGGCACCCCGAGGCCACCCTCGCCGATATAGACCACGCCCGTTGGGTCCGGCTTGTCGTCGCGGATCGCCATGGTGCGCTTGATCGCGTGCCCGTCAGATTCGAAGACGAGGTCGACGTCGTGGGCCTCAAAGAGTGGCACCCAGGCTGCCTTCGCATCGCCGGGTTCCTTCACCGCGGGATAGGCCGGCCGGTGGTATTGGGCTAGCAGCCATCGGGAATCAGGCCGCAGGCTCTCCAGCTGCCGC
>JBLHWM010000231.1:0-6077 GCA_047629095.1 Planctomycetota bacterium | reverse complement strand
GGGGCGAGCGGCTGGCGGCCCTTTCGATTGACGCGCGGGCCAAGCTGCCGGTGGAGCGTGCCCGGGCGGCCGTCTTACCCGCGGGCTTGGCTTGTCTAGGCCAAGTGGCTGCCCTTTGCGGCGCGGGCGAGCTTCTTGTGACCGGAAGGGGACTTCGTTATGGATTCCTGAGCAAGATCCTGGGAATTGGATAGGATCACCTAGTGCTGAGGTCGGCAGTCTATCCAGCCCCATCTAGTTTCGATATGCTACTTCCAACCTGCGCCAGGTAGCGGCCTTGGACTCCTAGAGCCTTTTGCCCCTGCCAGACCCTCGATCAAGAGTCCATGTGGACTCATCTTCTTGGAAATGGTGCGGAAGAAGCTCGATCTGGGCCAAGTTTGGTCCTAAATCAAGGCGATAGGGTTTAAGGGAACCTATCAAGGGCTCTACTTGTCTAAGCCTCTCTCCCCTCCCCTGCTGGATTTCACAGGCAAATCAATCTCATGCGCCTCTTCAAGACTCAACGCATCATTCCAATAGCTAAGAGCCTCCAGGCTCTTTCTCTGGTTGGTTTCGCCTGGCTCGCAGCTTCGGCAAATGCTCAATCACAGACCGCTGGGTACGCCGAGACAGACGGCCCCACCACCGGGCCTGGCACCGCGGAGCCGTTTGTGACTCCGGTGTGGTGGTCTCAGGTTAGGCCTGCCGTCCCATTCACGTACAACTCATCGGCTCAGCTTGGCTCCGTAACGATCCCGATCCCCGGCACCTACGGCTGGACCGTATTGAAGTCCGAGGGTGTCGAGATCCGCACGGTCCCGTCGATGACTGGGGACCCGACCTTCGAGGCGATCATTCTGCCTCCGTTCTCGGGTCACCCCTTGCGCACCGAGCGCATCACGATTCAGGTGCCCTTGAGCGGGGAGAATATTCCTGGCTCTGGCGCACTCGTCGTTGGCTTTCACTCCTACAGCGTCTCCGAGAAGCAAATCTTCGGCGGTACGGACTTGCCGGCGATCTGCGCCCAGAAAGGCTGGACCCTGCTGGCGCCCTACGGCTTGGTCGACACGCACTTTGGCAATGAACAGAGCCAGAAGAGCCTCGATGCCATGCTCGAGCTCATCGACGAGTTCCTGAACTTCGACCGCAGGCGCATCTACACCGTTGGCTTCTCGATGGGCGGCGGCGCAGCCATGAGCTACGCCATGCGACGTCGGTCCGAGGACAAATACCGAGTCGCTGGGGTTGTGAACCACACCGGCACCATGGACCTGTTGGACGAGTACAACAGCGGAAGCGCCTCCTTCAAGACCATGATGGAGAACGCGGCCCACTTCTACAATCCGCCGGTCAGCGAGACGAGCTCCTTTCCCTATGAGCGCTGTAGCCCGGCCATCTTTAGTGGTGGAGCGATCGACCTGCTGAAGATGCCCGCGCGGAACCTGAACAACCTGGCGATCTACACCTACGTGAACCCTGGCGACCCTCAAACGAAGCTCGTCTCGGACAACACCAAGGTCGCGGGCCAGATGCTCTCGGAAGGTGTCAACATCAACTATGTTTCGAGCCTGAGTGGCGTGAAGCACCATTGGGACACCATGGACATGCACTCGGCCATGGACTGGATCAGCCGCTTCCGCTTGCCCAACGACCCGCTCGAGGCCGCGGTCTACGCTGACCGTTTAGGTGAATACCACTACGCTGATGTGCGCGCCGCACAGGCCAACCGGATCGCCACTTTCAACATCGGTGTCAAAGTCGGCAGCAACAAGGCCACCCTCCGCAATACGCGCTTCGTGGACGAGATCGCCCTCGACACCGTTCGCATGGGCCTGTCCTCAACCATCCCGTACAACCTAGAGTGGTCGTCGTCCGATGCCGGCAGCGACGACGTGATACTCCAGGCCTTCCGCATGGCGCCCACTTCGGTCCACTTCGACGGCGCGCTAGCGACAACCTGGAGCCACGACGCGGTCACACAGGAGCTCACGATCACGACGCCCGCCGGCCCCAGTGGCGCCGTCACCACGATCTTGGTGACGCCCTAAGGCCCAGCCAGGATCCCACGGTCTCCCATCCGGGCCGCCCTCCATTGCGCCAGCGCACAGGAGGGCGGCCCGGATTCTTTACCCGGCAAGCTGGCCCCATTCCGCACAGCGCGGAGCGAAGTCGCCAAGGCGATGTGAGCCACGCAATTTACCCGAGGGCTTCCCTCAAGCGCACCCGGAGGACCAGTTGCGAGCAGTTCGCCACCCGAGGCCAAAGCCTGAAGCCACGCTCAACGAGCTCTCCAATCGCGGCCGCCCATCCCGCAATCGGCTGAGCGGGCCAACGCTCTCCCCCTAGAGAGTGCCGAGTCGGTCATCGCGTCACCCGGCGCGCACTTGTAGTCCACGCTCGATGGCCTCAGGGGTGGGAAGGCATGGCCCGTAGTCCGCGACTTTCGGCGCGCTTCTATTGGACGGGCCGGCTGAGGCCTGAGGTTCGCGGCCTTACGCTCCGCGGCTCTAGGCTGAGTTCACCCTCGGGGGACCCCGGAAAGCGGAGTTTTGCAAGCCCCGGTCGACTGAGGTGGGGGAGGCGGCAAACCCCTAGAATACGCGAATTGAAGGCATGGCCGGGGGCACCGCGCTCCACGGCCCAAGAGGAGATCCCAGCGAGACTGGCTCTAGGGCGATAGGCACTGCTCAGTCCACACGGGTCCGGCCTGGCCCACGGTATGTCTAGAGTGTGTCTGGGAGGCCGCCTGCCGCGAGCAGGCGCGGGCGGTGGGTTGTGGCCCCAAATGCGCCACCCGTCGCCCTGGTGCCCCCTAAGGGGGCGCGTCTGGCGCCCAGGGGGGCTCCTGAGCGGGCGCGCCTTAAAGAAAAAAGGGCCGATGATATTGCTATCATCGGCCCGAGGGAGAGTCTTCAAGGTCTCAGGCTCGCAAAAGAGACCTCGAAGTAGAAGTCCCGAAGGACTTCCAGTTGGAGACCCGAAGGTCTCCGGCAAGAGTTGTTCCGACTTCCCTTAGTGACCCACAAGGGGCTCGCAAAACCTTGAAGGTCAGGAGGTCGGCTCTCACGTGAAGGGCTCGCAACCTTCACAAACAGATAGTAGTTAAGGATGGGCCATCTGTCGATGGAAATGGGCTCAATCTTTGGAAAAGCGTGAAACCAAAACCATGTCGCCGCCAGGTGCCATCAGCCCCTATTTTGGCCCTTATAGGTCATCCCAGAGGTCCAGTATTTCCTGGCTCGAGAGCACGTCACCGAGCATCTTTGTGAAATTGTCCATTCCTTCCCCAGGGAGGGGCATCGGACCGGGCAGATCGTCCGTCCATTTCTCCAGAGACCTCGCGTCCTGTACGCCCGCGATCTCGTCCCCAGGCTCCTGCCCAGGGTGATATGTTTCCGCCACCTCGCCCGCCATCTCCAGGCTATTCCAAACCTCAAACAGCCCTTCGATCCAGGCCTCGTCCTCAGCCGTGCAGTGCAGCTGCCCAAGCCCCATGGCCCGGGTCGCAGGCCCGCGGCTCACCAAGGGCATCACGACCCGCCGAAACACCGGAATCGCCGCATCCATCAGCCCCGACGCCACCGCCCGAACCTGGGTCCCAGTAGGCAGATCCGTCTGGGGCCCTTGGCTCATCACTTGATGCCAACTGCCATCCTCAAGATCCCGCCGCCAAAGCGCGACACTCCCAGCCCATTCCGAGGCCCGAAGCCCCGTCATCAGCACCGAAGCGCGCTCGCGGGTAGATGCGCTGTCCACCAGCGCCTCCGTTATATGCCGGATCACCGGCGGCATGTCATCGTGAAAGTGGCTCATAGTCCCCCCGTCATCGACACATTCCCGCCAACCCCTAAGCCCCCACCCCTCCAACCCCAGAACATTTTTCCCCTCTTCCCCAAAAGGAACCCCGTACACCCCTTGACCCACCCCCCAGTCCTGCTAATCTCACCCGCCCAAAGTGGCGGTGTAGCTCAGCTGGTTAGAGCAGCGGAATCATAATCCGCGTGTCGGGGGTTCAAGTCCCTCCACCGCTACCACTTCTCTCCCTCGCAGGAGAGGCGCTTGGGGGCTCGCCTCACCTACTCGCTGGGTCACCTTGCTCGCAGTGGCATTCGATGCGTTCGATTTGATGCTTGGCTATTGTGCTTTTGCCACGAGCGGCTGATTTGGCCTTTGGCTATCGCACCTGAAGGGGGAGGGCGCACGGAGGTTTGCGAGCGTGCTCCAGCGCGTAGTGGTCCTGTAAGCGAAGGTTCCTTCAGGGTATGGGGGTGGCGTTCGCTGGGGAATGCCGTAGGCTTTTGGCTTGCCAGTTCCCAATCGAACCACCAAGTTATGAAACTACAAAGATCACTCTTTCTCGCTGCTTGCTTAGGCCTTGGTGCCTGCGCCAGTACTTCCCTCCAGAACTCGGCGACCTCCGCATCGGTCCCGAGTGACCAGATTACCGTTCAAGTTGTCATCGCCTCCGGCGGTGCCTGAGGCGCATCCGCCCAGGCCCGTGAGGCCATGGAAAGTTTGGAAGGTGTCGACCGCATGATGATGAGCGGCACTCGTGCAACGCTTGTCCTTAAGGACGGCGCAATACTCAGTGAGTTCCGCGTGAAGAAGGCTATTGAAGGGGTCGGCTTGACCTTTGAGAGTCTCGACGAAGTCGACGTCTCACCCGCGGGCGCAGCTTACGTCGCCAAGACGCCCAAGTTCACCTGAGCTAAAACCGCTATCGAGGTCCGTGAGACCTTGATCAATGAAGTTGCTGGCGTGCAGGACGTGTTTTGTGGCGTCGAGACCATCATCCACATGAAGAGCGGCAGCGCTGCTCCCTCCGCCGATGTTCTCGAAGAGATCTTCGGCGAGCTTAAGGTTGCCTTCGAAGGCATCGAACGCGACGACTCGGCTGTTCTCTAGCCGAAACGATCCAACGCAGTCAGCGGGCTCCAGGTCAATCTTTGATCTGCAGCCCGCTTTGCGTTGGGCAAGTTGGTTGGGGACGAGACGGACACCTAGTCCACGAACGCAGACAGCCGCAGCACGACTTCGGGCCGCTCGTCGCTGATGTCCACGGCCCATTCGCCTGCCGCGTCGTAGAGCTCGACATCCCTCCATCCGCGCTCGCCCTTGCGCAGGATCAGCCTGTGGCCTTGGCTGCGCACGGTGCTCGCATTGTTCCAGTAGCCGCGCACGACCTCGCTCACAGAGTCCACCTGGCCACTGAGGATCGGAACTAAGCTCTCACCATCTAGGGGGAAGTGTGTGGCGGTGAATGTCGGCCTGCACAGGTCGATCAAAGTCGGGTAGATGTCCAGGGTCGAGGCGAGTGCATCGGTTCGTTGGCCAGCCAAGGCGGCACCTGGTGTGCGAATGATCAGTGGGCTAGCCATGGCCCTCTCAAGAGGCGTGTGCTTGCCCCAGATATCCCCTTCGCCGAGGAACCACCCATGGTCGCTCCAGAGGACAACCACGGTCGATTCGGCCAGGCCAAGGTCGTCCAAGGCATCGAGCACTCGGCCGACTTGGCGATCGGTATAGCGTAGACACGCGAGGTAGGCCCGGCGCGCCTGGTCCGCGGCGTCCGCCGGCAGGGGGCGCGACTTGATCCAGGGGGTGTCGTAACCAAAGAACTCACCGCTGCCCGGCGCGTAAGCAGAGGGCAGCCTCTCCGTGCGCTTGAGGTCGGGCAACTCCCACTCCTGGACAGCCTCCCAGTCGGAGCGCGTCGCCACAAAGGGCAGGTGCGGCTTGAAGAAGCCGAGCCCTAGAAAAAAGGGCTCGTCCGAATCCGCAAGGTCCGCGAGCTTGTCGATCGCAGCGCTGGCCATCATGCCATCGGGCAGCTCGTCGTCGGCTTCTGCGACGAACTCCATGAGCTCCCGCCGCCCTGTGCCATCTTCGCGATGGGCGCCGTCCGCGTAGGCGAAGAAGGTGCCCCAGCCCCGCTGCCACGATCCATAGGGCGTGGCGAGCTCGTCCCAGGCATGGGGCAGCTCCGGCCGGCCGTCGCCCTCGCCGTTGTAGGCAAAGACCTTGCCATCAGCGGTGTGGGAGAGCTTGCCGATGAGTGTGGTCTGGTAGCCACTTCGCCGGAACAGCTCGGGTAG
>JBLHWM010000230.1:0-6077 GCA_047629095.1 Planctomycetota bacterium | reverse complement strand
CGGAAGCCAACACCGCAACCTTGGCCCCAGCCCTCGAACACACCGGCGGTCCCGTAGCCGCTGGGCCACTCGCCCTTGCAGTAGTACTCGTCCCCGTCCCAAGCGTTGCCCAAGAGACCTACGCCGCCCGGAAGGCCAACGCCCTGGGCAAAGCGCTCGGCGGTGAACCTGTCTGCACCGTATCGGTCGAAGACGCCGCCGACGCCCCATGCCGCCGCGCCCTGGGCCAAGGATCTCGCGCGATAGCGATCGTCGCCCTCCCCATCGATCACAAGCCCAACGCCCATGAAGCCAACGCCCTGGCTCCAACGCCGTCCGATGTAACTATCGTTGCCCTTGACGTCGATGATCATGCCGAGGCCCAAGACTCCGGCGCCGATGCTCCCATCCTGGGCAGCTTCATAGGCGTCGTTGCCATCGAGGTCAATCACCACGCCAACCGGGATCACTGGCCGACCTGCTTGGTTCACCGTCGTGCCCACGCTGCCGCCGTAAAAGTCATCGCCACCAAGATCGATCCAAAGAGCCACCACGCCATCAGGTCCGGAGTCCTCTCCGTGGGTGCCGAAGCGGTGCACATCATCCAGCTTCCCACCAATCACGATCAAGCCGAGCGGTGTCTGGTGTGTCGCAACCGTCTCGGCCCAGATGTCGTGCTTGGCCTTGTAGGCAGCCTCGCCAAGGTCTTCGAGGTAGTCGGGATCGAGGCACGGCTGGAAGGCATCGATGGCGCGCAACATCGGCGCGGGGTTTACGCGCGAGCCAATCTCGACCGTGCGTAGGTTGCGCCCGAGGCGCGCGGCATTCGAATCGTTGTCCAAGCTAATGTTTCCCTCGAACCGGTCCGTCAGCTCTGACCAGTGCTCCGCGACATGGGCTCGATCCCCGGCGCTTAGATCCGCGAGCCCCTCCTCGACGCAAGACGCCGCGAGCACGAGGCGCGCCTCGAGCCAGGCGAAGTGCTGCTCTAGGGTCGAGTCGTTTGGTGGAACGGGTGCGCCCCAATCCAAGGTCGTTGGCGCGTCCCAATCGGCGATCGAAGCGATCCCTGTTCCGAGTTCCGGTAGTAGGCCAAGTGGATCGCTCTTGGCGAGGCGGGCAAGCTCGGCGCCCATGAACTCGGCCGCGGCGGGCAAGGCGAAGGGCGTGGCTTGTGCCAAGCTCAGGATTGCCGGCGGTAAGCTGGGGGCAGCCTCGGGCAGCTGGCCTAGGCGATGCAGCAGGTCCTTGGTCTCCAACTCGGCGCCTTTCGTGTTTAGTGCAGCTTCGATCTCGATCTGGAGTTCGAAGGCGCCTGGCCCGACGTGTGCGTAGGCCTTGGGGACAGGGTCCGCGACCGCGTCCGTCTGGGCAGCTGCATCACTGGTGCTTGCGAGCAAGGCGAGGGAGGTGACGGCGAAGGGGAGCGCGTTGCGAAGAGAGAGTGAGTTCATGGTAGACCCCATGATCCGAACCAACACGCCTAGGCGCAACTGCCTAATCGTTCAAACCTGACCGACGTCAAAGATGCTGGCCACTCGGGATCGTAACCGTTATTCGCGCCCCGCCCAGGGCCGACGTTCCGATCTCCACGCTCCCGCCGTGGTCCATCACCGCGTCACGCACGATCGCAAGGCCAAGGCCGTAGCCAACGCGCTCGCCTCCACGGGCACCACCCCGGGCGAAGGGCTCGAAAATATCATCGCGCATGGCCTCGGGAATACCCGGACCGCTGTCATCCACGGTCAGGGTGGCCTCATGCTTCGTCGCGACAATCTTTACAGCCACCTTGCCGCCACTCGGCGTCCACTGCACTGCATTGCCCACGAGGTTGCGCACCACCCGTAACATCGCCTCACGGTCGCCAAAGAGCCAGACCTCGGCGTCCATCGAAGCCTCAGTCGCTCCGATTCCATAGAGTAGAAGCTCGACCTCCACGCCCTTGCGCTTGGCCTGGGCGACCTCGCCCGCAAGGCGAAGTTGCGCCTCGAAGCCAAGGTTGAACTCCTCCTGCAAGGAGCCTGGCACTACCTCGCGTTCGACACAGAGCTGCATGAGATTATGGACTGCCTCCCCGAGGCCGCGCACCTCGTCTAGGTTGCTCTCGAGGGTCTTGCGATAGCCGTCCGCGTCGCGCTCTTGGCGCAGGGTCACTTCGATTTCACCCTGCAGGTTTTGAATCGGAGAGCGCAGCTCATGGGCCAGACCCGCGGTCAACAAACGGAATTGTCGAGTCTCCTTTGCCAAGCGGTTGAGTGCACCTTGTAGAGCCACGGCCACATCCCGTACTTCCTCGGGCAAGCCCTCGAGGTCGATCGTTAGGTCCGCATCACCCTCTACGGTGCCAACGCTTCGAACTTGATCCGACACGCCGACCAAGAGGCCCGAAAAACGGTTGGCTAGGGCCACCCCACCCACCAGGGCAAAGGCAACTCCAAGGGCGAGCAGAAAGGCCACGACCAATCCAAACCGCATCAAGGTACTTCGTTGTACCGAGCCGTCCACTGCCACAACAATGACCTCCCCAGTGTGCAGAGTGGTCGCCCGCCAGGCGGCCATGCCCGGCAAGTCCTGACGCTGATCGAGCTGAATGGGCTGCACCGCAATCTTCTCTAACAGGCGCTTGGGGCCCTTCTGGGCCACCTGCTGCCCACCGCCCCAGAGTGACCAGCCCATGGGGAAGTCCGGATGTTCCTCGGTCAGCTCCGTGGCCACATGCTGGAAAGCGTCTAGGGCATTCGTGCCCTTGTCTGCGATTTCGGTTCTGTACTCGCTGGTGAACTCCGCGATCTCCTCCTCAAGAAGTGAGCCCAGTTCGCGGTCGAGTGAAGAATGAAGGAAGAAGCCCGCAGGCACCAAAACAAGGAATGCTTGGGCGCAGATCGCAATCACAAGCCAACGCGTAAGATAGCGCTTTAGAGTCCAATGATCGGCTCTCATAGGAACTGATAGCCCTCGCCTTTGACGGTCGCGAGCTGGCCCTTATGGACCGGGCCAAGGCGACGGCGCAAGCGCGCTACATGGACGTCAACGACGTTGGTCTCGGGGTCAAATTCGATGCCCCAGACCGTGCGTAGCAGTTCCGTGCGCGAAAGAGTTGTACCCGCCGATTCCACGAGCGCCACCAGTAGAGCGTACTCCTTGGGGCTGAGGTCGACGGGCTCCCCTGCGAGGCGCACGCTGCGGTGTACGGGATCTATGACTACTTCGCCGCGCCGTAGGATTGGCAGGGATTGGCGACGCCGGATCACGGCGTCGATACGCGCAAGCAGCTCCTCGAAAGCAAAGGGCTTCACGATGTAGTCGTCAGCGCCAAGCCGAAGGCCCTTGACGCGCTCTTCGACCGTGCCACGCGCACTCACAAAGATGACCGGTGTCCCCAATCCCGCGCCGCGCAGCTCGCCCAAGAACTCCCAACCATCGCGGCCCGACATCATCACATCAAGCAGGATTAGGTCAAATTCAGCTGAGGCGTCGTCATGCAGCAGGAGGGCGCTGGCCTCTTCGGCCGAGCTCGCCGTCACACAGGACATGCCGGACTCTTCCAATCCCCGGGACATGTAGGCCTGCAGCTTCGGGTCATCGTCGACGATCAATAATCGAGTGGGTGCCATGGACTGCACACCTTACAAGGACGAGTCCCGGCTGTCCCCCGCATGACAGGATTGCAATCTACTTTGCGCGGACAACACCGACCGGCAGCACGCCCCGGTCAGGACCCCACTTGCTGGCTTACTTAGTCAGGCCGAGGGACTTGCGGTCCGCGTCCGTGGCTGGCACGCCCTTGATCTCAAAGTTGCCGATGATTGTCGTGCTGGGATCGAAGAGAACCTTGAGGTTGGGCAGCGGGGCGGGGGTCCCCGTACCCGGGGGATTGTCGAGGGCGAGGGCGAAGCCGGGCTTGCGCATCATGATTCCATCGTCTCGGGTGCCGGCCTCGAAGTGATTCGAACCGATGATCTTCACGGACCGGCACGCAGTGATCGAGACCACGGGACGATCGCCACAGGAGTGGGCGAAGCGGAAGTCGTTGTCGATCAAGATCAGGTTGCCGAGGCGGTCGGCCTCCTTCTCACTCCAGGCGACAAAGGCGCCGGCCCCATAGGGCTGGCCCTTGGCGGTCAGCTTGTGCAGGCTCTTGTCGAAGCCGCCGCGGTAGGTGTTGTTCTCGAAGCGCAGCTCGGCCTTTGGCATGTTGCCGGACACGGTAAACGCGGAGCCACCCTTGAAGTTGTCGCCAGCGGCAATGTTGGTGTCGCTGATCTTGCAGTCCTGCACGAGCAGGCGCCCGACGCCCGCGGGTCCGTCCTTCGAGCGCGACACGAGCTGGACGAAGGTGCGGCCAAGGCGCTTGGCCTCGACGTTGCGGATGGTCGTATTGCCAGCCATGTTCGAGAGGTAGAAGGCGTGCTCTTGTTCGATGTCCTGAATGATGGAGGGACGGGTCTTCCCGATCCATTCGAAGTCCTTGAGGCGCTTGCCATTCAGTCCCCACTTGGAAGTCTTGCCAGCGGCCTTTCGGTGGTCCCAGCCACCGATGATGTTGCAGTCGTAGAAGTGATAGCCCTCGTTGACGCCGCCGGGTGCGGGCCGATAAAAGAGGATCGCCGCGCGGTAGCTCGGCTCGAACTCGATGTTCTCAAAAGTGATGTGGCCGTTGGGGTTGTCTTGGCAGATGGACACCGTGTCGCCGCCGTCACCGGAGCGCACGCGCACTGCTCCCTCTCCCCGAACTATGATCGGCAAGCCCGGCAGTCCGCCGGTGTTCTTGGCGTTGTTGTCACCTTTGTTGAAGCCGATTCGGAACGCGGGATAGTCCCCGGGGGACAACGTGATTAGGCAGCCCGGCGCCGCTCGCACAAGGGCGTCGGGAATCGGATTCGCCGTGGCCATGACCGTTCCTTCCACCGTAATCTGGGTCGGCGTGCAATGGATCAGCGTAGCCCGGCGCGGCGGCTCTTGGGCCCAAAGCGAGGGCCCAAGCAGCACAAGGCACAGGAGCGGTAGGGCGAGTTGACGCAAGGCTGAAGTTAGCATGGTCTGATTAGACGCGTTCCCGTGGGAAGCACTACACTCTTCGGCAGCTTTTTCAGCCATCCAGCCCCGGGCGCGCCGTAAATCGCGCTCTGTTCCCAGCCATTACCAGCCACCCCCATGGAACTCTTCGAAGCCATCCAAACCCGTCGTTCGGTCAAAAAGTTCGACAAGAGCCACGTGCTCACCGACGATGAGGTCCGCCACCTCATCCGCTGTGCGAACCTCGCGCCGACCTCGTTCAACATGCAGAATTGGCAGTTCGTGGCCGTGCGTGACGCGGGCCAGCAAGACGCTCTCTGCAAGGCCGCCTGGAACCAAGAGCAGGTCTGCGATGCGGCCATGGTGCTAGTGCTGGCCGGCGACCTCAAGGCCCACGAAGACTCCTCGCGCACCCTGCGGTCCGCACCCGATGAGCTCACCGAGATGTTCGACGGAATGATCAAGAACTTCTACGGTGACAACGAGAGTCTCGCCCTCCAGGAGGCCTGCCGATCGGTGGGATTTGCCGGCCAGAACGTGATGCTGGCGGCCCGGGACATGGGCTACGACACCTGCGCGATGATCGGGTTCGACCCCAAGGCTGTCGCCGAGATCCTTGAGCTACCCGAGCACATGCCGGCCCTGCTCATGATCACCGTGGGCCGCGCTGCCGAGCCCGCCCGGGAACGTTGGGGCCTGCTTGCCTATGAAGAGGTTCTATCCCTCGACAAGTTTGGCGAGCGCGGCATCACCGGACCGATCAAGGGTTAGTCCAAGGCGTCCGCAAGGACGCCGTCCACCTGATCGAGACGCCGCTTTGCCCCATCGTGATCAAGGCCCATTCGGCCCATCACCACGGCAAGCTTCACCGCGCCGCCCGCTGCCTCAAGCAGCGCAGCGGCGCGGTCTGCGTTACAGGGAACAAGCTGCCGAACTAGACCGCGGCCACGGGCCAAGAGCTTGTGGTTGCCCGCAGTATTCACATCCACCATCAGGTTGCCGTGGACCTTGCCCTGGGCCGCCATCGCAATGGTGCTGATCATATTGAGCACCATCTTCGTGGCCGTTCCCGCGCGCAGGCG
>JBLHWM010000229.1:0-6136 GCA_047629095.1 Planctomycetota bacterium | reverse complement strand
GCGCGGTAGGTGTCGATGACCTCGTGATTCAGGCAATAGGTGCAGCGGTAGGGACATCCGCGGCTGGTGATCAAGCCGGCCCAGCCGTTCTTCGAGTCCAGGATGCGCTGGGTGTCGAAGAGCTCGTAGTCCGCCATCGGCATGATGCTGATGTTCGGGAAGGGACGCACGGGGTTGCGCTGCCAGGCGCCTTCGATGCGGTCGGCACTATCCAGGGGACGCTGGTTGTTCTTCCAGGAGAGGAAGTTCGAGCAGCTTGCGATCTCGGCGTCGTCGCCGGCCTCGACCCGCTCGACGAGGTCCACCATCGCGTCCTCGCACTCCCCCACCGCAACGTGATCCCACACGCCGTCGGCCATGACCTGTTCGGGCACCATCGATGGGTGCACGCCGCCCACCACGAACACCGGCGGCGTCTCACCGAGCTCGGCGTAGCGCGTGCGCAGCCAGGACACGAGATCGCGCGCCTCGGCGTACTGTTGGCTCAGGGTAGAGGCTGCCAGCACGGCGGGCTTCCACTCTCGAATGTCGGCCAGGATCTGCTCGCGGGTCGGCACCGGCGGCAGGTTCTCGTTCAGGTTCACGAGGCGTGTCTCGTGGCCCGCGCGCTTCAGAAACGCGGAGATCATGGCAAGGCCCTGATTGAACCCCATCTGGGTGTTCAGGTTCGGATAGACGAATAGGATACGCATGGTTGGTTTAGCCTTGAGAGTGCCGCTTGGCTACTTCTTTGCTCGCTCCAAAATGGACGTGGTCGAGCGGCCCTCGAGCAGCGGCGCGAGCACGACGCGACCGCCGTGCTTCTCCACCCACTCGGAACCCACCACGCCCTTGTCGCGCCAGTCCTCTCCCTTGACCAGCACGTCCGGAGTGACGCGCTCGATGATCTTGGCGGGGGTGTTTTCTTCGAAGTCCACGACAGCGTCGACCATCTCCAAGGCGGCGAGCACCAGCAGGCGGTCGCCAATGTTGTTCACGGGGCGTGTCTCGCCCTTCAGGCGGCGCACACTGGCGTCGCTGTTCACGCCGACGATCAGCACATCGCCCTGACTGCGCGAGAAGCGCAGATATTGGACATGACCCGCGTGGATCACGTCAAAGCAGCCATTGGTGAAGACGATGCGGCGGCCCTCGGAGCGCCACTCCGCAAGCTGGGCGTCGAGATCGCCGTCGGCCTCGAGCACCTTGCCGCGGTCCACGCGGCGGCGGCCGATGGCGGCGAAGAGCTCCGAGCGCGTCACCGAGGCCGCGCCCGCGCGACCGACGACGATGCCCGCGGCGTGGTTGGCGAGCTCAACGGCTTGGCCAAGGCTCAGACCATCGCCCAGCCCAAGGGCCAGGTGTGCGATCACGGTGTCGCCGGCGCCGACCACGTCGAAGACCTTCTTCGCCTCGGTGGGCGTGCGGTTCTCGTCGCCGTCCTTCGTGCGCCAGAAGATGCCCTCGGGGCCTAGAGTGATCACGATGCTAGCCAGGCCTGCGGCGGCGATCAGCTCGTCGGCTGCGACCGGCAGGTCGTCGAGTTGAGTCAGGGGGCGGCCCACTGCCTCTTCCGCTTCCTTGCGGTTCGGCGTCACGAGGGTCGCGCCCCGGTAGCGCGAAAAGTCGTTGCCCTTGGGGTCGACGAGCACGGGCACGCCGCGCTCTTTCGCCGCCGCAATCACCGCGCGAATCACGCGCTCGCAGAGCAGCCCCTTGCCGTAGTCCGACAGGATCACAGCATCGGCGCCTTCGATACTACCGGGCAGCTGCCGCAGCAGCTCATCGAACGAGGCCTCTTCCAGGGCGCGGGTCTCTTCCCAGTCCACGCGCAGCATCTGGTTCACACCGGACACGAGGCGCGTCTTCTCGGTGGTCATGCGGTCCTCCTCCCGGAGGATGCCGTCGGTGCCCACGCCGATTTCTTGGAGCATCTGGATCAAGCGCCGACCGTGCTTGTCCTCGCCGACCACGGACAGGACCTCGACCTGGGCCTCCATCGCGCGCAGGTTCGCGCACACGTTGCCCGCGCCACCCAGGCGCAGGTCCTCGTGGTTCGCGGCCAGCACCGGGATCGGCGCCTCGGGCGAGATGCGATTCACGTTGCCGCTGATGTAGCGATCCAGGATCAAGTCCCCCACGATCAAGACGCGCGGGTGGCCGAGGTTACTCAGGATGGCCGAAAGCTCAGTGTTCTTCATTGGACGAATAGAGGTCGTTGTCGATTCTTATTCAGAGCGCAGGTACAGGCCACCGGTCTCATTCAATCGCTGCACATAGCTCGCGACGCCCGCTTCCAAGCTCAAGAACTCGTGCTCGCAGCCCGCCGCGCGCAGCTCGGTCTGGTCCGCGCAGGTGTAGGCCTGGTACTTTCCTTCGAGCGCTTCGGGGAAGGGGATCGTGCCGATCGAGGCTGTGCCGCCGGTGCCTTCAACCACCAGCTTGGCCAGGTCCAAGAACGATCGTTCGGTTCCCGTGCCCGCGTTGAAGATGCCCGACACCTCGGGGTTCTCCAGCAGCCACAAGTTCAATGCGACCACGTCGTCCACGTGGATGAAGTCGCGCACAAAACCCTCGGACCCTTCGAACAGACGCAGCTCGCCCTTCTCGGCGATCTGCTTGTGGAAGTGGTAGATCACCGACGCCATGCGGCCCTTGTGATTCTCCTGGGGGCCGAACACATTGAAGTAGCGCAAGCCAGCGATCTGGCTGTCCACTGTCGGCGCCATGCGGCGCACGTATTGGTCGAACAGGAACTTGGAGTAGGCGTAGATGTTGAGGGGCGCTTCGCAGGCCACCTCTTCCCGGAACCCGCGCTCGCCGTCACCGTAGACCGAAGCCGAGGACGCATAGAAGAACGGCGTCTCGGTCTCAAGGCACGCGTGCAGGACCTCCTTCGATGACTCAAAGTTCGCCTCCATCATGTAGCGCCCATCGGACTCCATCGTGTCCGAGCAGGCGCCCTGGTGGAACACCGCCTCGACGCCGTCCCCCATCAAGACCTCCCAGGATCCTTGTAGGTCGCGCCAGTCGATGAAGTCCGCGAAGTCCAGGGAGTTCATTCCCAGGTGCTTCTCACCGTTCTCGAGGTCGTCGACAATGACGATCTCGTCGATGCCAAGACGATTGAGGCCTCGAACGAGGTTGCTGCCGATGAAGCCGGCGCCGCCGGTGACGATGTACATGTGCTTAAGAAGGTGGGAAAACGGGAGGACTCGGGCGCACAGGATAGGCAATCCGGGCTCCCGCGCCTATCGCCAACATGCGTCCTGGCCAGGCTAGAGCCTGGAGTTCAGGGCTGGGGATATGACCTGAGCCCTACTCCCCTCAAGCGCAATATGTACCAAAATCGACGTTGGCCCGTCCAAAGCCCAACAAAATCGGGCACTACCCACCATCGAATACCCGAACGCTTCTACCCCCTGTAAGTTCGCCTAACTCTCAAATCGACTGGACTCGTTTTGGGGGGTAGGCCAAGGGACACAGCAGCTCGAGTACCTGATGGCAGATCCACATGGATGGACCCACTCGTGCAGCCGAGATATAGATTCTCGATCAGACTGCGGTCAGACGCCTGGGGGTAAGGGGAGTGATGACCGGCTTAGCGTGACACTAAGGAAGCGACCGCCTTTCGGCGGTCACGACTTGACACATATAGCCTGCTCAAAGATGACTCCCTACCGACCTCTGGCTAACCGTAGGGAAAGTAAGACAACCGCAAGGGGTTTTCTGGATCGTACTCCCCCCACACCGAGAACAGAATCCCATCATCATGCGCCATGCTGAAGACGCCATCGGGAACACCATCCCGATCTACGTCACTCACAATGACAAATGGTACCGCAGTATCCCATTCTGCCTTGAGGACAAAGATCTGGCCGAGGTGCATGTGATTGATCCCGATTCCTCCTAGAAACGCCGTGTTACTGAGCGCGGGCACAACATACTCAGCGCCAATAGAATCGCTGGCCAACAAATGCAGTGCAGGATTGCTGACCCTTAGATCGATACTAATGACCTCGCTGGAGCCTCTCATCTTCAGAACAGCAGTGACAGCTTCGCATGCACCTTCCAGCGGTTCGCCATGGCTAAGGTCGTAAAAAACCCTCAAGTCAACGATACCTTCCCCTGAGAACATGCCGAGGTCCTGCTTACGGGTTAGGGCACCTTTCGTGACACTTGCGTCGGTTACGACCGGAGCAGTCCAAGTCCATTTTTCAAGGATGGTATTGCCACGCCGATCAAAGCCCCAAATGAGGATGGAATCGGTCCCTCGAATCGGCACGATTTCCTGAGGTATAAACGTCGTCGCTAAGGACTCAGGGATCAGCTCCCAATCGTATCCCTTGGGGTTTAAGGGCGTGTCGTAACCGACGGCCCATTCGAGACCAACATTCGGAGCATCTGACTCCCAAGTAAAGGTCATGTGCACGGAAAGGCTATCGGCATCAGTCCCCCAGAAAGGGGCCAAATGGGCCTTTGGAGAGCTTGCCGTTTTTGCGAACAAATTGCGGCCGTAGGGGCCGGCTACACTTTCCACACCAATGCCAGCTTCAGTGGCAATCTCATACTCATCCGACTGGCAGGCGGTCAGAAGTAAAAGGACGGGTACTACGCGCAGGGCATTCATGATTTCTTTCATTCCTCTTCCTCGGGATCTTCGGGGCATGGGTTGTCGTCTTCACCGTCCGTGGGGTCACTATCGCCGCCACCCTCTTCTGCGCCCTTCCCATAGGGGAAGAACTCCTCTATGCCATCGCAATCCGGCAACACCTCCGGCAGCTCTGGAAGGTCTTCCGGATAGTCGCTAACCGGTGACTCTGGGTCCCCTTCTTCATCTGTGGCCTCAACGCAAGCCGCAGCAAAATCGTCGCGCAGCTTGCGGGCTTCTTCGTAGCGTTGTGACAGGCGAGTTGTAGTAACTGAGTCACTATAGTAATTCCCATCTGCATGACACGAGAGATAGAACATGCACAGAACAAATCTCATTTGCTGTTCGTACGCGCCAGCTTCGTCGCAATCACTATTGTCAGAATCATCAGCATGGTTGATGTGCGCTAACTCATGAAACAGAGTAGAAGAGGCGTCGGCCCTTGGAGAGACATCGTCGCCGCGGCCCTTCTCCTCATCAAGTTCCTCCTTCTCTTTCAGGTCGGTGACAACCTCCTCACTCAGGCCGGCCGTGTCGACTCCGTCGGAAAGTCCCCCAGAGTCGACCGTCACACCTGTTTTGGAAGGCTCATAGCGAACAAGGCCAATGTCACCATCAAGGATTCGCTTGTCAATTTCACAAAACCAGGCCAGCAGGTCCGGATCCTGTCGAACGACATCCTGAATATTGGCTCGAATCTTGCCCATTGAGGAGGCTGGGTCCCCCCAATCCCCGAGCTCTTCGTCAGACTGCAGATCTACAGCGTCAATCTCGGAGTTCCCGTCGAAGACTAAAGGGCCAGTACTTGGGGCAGGGTCGTCTGGGGCCGTCCGTGCGGAGGATAGCGACAAGGCAACAGCAAATAGAAGTAGTGGTAAGGCTAAGCGCAAGTCGGGGCCCCTACTCCTTCAGCACCATGTCGATGCAGAGCACGGCCGCCAGGATCAGCTGGCGCGCGCTGTCTTCGGTGCGGACCTCGTCCGAGATCTCCAGCATGTAGTTGTCCGCGCTGGTGAAGAATTCTTTGCCGGCCCCCGACCACTTCTTGCTGACGTGGGCGTACTCGAAGTCCTCGGCCACGAAGCGGAAGTCCCAGCCGATCCAGTTGCCCTTCAGCTCGCAAACCTGCTCTTCGGCCGCGTTGAGCACCTTGAATGCGCCGCCGATGGAGAAGAGCTTCTGCTTGAAGATGCCCACGAGCTGGTCGCTTGCGTCCAGGACCTCGACCTTCGATAGGAAGATCGAGATGCCGCGCCGAATGCGTAGGACTTGGTTGCCTTCCATATCGCGCACGTGGATGTCGAAGGGCGTCATGCGCTTGTAGTCCGAGAAGCGCAGCAACTTGGTGATGACGCCTAGGCTCTCCTCGCGGCACTCCATGATCATCTCGCCGCTGCTGGGCTCAAAGATGTCGAAGTTGTTCGCGGCCTTGAAGATGCCGAGATGCTCTTTGACTAGGTAGAGGTTGTGGTTGAGCGAGGGGTGCATGGGGGGGGGCGGTTTGGT
>JBLHWM010000228.1:0-6162 GCA_047629095.1 Planctomycetota bacterium | reverse complement strand
CAGGAAGTTCGCAGCCGTGCTGGCCTTGGGATCCGGGGCAATGATTTCCAGGCCCCGACGAACGCGATCGAAAGCAGCAGTCAGAGTCGGTAGCACGGCCACCATCTCAAGGCACATCTCGTGGGCCTTCTGCTTGTCCTTCCAAGCGCGGTTGTCGGCGTTGAACATGCCCAAGGCCGACACACAAGTCTGGAGCGCATCCATGGGATGCCCGTCCTTGGGTAGGGACCGGATAATGTCCAGGATTGCCTCGGGCACCTGGCGTCTTGCAGCTAGGGAAGCGGTCAGCTCCTCAAGCTCTGCAACGTTCGGCAAGCGGCCATTCCAAAGCAGGAAAGTGACCTCTTCGAATGTGCTCTTCGCGGCAAGGTCCGCAATGGGATAGCCGCGGTACTCGAGTACGCCGATGTTGCCATCGATGTAGCTGATTGCTGATTCGCAAGCGGGAACCCCGGCGAGGCCGGGGATGAGTGGGTTCTCTTGGGTAGACACTGTTAAGCTCCTTTTGTCTCGTCGAGTTACAGGTTTTGGAGGTAGTCCATGAGTAGGCGCACGCCGACGCCCGTTCCAGTCTTGCCGCCGCGATAGTCGCGGTCTTCCGATCCCCATGCCGTACCGGCGATGTCGAGGTGGCACCAATCGATGCCCTCGCCGACGAAGTGAGAAAGGAATGCGGCGCCTGCGGAGGAGCCGTTGCCTTGACCAGAGTTGAGGTTGCGTAGGTCGCCGTAGGCGCCCTTGAGTTGAGTCTTGTGCTCTTCGAGCAGGGGCAGCTCCCAGAGGCGCTCGCCGGTGTTCTCGCCAGCCTTGACGAGATCCTTGCCCAGCTTCTTCGTGTTCGGGAACATGCCGGAGATTTCGTGGCCAAGGGCCACAACCACCGCGCCGGTCAGGGTCGCGAGGTCAATGATCGTGTCGGGCTTGATCTTCTTCGTGGCGTAGCACAGGCCGTCGGCCAGGATCAGGCGACCCTCGGCGTCGGTGTTGATGACCTCAATGGTCAAGCCGTTCATGGCGGTCACAATGTCACCAGGCTTGGTGGCGTTGTGGGCCGGCATGTTTTCCGAGGCGACTACAACACAGTGAACCTCGACGTTGACGTCAAGCTTAGCGAGGGCGTGGAAGGCGCCCATGACGGCGGCGCCACCAGACATGTCGAACTTCATCTCGTCCATGCGAGCGCCGGGCTTCAGGCTGATGCCGCCCGAGTCGAAGGTCAGACCCTTGCCCAGCAGGCAAACGCGACCCGTGGCCTTCTTCTTCGGCTTGTACACCATGTGCACAAGCTGAGCCTCTTCCGAGGAGCCCTCGGAGACCGAGAGCAGTGAGCCCATGCCGTACTCGGCCATCTTCTTCTCGCCGAGCACCGTCACGCTGAGGCGCTTGTTGGTGCGCGCGATAGCGCGGGCGTGCTTGGTGAAGTCCTTCGGGGTCATGTAGTTGCCCGGACGGTTCTGCAAGTCACGAGCAAAGCAGTTGGCCTCGCCGAGGGTCTGGCCTTGGCGCAGGCCCTTCTTGAAGTCGGCGCCAGCGCCAGCACAAGCCACGGCCTTGACCTTGGGGGTGTACTTCACGCTCTTGAGCTCGGTGAACTTGTAGGCTCCCATGACGAGGCCCTCGCCGAGGGCGCAACCGGCTGCGAATGCTCCGCCAACGGCCTTCTCTACGGCTTCACTGATGTGAGCGAGGGGAGTGACGATGCCGAGCTTCTCCGACTCCTTGATCGCGATCGCGGCGCAGCGGCGCAGGGCCTCCGCGTCGACGTTCTTGGACTCGCCAAGGCCGACGAGCAGCACGCGCTTTGCGTTCCCAGCAACTGGGTCGCACAGACGCGTCGAGCGGAAGGACCCGTCGAAGTCCTTTTTGGCAGCAGCGCTGAGCTCGACGCCATCGGGCAGGCCGTTCAAGCGGCCCTTGGCGGCGAAGACGATGAGCAGGTCAGTGCGCGCGAGCTTGGCCGAGCGATCCTTAGGGGAGAGTTTCATTGGGGAGGAATGAGGGTTGATTTGCAGCGCGCCGATTACGGCCCGCAGTGATTACATGTCGGTGTACTTGGGACCGCCGCCGCCTTCGGGCACGGTCCATTCGATGTTCTCGTAGGGGTCTGCGATATCGCAGGTCTTGCAGTGCACGCAGTTGGAGAAGTTGACCGTGAGCGGCGACTTTGCGCCCGCTGCTTCGGATGTCTCCTCCCCATTCGCACCCCACTCATAGACCTGAGCCGGGCAGAAGTGCTGGCAGGGGTTGCCATACTCTTTCGTGCAGCGGTTCACGCAGATGTCGGGATCTAGCACCAGCAAGTGCGCGGGCTGGTCCTCTTCGTGGACCGCGCCGGAGTGGTAGACATCCGTCAAGCGGTCCATGGATGCGCCGTCGTCGAACTTCGGCTTGGTCATCGTGTTGCCGCACTCGGACAACTTCTGGGTGCGCTTGTGGTCGTCGACAGCGTAGCGGCGCGCCTTCAGGCCGCGTCCACCGGTCACCATGCCCACGGCAGTGTCGACCATGCCCACCAGGAAGCCGGACTGGAAAGCCTGGCGGAAGTTGCGCACGTTCCAGAGCTCTTCCTTGCCCCAGCTCGCCTCGAACTTCGTGGCGAAGGCGGACAGGCTCGCGTCGGATGCATCCGGCGCCTCGGCGATAGCTTCGCCCGCGAGGCGACCCGAGAGCATGGCGAGGTGCACGCCCTTGAGGCGCTGCATGTTCATGAACCCAGCCGAGTCCCCCACAATCACGAAACCCGCGCCGTAGAACTTAGGCAGGGCCCAATAGCCGCCGCCGGGAATGGTCTTCGCGCCATAGCGCACCACCTTGCCACCAGCGAGATGCTTCGCAATGGCGGGGTGCTGCTTCCACTTGACGAATAGAGCGTGGGGATCGAGGGTCGGGTTCTTGTGATCGAGGCCGATAACGTAGCCGATTGACAAGCGGTTGTTCGAGAGGCCGTAGATCCAGCCGCCGCCGTAGCCGCCTGTGCCCAGGGGCGCGCCCATGGTGTGCTTAACCTTGCCTAGGAAGGCCTTGCCGATCTCCTCCGGCACCTCCCAGATCTCCTTGACTCCCGTCTCGTAGAGCTGGTGGTTCTTACCCTTGGCGAGGTCGAGCTTGCGGATCAAACCCTTGGTCAGGCTGCCGCGGGTTCCCTCTGCGAAGACGGTCACGGGAGCGGCGACATTCATGCCGGGCTCGAAGGTACTCTTCTTCTCGCCCGCGGCGTTGATGCCGGCGTCCCGAGTCTGCACGCCAATCACCGTCTCACCGTCTTCGCCATAGCGAATAGCTGCGACCGCAAAGCCCGGATAGACGTCCACACCGAGAGCCTCGGCCTTGTCGCGCAACCAACCGGTGACCCGGTTGACGGACACGATCAGGTTGCCGTGGTTCCGCAGGGGCGGCGGTGTGATTGGCAGGCGGAACGAGCCCGTAGCACTGAGCTGCTCGACCCAGTCTTCACCGACTTCGGCCTCGACGGGGAAGCCGTCCGCCAGGAAGTCCGGGAAGAGCTCTAGGATCGCTTTAGGATCCATTACCGCGCCAGAAAGGCTGTGGGCACCGACTTCCTCGCCCTTCTCAAGCACAAGGATCGCCTTCTCTTCGCCCTTCTCCTTCGCTATCTGAGCCATGCGAATCGCACAGCACAGGCCAGCGGGACCAGCTCCGACCACAACGACATCGACCTCGAGCTCATCGCGTTCGATTCCCTCAATATTAAGGCTGAAGTCGGTAGGTCGGCTCATGATGGATTCCGGGGAGGGTGGAGGCCGGTGAAGCGGGCCCTGGGGAGCCGCTCAGTTGTCATCGGTCCCCACAATAAGGGTATTTTGAGCCGAAGAGGATAACAGTCGCCCCCCCTTCACACAAGGCTCATGCGCCCCGGAAGCCCCATTTCGGGCCTTTCTCGGGGGATTTCCCCGGGACTTTACCAAGCGCCGATCCCCGCCCTACATCATGCCGCGATAGCGCGCGGGGTCGAGCAGGAATGGGTTCGTCCGAGCCTCGTACCCCAGTGTCGAGGACGGGCCGTGCCCGCAGTGGAAAGTGACGTTCTCGCCAAGGGGAATGACCTTCTCCTGGATGGAAGCGATCAGGGTGTCGAAATCCCCCCTGGGGAAGTCGGTGCGGCCGATCGAGCCCTGGAAGAGCACATCCCCCACAAACATCACCTGGTCCTTCGCGTCGAAAAAGACCACGTGGCCCGGGGTGTGGCCGGGGGTGTGAAGCACTTGGAATTCGACATTGCCAAAGGTGCAGACATCGCCATCGTCGAGCCAGCGGTCGGGCACGAAGCTCTCGGCGGGAGGGAAACCGTACTGAGCCGCCTGGCCAGGCAGCAGGTCAATCCAGAACTGGTCCTCCTTGTGGGGCCCTTCGATGGGCACCCCATGGCGCCGGGCGAGCTCGGCAACGGCCGAAGCGTGGTCCAAGTGGGCATGGGTCACGAGGATCTTCTCGAGCTTTGCGCCAGCGGCCTCGATGGCGGCCTCGATCTTTTCGATCTCCCCACCGGGATCGATCACCACCGCGGACTTGGTCTCGGGGCACACGCACAGGGCGCAATTCTGCTGGAACGGCGTGACGGGGATCAGTTTGACAAGCATGGTATTCTTAGGAGCGGTCGCCAATCCAATGGTGCCCGTCTTGGTAGTGCTCTTTCTTCCAGACCGGAAGGCTCAGCTTGAGCTCGTCGATCAGGAACCGGGCCGCGTCGAAGGCGGCATTGCGGTGCGGGCTAGCCACGGCGATCACAACCGAGGGCTGCCCCACCGGCACGAGGCCTGTGCGGTGTACGCAGAGCATGCGCAGGCTGTACTCGGGATCGCCATCGTTAGCCGCGGGGCCGAACTCGGCCAGACAGCGCTGGAAGATGCGGTCCATCTCTGGGCCCGCCATCGCCTCGAAGGCCTCGTAGTCGAGCTGCGTGACATCCTCTCCGCGGTTGCGGTTGCGCGTCACCCCGCAGAAGGTCACCACGGCGCCACAGGAGTCGTGCCCAACGCGCAGGGACAGTGCGCCCGCATCGATGGGGTCCGGCGCGATCTCAAAGACCCCGGACTCGAAGTCCGTCTTGTCGGAGCCACCCGAGACAGGAGGCAGAAGGGCGAGCTCCCCCCCGTCCTCCAGCACATGATCCGGGTCGACGTACTGGGTCCCCACGACGCCACGCACAAAGTCGAGGCTTCCGAGCTCGGGGAACTTCGTCTCGAGCATCGCTTTGAGGCCGGTCACATCGAGACCATCGATCAGGTCGTCGAGTTCGATGAGTTCGCGTCCCGCGCGCTCGCGAAGGACGGCAAATAGGCGAATGCGCTGCTTCATCCGTAGTTTAGTGCTGGGGGCAAGGGGTCGCTGCCCAAGCAAATGGGGCTGCACCGCGCCGTGCCATGTCCGAGATTGGGGGCCTGGCAGTTTGCACCGCCAGGCCGTTGAGCAACGGGCTGCTAGAAGGGGGTGTCGTCGAAGCTGTCCGGTGCCGAGGCCGCCGGAGCGCCCCAGCTGTCACCGCCGCCCTGGCCCTGGCCCTGGCTCTGGCTGGGCGCGGGAGCGCTGGCTTGTCCGCCGCCCCAACTGTCACCGCCACCGCCGCCGCCTTGGCCGCCGCCTTCGCGAGCGCCACCGACGAACTCCCAGTTATCGCCAACAACAAACAGCTTGCTGCGCTTCTGGCCGCTCTGCTTGTCTTCCCATTGGTCGAGGCGAAGCTTGCCTTCGATGAACGCGCTGGCGCCCTTCTTGTGGAACTTAGCGAAGGCCTCGCCGCGCTTGCCCCAGATGGTGACATCGACAAAGGTGGAGCGCTCTTGCCACTCGCCACCGGCGTCCTTGAACTTTTCGTTGACTGCAATGCTCGCACTGCAGACGGCCATGCCGCTCTGGGTATGACGCATCTCGGGGTCACGGGTTAGGTTGCCCATGAGGATGACCTTGTTGTAGCTTGCCATGGCTTTGCTTCTTCGTATTAGGTGTTGTGGGGCCCCGATCGCCCTTGACTAGGGCGGACAAATCCGGAGGGGCACCTGTTCTTCGTCTCGAGTTTGGAGGAGTCCAAACCCGCAGTTCCGGCTCTTTCGATGGAGATATGTTAGCCGCGCAGCGGGCAAACTTCACCGCCTGCGCGCCCAAGTCGTTCAAGTACCTTCGATTCCGATGCTCCGGTTCTATGGA
>JBLHWM010000227.1:0-6172 GCA_047629095.1 Planctomycetota bacterium | reverse complement strand
GTGGCCAAGCTGGTTGCCGAGGGCCGCGCCTCTTGCGTTCTGGGCAACCACGAGCTGAACCTGCTGCGTGCCGTGCGCTACCCGAAGCGCGACAATTCATGGTTTCGAGGCGAAGTTCGGCACTTTGACAGCACCAACGAGATCCCCGAGCGGCGTATGGCTCCGGTGGAATACCCCAAGGATCGCGGACGCCCCACCCTGGACGCGAGCCACTTCGAGCTGCTGCACTTCGTTGCGAGCCTGCCCATTGCCCTAGAGCGCGAGGACATCCGCGTGGTGCACGCGGCCTGGGACGAGCAGCACATTGAAGAGCTGCGCGGCATTCGCCACGACCCAGTCGCCGACATCGAGTCCATCTTCGGCGACCGCGACGCGACCCCACTCGGCGCGCTGAGCATGCACGAGCACGCCCTCGCCAAGAACTTCCGCGAGCTCAAGCAGCGCGGCATCGCCGACGCCGCCCTCGCGGATATTAAGCGTATGGAGCGCGACTTCCCCATCGGCGTCACCGAATCCGACGGCATCCACCTAGCCCCGGAGCACTCCGAGCCGGTCATGGAGCGCGAACTGCTGTACCAGAACAAGAACCCCGTGCGCGTCATCACCTCGGGCTTCGAGACCCCGTCCGAGCGCATCTTCGTCGCCGGCGGCAAGTGGCGCTTCACCAAGCGCGCACCCTGGTGGCAAGACTACGAGGGCGACGCCCACGTCGTCATGGGCCACTACTGGCGCAGCCCCACCGGACAGTCCAAAGCCCCCGGCCTCTTCACCCCGCCCAATCCATTCGCTGGCCAACCAGCCCTGGGTCCCCTGCGCTCCGCCACCGGCCCCAACCGAGTCTGGTGCATTGACTTCTCGATCGGGCGCCGCTTCTTAGAGCGCTACAAAAACAAGCCCGCCGCGGGACGACTCGCCGCTCTGCGCTGGCCAGAACGCGAGCTAGTCTTCGACACTGGCGAGAGGCACTCAGGGCTCTCGTAGCAACTGCTGGAAACAGCCCCCGCTCTCTCGCGAACGCGGCGATGCCGAGGCCGGAGGCTTCGAGTTCAGACAGAAGGCCCGGGAGTTCATCCCGGGTGGCATTGCGAAGAGACTGCTGCTTGTCGGTGGTGTTCATGCCCGCGAGCATGTGCCGGAGTCCGCCAACCCGGTGCTCCGCTCAACCTTTTCCTAATGGTACGGCCGGACGCTTACCCTTGTATGGCGGGCAAAGGTGAACTTAGTGCTCCTCGACTAAAGAGCGCGAGCCCCCTTTAGGCCCTTCTTGGGTAGGCACACGTTGCGTACCGCTTCAATAAGTTCACACGCCCAGGGGTCCGAATATCGAAGTGTCACTTGAAGAGAGGCTACGAGCGCGCGCGCTGACGCTCAATGTGCACGGCGAGCAGGGCGATGTCCGGCGGATTGATGCCGGCGATTCGCGATGCTGCGCCCAGGGTTCGAGGGCGTAGATCAGCGAGCTTCTCGGCCGCTTCGCCACGCAGGCCCGAGAGCTCGGCGAAGTTGAATTCCGGCGGGATGGGCGTGGACTCTTGGCGCGTGGCCCGGTCAACCGCTAGCTGTTGGCGTTTGATGTAGCCGGCGTACTTAATGTCGGCTTCGAGGGTCACTCGGTCGGCCCGGGTGAGTCCCTTGAACTCCAGGTTGTGGTCGGACTCGAGCACGTCGAGGGTGATCTCGGGGCGACGCAAAACGTCGGCGGCAGACTTTCCGGAGAAGCTGCGCAGCTTGGTGCTCTCGAGCCTCTTCTTGGCGGCCTCGATCCGAGTATAGCGGCCTTCCATGCGCTCGAGGTCTACGTCGGACACGAGACCGATGGCGTGGCCTCGAGCAACAAGGCGGCGGTCGGCGTCGTCTTGGCGCAACAACAGTCGATACTCGGCGCGACTGGAGAACATGCGGTAGGGCTCGGTTGGACGGCTCACCACGAGATCGTCCACGAGCACGCCGATGTAGGCCTCGTGGCGTTCGAGCAGGAAGGGCTCCCGGGCGGCGCACCACAAGGCGGCGTTGGTTCCGGCGATTAGGCCCTGGGCGGCGGCCTCCTCGTAGCCGGAGGTGCCGTTGATCTGGCCGCCGAGGTAGAGGCCCGCAATGGCCCCCACCGCAAGGGTCGGATCCAGCTGGGCGGGCAAGACATAGTCGTACTCGACCGCGTAACCATGGCGTTGGAACTCAAGCTTCTCCAGGCCAGTGATCGTGCGCAGGAAGTCGTCCTGGACATCCCGCGGCAGGCTTGTGGAGAGTCCGTTCAGGTAGATCGCGTCCGTTTCCAGGCCCTCGGGCTCCAGGAAGATCTGGTGGCGATCCCGGTCGGCAAAGCGCATCACCTTGTCCTCGACGGACGGGCAATAGCGCGGGCCCGTGCCGGAGATCTTGCCCGCGTACATCGGCGCAAGGTGCACGTTCTCCGCGATCAAAGCGTGGGTCGCGGGATTGGTCCAAGTGATGTGGCAGGCGACCTGTTCGAGGGCCGGGACGAAGTCGCCACCATCGAAGCTCGAGAAGGAGAAGGGCGAGGCCTTGGCGTCGCCGGACTCCGGCTGCACGGCGGTCCAGTCGACGCTGTCCCGGGCGATGCGCGCGGGCGTGCCTGTCTTGAGGCGGCCGAGCTCTAGGCCGAGCTTGGCGAGGGCGCCGGTCAAGCCGATGCTGGCGGGCTCCTCGGCACGGCCTCCGACTTCCACTTCGTCGCCGCGGTACATCAGCGCGCCAAGGAACGTGCCCGTGGTCAGGATCGTCGCCGCAGAGCGCAGCTCGGTTCCGTCCCCAAGCAAGACGCCTTCGATGCGCTTACCATCTTTGGTCGCGACTAGGTCCTTGACCTCGGCCTCGATCACCTCGAGGTCATAGCGCTCGCAAGCTGTCGCCACATGGGCCACGACCGCGTCGCGATAGCGGTGCCGGTCGGACTGGCAGCGCGGCGCCTGCACGGCGAAACCCTTGGCCGTGTTGAGCATCTTGAACTGGATGCCGGTCGCATCGGCGATGATGCCCATGATCCCACCGAGGGCGTCGACCTCGCGCACGAGCTGGCCCTTGCCGAGGCCGCCGATCGCGGGGTTGCAGCTCATCTCGCCCAGGCCCTTCTTCGAGAAGCTGATCAGTCCGGTGCGCGCGCCGAGTCTGGCAGCCGCGAGGGCGGCCTCGACACCAGCGTGGCCACCACCGACAACAAGCACGTCATAGGGCGCAGCGTTGGGCTCGGGGAATGGGTGCGGATGCAGGTGGGTCGTCATGGCGGCCAAGAGTTTACTTCAGGGCGGTTTCATTGGGGGCACTTCGGCCGGAGCTTGTTGGCTGTTCGAGGCAATCCCCTCAACCTCGGCCGGGATTTGGCCGAGTAACTTGGTATGCACTCTTGGGTCTTTCGAAACCGGCTCCGCCTGGAGCAACTCTATGGAGTCCCCAAGCGGGCCGTGGGTGCGGGGATTCGGCCCGTGGAGCAAGTTGCCGCTGCCAGCCCCGAGGTGGCTCCAAGCCCCCAGGGTGACCAGCTCGCGCCGTGGGCGAGTATCGAGCGCACCGAGGGCGGGATCGTGATCCTCCACCCGACGATCTGTGGTGTACCGCGCATCAAGCGCCTGCCGAGCTATCGTCGCGGCGCCTAGGCGCATAGTGGCGCGTCGCGAAGGCGCAGCTCGTCCCGGTCCCTAGGCCATCGCACTGCACGCCCATCGTCCCGTCTGCATCCCCGTGTAAGGGCCAAAAACACACGGGTAAAAATCGTCCCGGAGCGTTAGGATGGGACCATGCTTCCCCACCTTGCGCTTGCCCTGATTCTGCCCCTGGCCCTGCCAGCTGGGCCTCTTGTCCCCGCCTTTGCGGACCGGACCTCCCTGGAAGAGCTGCTCGCTGAGCAGGCCGCCGCGGCGAAGAAGCTCGAGGCTGAGCTCTCCCCGCGCGTCGTAGCTCTGCTCAATTCCCTACAGGGCTTGAGCAATGCGAAGCCCGGTGACAACCGTCTCTTTCAGATCGAGGACGAGCTCATCGCCCTGGGAGCGCCGGCCACGCCTTTGATGGTTGGTGTCATCGACCCGGGGACCCGCGCCTCGTCCGCTTCCCTGTTCCTGTCGACCCGCATCGCCAGCCTGCTGTGCGAGATGCCCACAACGCCCATCACGGGCATCTTGGTTGAGATCGCAACGAGCGGTACGGACAAGGGGCGACGCAGTGCAATCCTGGTGCTTGGCACTTCGACGGAGCCCGAGCGCGTCGGCGAGGTGCTCGGCAAGCTGTTCCGGGATTCCGAGCTCGGCCTCGAGCTGCCCGCCCTGCGCGCCCTCGCTCAGCTCGGAGGTTCCCATGGTCAAGCGGCGCTCCGAGAGGCCCTCTCGGGCACGACCGACGTGACGGCCGAAGCCCTAGCCGCCTTGGCACAGTACGGCATCGGCGACTCGCTGCCCCTGGTGCGCGAGCTGCTCGCCAGCAGTCGCAGCACCGAGCACGCCACGGGCCTTCTGCTCTACTTCCAAGCGGCCGACTTCGAGATCAACAGTGAGGACACCAAGAGTCTGGTGCGCTTGGCATCCGACCCGAGCCTCAAGAAGAGTGTCCGCAAGAAGATTTTGCTGGCCCTGCCCGACATGCGTGTGGACTGGGCCAAGACGAACTCGAAGCTCTTGACGCGAACTAAAGAAGACGTGGATCCGAGCCTCGCCCAAGCGGCGCTGATCTGCATGGCGCGCTTCGGCCACAAGACCGAAAAGAAGGAGCTACTCAAGCCCTTCAAGTCCGCTATTGATGCTGATTCGGACAGGCCCCAACCCCTGGAAGCCCGCGGCGAGCTCTACATCTTGCTGCACGAGTACGAGGATGCCCTGCGCGATTTCGAGAGGGCAATCAAGGTCCACGCGGAGACTGGAAAGAGCGTATACGCCTCGAATAAGGCCTTCATTGGCGCCGCGAGGGCTCAGATCCTAGACGGGGATCTTCGCGCTGCCGCCAAGACTCTAGAGGAGTCCTCCCTCAGCACCTTGCAGCTGCGCTCCCTTGGGGTGGACCCGGACTTCGCGCCCTTGGTGGAATCGGACAAGTACAACGAGGTCCTACGACTCAAGTGAACGCACGCCTAGATACAAGTGACCACGACCGTTACACCGAGGGACTGCGCTACGTCTACCCGGTCGTGTCGCGACGCGCCAAGGGTGTGTCCGTTGGCATCAACCTGAACCCGAACGATGCCTGCAACTGGCGCTGTGCCTACTGCCAAGTGGAAGGGCTCAAGTTTGGCAAGGGCCCGGCCATCGACCAGGCCAGGCTCGAGGTCGAACTGCGGGATATGCTGACCAGCATCGTGCGCGGCAGCTTCCTGGAGGACCGCGCGCCGGTGGGCTCGCGGCGCCTGAACGATGTGGCCTTCTCCGGCAACGGCGAGCCCACGAGCTCGCCGGATTTCGTGGCTGCCATGGAGACCGCTGGGGTCGTGCTGAACGAGCTCGATCTACTCGGCAGCCTGCCGATTATCCTGATCACCAACGGCAGCCTTGCCCACAAGCCCGACGTCCAAGAGGGACTGCGACGCGCCAAGGATCTCGGCGGCGAGGCTTGGTTTAAACTAGACGGCGCATCCGACGCATCCCTGCAGCGAATCAACGACTGCAAGACCGGCATCGCCAAGCAACTGCTGAACCTGCGCGCCACAGCGAGCCTGCTGCCCACATGGATCCAGACAGCGATCTTCGAGCGCGATGGCAAGATCATGGAGGGTGAGTTCGAGGCCTACCTCGCGAACCTAGCACAGCTCCGCAAGGACGAGGTCCCCATCGAGGGCGTGCACCTGTATGGACTGGCTCGCGTCTCTTACCAGCCGGAAGCCGACCAGCTCGTGCGCCTCTCTAGCGAGGTGCTCGACCAGCACGCGGAGCAGATCCGCGAGCTTGGCTTCCAGGTCACGGCCAACCCCTAGCAGTCTGCCAGAGAAACAGCCGTTTCCAGATTGGTCATCACAGGTCGCCTTGCAAGGCGGCAGATGGCCCGCGTAGTTGTAGCTACACGGGTGATTTGCCAACGCAGCAAGGCGACCTGTGAGAGCCGAGATGGGATCGGCTGTTTCTCAACAGGCTGCTAGCAGCACGCTTTCGGGTGGGCTGGCAAGGCCCTATTCTGGCGCTTCGCTATCGAGGTAGCCGAGGGCTTCGAGTTCGCTGCGCGTCTCGTCGTCCAGGGACGT
>JBLHWM010000226.1:0-6179 GCA_047629095.1 Planctomycetota bacterium | reverse complement strand
CCAACAAGCTGTCGGCCGAGATCAAGGTCAAGCCCGACTCCTATGGATTGACGGCTGGCTTTGGCAGCGTCTGGGTGAGTAACACCGGTGGCTGGCGCTCGATGGAGCCAGGCTCGGTCCAACGCGTCGACGCGAAGACCGGCTTGGTGTTGACCACGATCGAGGTTGGCCCGCGGCCACTCTTCCTCTCAGCTGGCGAAGGAGCCGTCTGGGTCATCAACCAAGGCGACGGCACCGTCAGCCGCATTGACCCGGACACGAACCGAGTTGCTGCGACGATCGAGGTCGGCGTCGTTGGCGCCGGCGGAGATATCGATGCCGGTGGCGGCCGCGTCTGGGTCCGCGCAAGTCGGGTCTTTCTCAGCGTGATCAACCCCGCGACCAACGCCGTGGTCAAGCGCTTTGGCCCCCTGGCGGGTAGCGGCGGCGTGCGTGTCGGTTACGGCGCCGTCTGGGTCACAGCCCACGACACCAAGCAGGTCTGGCGACTGCCCCTAGGCCCCGCGAGCATGGGCCTTTAGGGATCACCAATGGTAAGGAAGAGCGAAGTCCAAGGACTTCAACCGCAAAAGTGCCCGCCTCGACTCGGGCATCCCTAAACTAGTCGCTTCTCAATTCACTCTATCAGTAGATATCTTCGATGACGACCTCGACCCTCCCCCTGCTCGATTGGCAGAGCCTCCCCCATTTCGACACGTTCACCCCGGACCAGGTGGTGCCTGCCCTGCGTTTTGCCCTTGGGGAAGCCGAGCGCCGGCTCGCCGAGCTCGAAGAGAACATCCAGCCGAATTGGGAGTCGGTGGATGAGGAGATCACTCGCATTTTTGCCGGTCTCTACCGCGCTTGGGGTGTCTCCTATCACCTGCTCGGCGTGCACAACTCCGATGAGCTGCGCACAGCGATCGCCGAGATGCAGCCCGAAGTGGTCGCCCTTGGCAACCGTGCTGCCCAGAGCAAGATCATCTACCAGGCCACGAAGAAGCTTGCGGACACGTCTGGCGAGCTCGACGCAGCCCAGCAGCGCATCCTTAAGAAGTCCATCCACGGCATGGAGCTGTCGGGCATCGCCTTGGAAGGGGCCGAGCTCGAATCCTACAACGCCAATGACGCGCGCTTGGCTGCCCTGTCCATGGAGTTCGGTAACGCGGTCCTCGACGCGACGCGCGGCTTCCGCATGGTCCTGACTGAGCAAGACGAGGTCGCCGGCCTACCGGAGACCGCCCTCGGCCTGGCCGCCCAGTCCGCTGCCTCCAACGGCAGCCCGGATGCAACGCCCGCCGCCGGCCCCTGGCACATCACCCTGGACTTCCCCAGCTACGGGCCCTTCATGGAGTACGCCAACCGCCGCGACCTGCGCGAGCAGGTGTATCGCGCCATGGTGACCCGCGCCAGCGAAGACGAGCTTGACAACACGCCGCGCATCCTCGAGATTCTCGAGCTGCGCGCCAAGCAGGCCGTGCTACTTGGCTACGCCAGCCACGCCGAGATCAGCCTCTCCAAGAAGATGGCTAAGGACGTGGACGAGGTCCGCGGACTGATGACCAAGGTGCTCGACCAGGCCCACGACAAGGGCGGGGTTGAGATGGACGAGATCAAGACTTTTGCCGCCACGAAAGGTGGTCCTAGCGCAGACGAGTTCATGAACTGGGACGTGTCCTACTGGCTTGGCAAGCTGCGCATCGAGCACCTCGACTTTGACCAGGAAGAGCTGCGTCCCTACCTGCCGATGCCCAAGGTGTTGGCCGGCATGTTCGAGCTTACGACGAAGCTCTTTGGCGTGCGAGTCGTAGCCGCTGACGGCCAGACCTCGGTCTGGAATACCGACGTGCGCTTCTTCAACGTACTCGACGAAAACGACAAGCACATCGCGAGCTTCTACCTTGACGCCTACTCCCGTCCCGAGAACAAGCGCGGAGGCGCATGGGTTTCCGGCGCGATCGGCCGCAGCCGCGTGCTTGTCTCCGAAGGGTCTGATCTTCGCATCCCGACCCCGTATGTGGTCTGCAACTTCCCCGGCCCGGTCGGCGACAAGCCCGCCCTGCTCAGCCTGAACGATGTGACCACCTTGTTCCACGAGTTCGGCCACGCTCTGCAGAACATGCTCACCACCGTCGACTACGACTCCGCTGCCGGTACGTCCGGAGTGGAGTGGGACGCTGTTGAGCTTCCGAGTCAGTTCATGGAGAACTGGTGCTATCACAAGCAGACCCTCTTGGGATTCTCTGGCCACTGGGAGACGGGCGAGCCCATTCCCGACGAGCTGTTTGAGAAGCTCACGAAGGCGCGTACCTTCCACTCGGCCTCCGGAATTTGCCGCCAGATTGCCTTCGGTCAGATTGACCTGACCTTGCACCACGACTACAACCCCGCTACCGACGGAACGATCTTCGACGTGCAGCGCAAGGTCAGCGCAGCAACCCTGCCGATGATGCCGATCCAGGAAGACCGCTTCCTGTGTGCCTTCAGTCACATCTTCGCCGGCGGATATTCCGCGGGCTACTACAGCTACCTCTGGGCCGAGGTGCTCAGCGCCGATGCCTTCGGCGCCTTCGAAGAGGTTGGCCTCGACAACGATGATGCGGTGCGCGCACTGGGGCGCAAGTTCCGCGATACGGTGCTTGCCCTTGGTGGCAGCCAAGCTCCCGCCGAGGTCTTCGAGTCCTTCCGCGGGCGCCCCGTGGAAGTCGACGCCCTGCTTCGCCACAGGGGCATTGCCTAGGCTAGACCAGCTAAATCGACGCTGATTATTTGGGCTCCTGCTTTCCAAGCAGGGGCCCAATTTCGTACTGCAGCAGATCCGCGAGGCCGATGTAATCCGCCCGCTGCTGTGCCTCAAATCCTAGCCCTAGTAGCTTCGACAAGGCGGGCACATCGGTGGAGCTCACTCTCTCTTCGAGCACCTGAATCACCTCGCCAATCCAGGTCGCGAAGGCGTCATTGGCCGCCCCGGTCGCACCGATGCGGAAGTTGGCGGCGATTTCCCTAGCCGTAGATTCAAGATTCATAGCACGTCTCGGATCGTACCGGGTGGAGGCAGCCCTTATGGAACGACTGTCTTGCATGGGGCATTCGGACTACCGGGGCAGGCTGTTGCGGGGCCTTGGACATGGAGGCATCCCAAAGCAACGCCCCAAGCAAGTCAAGGGGCATTTGACATGGGTACCTCAGACCTTCATATTCCCTGTACCCACCTGCACAAATCCCAACCACCGGTCCCCCATCACTACAACTCCCTCCTCCCTTGCCGAGCGCTTCCGCCTAGACGGTCGCGTTGCGGTTGTGACGGGCGCCTCCGGCCAGCTTGGCCAAGCCATCTCTCGGGGCCTCGCGGACCTTGGTGCAAGCCTCGCCCTAGTGGACATCGATCCGGCCAGAGCGGAGGACCTTGCGAGCGAGCTTGGGTCCGCAAGCCACCGGGCCTTTGGGGCGGACCTCACCAACAAGGGCAAGGTTGGGGAGCTCGCCAGTCAAATAGGTGACCATTTTGGCCGCGTGGACATCCTTGTGAACAACGCGGGCATCGGAGTCTTCACTCCATCGGACCAGCGCACCGAGGCCGAGTTTACTTCGGTCATCGACATCAACCTCGGCGGGACCTTCCACTGCATTGACGCCTTCCGCGAGCAGCTAGCCAAGGGGGGAGGCTCGATTGTCAACATCGCGTCGGTGTATGGAATCGTGTCGCCCGACCCACGCGTCTACGGTGATTCGGGACGCAACAGCTCAGAGATCTATGGCGCCACCAAAGCGGGCGTGGTCCAGATGTCGAAGTACTTTGCCGTTCACCTTGCTCCCCTTGGCATTCGGGTCAACAGCATCTCCCCCGGTGGTGTTTATGCGAACCAGGCGAAGGAGTTCGTCGACGCCTATGTGCACCGCACGCCCATGGCGCGCATGGCCGAGGCCCAGGACATCCAGGGCGCGGTCGCCTTCCTTGCAAGCGACGCGGCCGGCTACGTGACGGGTCACAATCTTGTGGTCGATGGAGGGTTCTCCGCGTGGTAGCCCAAACCGAGTGCCGCGTGGCAGACCGAGTCATTGGGCCTGGACATCCGCTCTTTTTCATCGCCGAGATCGGCCTCAACCACAACCAAGATCTCGACTTGGCTATTGGTCTGATCGATGCCGCGGCGGACGCGGGTTGCTCGGCCGCTAAGTTCCAAACCTTCCAAGCCAGCGATGTCTACGTAGAGGGGAGCCGCGCGGGCATCTACCACCTGATGGGCCAAGAGATCCCAATCTTTGACCTACACAAGGGACTGGAGATGTCTGCGGAGTGGGTTCGCAAACTGAAGGCCCACTGTGATGCGCGTGGCATCATCTTCTTCTCAGCCCCCATCGGCATGGAAGCCGTTGCCATGCTAAGTAGCGTGGGCACCCCGGCATTGAAGATCTCGTCCTATGAGCTGACGAACCTGCCCTTTGTGAAGCAGGTCGCCGAAGCTGCATCTGCTGTGATCCTGTCCACCGGTGCCGCCAACCTCGGTGAGATCGAGGCGGCCGTTCGCACGATTCAGGCAGCCAATTGCCCCTTGGCTGTGATGCATTGTGTGACGGAATATCCCGCACCCCTCGGACATGCCAATCTCGCGGTTATGGACACCCTGCGCAGTGCGTTCGGGATCCCCGTTGGCTTCTCTGACAATGGCTTCCGCAATGCGGATGGCAGTATCGACAAGCACCACATTCCTGGGGCGGCGGCCGCCATGGGCGCCGACCTCTTCGAAGTTCACATCACCCTCGATCGCGAGCTGCCCGGACCCGACCATGGCTTTGCCACGGAGCCGGACGAGCTAGCGCTCATGGTCCAGCTGATGAATCGCAATCGCCTAGCTTTCCAAGCTGGCCAGGCTCCTGCGGTCTCCGAGGCCTTGCGCGGATCGAGCGAGAAACGAAGCCTGCCCTCGGAAGCCTACGTTCGTGAGTTTGCGTTCAAGGGGATCTTCTCCACCTGCCTGATCCAAGCTGGCGACCGACTCGGTCCCGAGAATCTTCGCTGCCTTCGACCGGGGGAGGGCGCCCAAGGCATCGCCCCCCGCCACCTCGACAAGCTCCTGGGCCGGCGCGCACCGCGCCCACTCGCAGCCTTCGAGCCGGTCACCTGGGACTGGCTACTCGGCGAATGAGTGTGCATGTCTTGATCCGCTGCGACGGCGGCCAGGAGCGCGAGCTGGGAACTGGGCATATTGCTAGGTGCCTCGCCATTGCAGCCGACCTTCAGAAGCGATGCTGTGAGGCGGCCTTTTTGATGACTCGGGGAGCGATGTCGAGTCGCGTCCAAGAGGCCGGGTTTCGAGTGCTTGCCATGGACCCCGCGAAATCCGAGCTGGAGGCGCTATCCAGCGCGGCCGCGGAGGTCGGAGTCGCGGTGGTTCTGCTCGACAACTTGGGGCGCTCGGGTTCCGCCATTGGCGCATTGCGAGCGGCCGGCCTGATCGTGATTTCGATCGACGACCCCGACAACCCGGCCCGCTCCGACCTCTCTATCAATCCCGCCTTCTGGGGGTGCGGCGCAACGGTCGAGGGCTTTGGATTCACCATTCTGACGGGCCTTGGTGGTGGCAACTCGAACCACTACAGGGCGCATCCAGAGCGCGCCGATGTGGTAGCGAGCTTTGGCGGATATGACCCCGGTGGGTTCCTCGAAATGTTCCTCGAGGCCTGGCTCATACTCGACACCGACCAACAGGCCCTTGTGGCCGTAGCGGGCTCCCATGGGGATCTTGAGGCCCTTGCCCAAAAGGCGGCCGACACGCCCAACCTGACGCTACTCATCGACGCTCCGCTGCTCGAGCTTCTACCCAAGGCTCGACTCGCGGTCACGAACGGCGGAACCACCATGCTAATGGCCGCCTCCTTGGGCGCGCCCACCCTGGCCGTCTCCCAATACGAACACCAAAGGGACAACGCCACGCGCCTCGCCAGCCTTGGCGGTGCCATCTATCTCGGGGGTGTTGGCGAAGTGAGCCCGAGTTCAATGGCCGAGGCGATGGGCTCGCTCTTGTCCGATCCTTCTAAGCGGATGCAACTCTCAGGCACCGGCCGAACGGCTCTACCCGGCCAAGGCCGTTTGGCAACGGTGCAGCATGTACAGCTCTTCGAGCACTTGGCCTGGGACAGCGACTTCTTCGGCTTCCAAGTGGGCACCTTGCACGGCGGCGTCCTGACCCCCAGCATCC
>JBLHWM010000225.1:0-6189 GCA_047629095.1 Planctomycetota bacterium | reverse complement strand
GCCTCTTCCGTGCGGCTAAAGCTCTTGCGGATGGCCCCAGCGATGAGGGCGGCTCCGATTGCGAGCATGATCGTGAAGAAGAAGTAGGACATGGCGGCTGATACGGTCGAGGAGGCGAAGCGATTCAAAGGGCCTGTGATTTTTGCCAGGGCCTCTATCGTACCGTCTCCTGCCGCACACATCCCAAGGCTCTCGGAAAGCGACCTCGCTGGCTCGGCCGTGGACAGAGACGCCAAGCTGCCGATCTGATTGACCTGGCGCTCCTCGCCCTAGCGTTTGTCCACAGGGCTTTAGGCTGCTCCCTTGCAGTGAAGTCAGGCCCCATGGACCGAGCTGTGTTTCGCGAATCAGCTGGGCCCAAGGGACGGGCCGCCCGCGCTACGATGTTTTGCATCGCCAACCTTCATGTGCCATAGTGCTGCTCGAATTCGAGCAAGTCACACTCCGCCAACGAGGCTAAGGAACATGGAACTATCTGAACGCGAAAAGTCACTGCTCTTCTGGGCGAGCTTCATAGCCCTGGCAGCAGCGGGCATCGGCTTCGCGCTCCGCGTCATGTTCTTGGGGAAGTGGGAGGCTGAATTCGGGATTTCGGGTACCGACGCCGGGGCGGTCTTCGGCATCTCCCTGTGGCCGATCGCGGTCACAATGATCTTGTTCAGCTTGATCCTTGACCGGGTCGGCTATCGGCTCTCGATGTTGATCGCTTGCGCCCTTCAGCTTGTCTCGGTCGTGCTGACGGTGATGGCGGGGGACCTGGCCATGCTCAAGTGGGCTTGCTTCTTTGGAGGCCTGGGGCATGGAGTGATCGAGGCGTGTATCAATCCCCTGTGTGCTTCGATGTACACCACGACCAAGAGCAAAATGCTCAACATCCTTCACGCCTCGTGGCCCGCAGGAATCGTTGTCGGTGGAACGGCCTACTTGCTGATCGGGGTGAGCTTCGAGACTTGGAATCAAAGCTTCTGGTTTATGGTTCCGCCGATCTTTCTCTATGGCGGCATTTTCGCGGCGATCAAGCACTACCCCGTGGAAGAGCGCGTTTCCGCAAATGTCTCCAACCGCGAGATGTTGAAGGAGTTCGGCGGGCTTGGCGCTCTACTTGCCGTGACATTCGTTGTGTACGAGATTACGAATCAGATCCTGGGGTTGGCCGGTGCCGGTGAGAGCTGGCTCGGAGAAAACCTGCTTGTCTTCAGTTTGTCCATCGGCGCGATAGGTGGACTCGCGTTCGGTTCTTACGTTGGGTCCAAGGGCAAGTGGCTGTTCTTTATTCTGTGCCTGATCATGATCCCCTTGGCTGCGACGGAGTTAGGAACAGACGCTTGGATCCAAAAACTGATGCAACCCGTACTCGGTGCACAGGGAGCAGGTTGGGCACTCGTGACCTCCGCGGGCATCATGATGGTGCTGCGGTTCTTCGCGGGTATTCCGCTAAAGTACATGTCGCCTCCTGCCCTTCTGTTGGCTAGTTCGATCTTCTCGATGTTAGGTCTATTCGTGCTTTCGGGAGCCACGGGAGTGATGGTCTTCCTTGCGTTCACCCTGTATGCCGTCGGCCAAACCTTCTATTGGCCAACTATGCTTGGCTTCGTGTCCGAGCGATTCCCCAAGGGTGGGGCCATGACACTCAATACGGTTTCGGCCATGGGTTTGCTGACCCTCGGCATCTTCGGTACGCCCTTCCTCGGAGCGATCAAGACCTCCTATGACGCGGAGACCGTTGTCGCCTATGCCAAGACCGAGCAAATCGGGGACTTGGATTCCTATGTGACCGATGCGAGCTTCTTCATGGTGTCCTACGACTCGGTCGTGCCTAGTAAAGTCCTGGAAGATGCTGCCCTCACTCCTGTTCAGGTGTTGGACCTCAAGGCGAAGATATCCGACAACAGCAGGAACACTCTGAAGTGGGCCGCATTGATGCCCATGAGTATGGCGATCGCGTTCCTGTTGATCCTGCTCTGGTTCCGCTCACGTGGTGGCTACAAGCCGGTGGAGCTCGAGAGCTGATCCCGACTTGAGTATTGCTTGACTGCAAAGGGGGCTTGGCCACCGCTTCCAACAGGAGCGGGGCCAAGCCCCCTTTCGTGGCCCGAGACTTCGGAGCTAGCTATGCGCGTCGTATTGCCGGGTAACGGCGGCGCGGAACGTGTGGCCCAGATCCCTGTAGCGCTCCACAAGCTCGCGGTTAGGGGCCGTCGCCTCGCCGCTGCTTCGAACGCAGAGGTCCGTGAGTTCGGCGAGCGCTAGGTCGCCTCCGCGGTCGCGATTCCAGGACCACAGCGCTTGCATGGCGGCACCAAGCGCGGCCGATTCGGGCTCCTCCAGGGGCAGCACGGACGCATCCAAGCAGGCCGCAAGGATCTCCCGCCACAGTGGGTTGCGCGAGGCTCCCCCGACGAGGCGCAGCTGCTTCGCCTCGACACCCAGACTCCGCAGCCTCTCGACGCCCCAGGCCAAGTTTAGGCTCGTGCCCTCTAGGGCGGCCCGGTACAGCACACCGGGGCGCAGGTGCCCAGGCCGCATGCCCAGCAGAGTGCCTGTCGCATTCGGTAGATCCGGCACGCGCTCGCCGTTCAAGTAAGGCAGCCAGAGCAGTCCCTCGCATCCCGGCTCCGTCGCGCGGGCGGCTTCGGTAAGGGCCTCATGGTCCATGCCGAAGCTCGTGCGAACCTCTTCCGTGACTCCGGTCAGGTTCATCACACACAGCAAGGGTAACCAACCGCCGGTGGACCCGCAGAAGGGTGCGACCAGACCCTCGGGGTCAACGACGGGCTCTTCGGCATGGGCGAATGCGGTGCCCGAAGTCCCAAGGCTGACGGTGACCACTCCCGTTGACGTCGCGCCGCTACCCACGGCGCTCATCATGTTGTCGCCTCCGCCCGGCGCGACAAGGGTGCCTGCCGCAAGGCCAAACTCGGCGGCGGCCGCGGCGCTTACCCGACCAACGGGCGTCCATGGCGAGGCGGGCTCCATGAGCTCGGGCAGGCGCGAAGCCAAGCCCGGGTCGTTGGGCGTTGCGCCTGCAAGCTCGTCAAACTTGGCGATCGCAACGTCGTCGAAACGTCGCTCCACCACGTCAAAGAGCCCCGTGCCTGAGGCGTCGCCCGCTTCCATGGCGGCGGTGCCCGTCAACAGCAGGTTGATGTAGTCGTGGGGCAGGAGTACGCGCTTCGTCCGCGCCCAGCTCGCCGGCTCCTTGCGCGCCAGCCAGAGCAGCTTGGACGCCGTGAAGCCGGCGGGGACCGGATACCCGAAAGCTGCCGAGAGCTCCTCGGCTTCGGCGGAGGTTGCTGTGTCGCACCAAAGCTTGGCCGCGCGCACCGGCATGTCTGCTTCGTCCAAGGTCACGCAGCCGTGCTGCTGCCCCGAGACTCCGACGGCGATCACTTCATCTGCGCCGCGCCCTGACGTCGCGAGCACCTCCCGGACAACCTGGCCCACGGCCTTGCGCCAGGTGTCCGGGTGTTGTTCGGCTGCGCCTGGCTCGAGTCCGGGTAGGAGCCCGTAGGCCGCGCTAGCTCGGCCTACGACGGCACCGGACTCTCCATCCAAGAGCAACGCCTTAGTGCCCTGGGTCCCCACATCAAGTCCGAGGCTTAGGCTCATCTGACTTGGACCAACTCGGGGCGTCTCAAGAGGCCGCGCATCAACGCGCTCCCATGAGGTGCTCGACCATCAGCTGGTCGAGGCGCTCGTAGCGCAGGCCGCGCTTGGCCGCCGCGTCGATGTCGATGGGCAGTGCACGCAGTGTCTCCGCCGAGGCGCGCGAATAGGGCGCGCTCAGGTGTGGATCGAGCGCGTCGTCCGAGACGGTGGCGATGATCTCCTGGACCTCGGTGTTGGCGTCAAAGGCGCGCGCGCGCTCCGCCAACAGCTTGTAGGTGCGCATGCAACCCCGCGCGAATTCCCAGACCCCGGCGTCGTCTTCCGTGCGGTAGGCGTGGGCATCGAAGTGCAGGGGCCCAGTGTAGGGCGCGGTTCCCGAGGTGCCTTCGAGCAAGCGCACCAGCAGGAAGGCCTGCTTCAGGTCCTCGGAACCAAAGCGCAGGTCCTGGTCATAGCGACCGATGCGCTGGGCGTTCAAGTCGATGTGAAACAGCTTGCCCGCCTCCATGGCCTGAGCCACGTTGTGGGTCATGGAGAGCCCGGCCATGGACTCGTGGGCGACCTCGGGGTTGACGCCGACCATCGCTTCGTTTTCGAGGGTGGCGATGAAGGCCAGCATGTGGCCGGTGGTCGCAAGGTAGATGTCGCCGCGCGGCTCGTTGGGCTTTGCCTCGAGCGCAAAGCGCAGGTCGTAGCCGCGGTCCTTGACGAAGTCGCACAGGTAGTCGATCGCGTGGCGGAAGCGCTTCGTCGCTTCCTGGGGATCCCGGCACGCATCGGCTTCGGTTCCCTCGCGTCCGCCCCAGAACACGTAGGTCGAGGCGCCGAGCTCGACGCCAAGTTCGATGGCCGTCATCGTCTTCTGCAGAGCGAAGGCGCGCACCTTGGGATCGTTCGCCGTGAACGCGCCGTCCTTAAACACGGGCTGGCTAAACAGGTTCGTTGTCGCCATGGGCACCACCATGTTGTTGTCCGCCAGGGCGCTCTTGAAATCGGCGACGATCGAGTCGCGCTTGGCCGCGCTGCTGCCAAAAGGAATCAGGTCCTCGTCGTGAAGGTTGACTCCCCAGGCGCCGCACTCGCTGAGCTTCTTGACGATGCGGCAGGGATCCTGGGTGGCTCGCACGGGGCCGCCAAACGGATCGCGCCCGGGGTTTCCAACGGTCCACAGACCAAAGGTGAAGCGGTCGGCGGGGGTTGGGTCAAAAGCGTCGCGGGTCATGGCAGTCGTGGGGGCTATTCGTTCGAATCAAATACGAGCGTCCATGATGCCAAGTCTCGCAGGCTCGGAAAAGCGCCCGGGCCCGCATGTTCGGGACTGCATTGCGGGCCCGCGCTAGATAAGATCCTAAGCATGAAAACTCTCCAAGGACCCGCGATCTTCCTCGCACAGTATTTCTCCACCGAGTCGCCTTTCGACAACCTCGACTCCATTGCAAAGTGGGCGGCGGGCCTCGGCTTCAAGGGTGTTCAGATCCCGACGTGGGAAAAAGGCCTCTTCGACATGGACCTAGCCGCAACCTCGAAGGACTACTGCGATGAGTTCAAGGGACGCCTCGCGGCCCACGGCGTAGTCGCGACCGAACTCGCGACGCACCTCCAAGGGCAGCTCGTCGCCGTGCACCCCGCCTACGACGAGATCGCGGACACCTTCGCCGACGCCTCGGTCAAGGGCAACCCTAAGGCGCGCGCAGCGTGGGCCGTCGAGGAAGTGAAGAAGTGCCTCTCGGCTTCGGCGAACCTCGGCCTTGGCGCCATGGCTACTTTTAGCGGCTCCCTCGCGTGGCCCTACATGTACCCATGGCCGCCGCGCCCCGCCGGTCTCATCGACGACGCCTTCGCCGAGCTCGTCCGCCGCTGGAAGCCAATCCTCGACCACGCCGAAGACGTCGGCGTCGACTGCGCTTTCGAACTGCATCCCGGCGAGGACCTACACGACGGCGCCACCTACGAGCGCTTCCTCGATGGCGTCGATGGCCACGGCCGCGCGAACCTGCTTTACGATCCCAGCCACCTGCTGCTCCAGGGCATGGACTACCTGCAGTTCATCGAGATCTATCACGAGCGCATCAAGGCCTTCCACGTGAAGGACGCCGAGCTGCGCTGCGACGGACGCAATGGCGTCTACGGCGGCTACCAAGGTTGGGAAGATCGCGCCGGCCGCTTCCGCTCCCTTGGCGATGGCCAGACCGACTTCAAGGCGATCTTCACCGCCCTCGCCAAGCACAACTTCGACGGCTGGGCCGTGCTCGAATGGGAGTGCGCCTACAAGGACAACCTAGTCGGTGCAGCCGAAGGCGCGGAGTTCATCAAGGACCACATCATCGAGGTCTCCAAGACGTCCTTCGACGACTTCGCAGCATCCGGCGCCGACCGCGCCAGTAACCGCCGCGCCCTCGGCCTGGACTAGTCCGATGACGACGACCTATCCCCTGCGCCTGGCCATGGTGGGTGGCGGGCCCGGTGCCTTCATCGGCGCCGTTCACCGCACCGCCGCCTTGATGGATGGCGCCTTCACCCTGGTGGCTGGCGCACTCTCCTCGGACCCGGCCAAGTGCCAGGAGCGGGCCGCCGAGTGGG
>JBLHWM010000224.1:0-6218 GCA_047629095.1 Planctomycetota bacterium | reverse complement strand
ACCCATACACGTCGATATTGGGGCCGAATCGGCTTGGGTATCAGGACCCAAAAGCGCATAGCCCGCAGGCTATAAGTGCAGAGGTGGCAGGCCAAGGCGGCGAGATAAGTCCACGGTGAAAGGGAGCGCAGGGTTGCCCAGAGCTCATTTAGAGGAGTCCCCGTGAACCACATCATCCCCGCCAAGACGGCGATGGAGATGGCAATGGAGAGCACAATTCGTAGGGCAGTCTTCTTCAACGTGCCTAGAGGCTACCCCATTCGGCCGCCCGAGCGGAACCAAAGCGGAGCCCCATTGGCCCTTTTCGGGGGCTCGAACTCAGTTCCCTAAGGACACGGCCAAGGACAGGTCCTGCCCATCCACAATCTCGAACTTCAACTGCTCCACAAGTTCACCCCCCAATACAAACTCCGCGCGCCATTCTCCGGGCATTAGCAACCTCTGGGATATGTTCCAACTTGCTTGGTGCAGGTTGTCCGCAGTGCCCTCCACGCAGCCTCCATTCCAGCGCCAAAGGGTCGGTGTCGGTTGTATATCGTCCCCGTGAAAGAGGTTCACCTTCAAGTCCGACTTCCCGCGTTGCCTCTCCGACGTGACGGAGTAGAGCGAGAGCCGTGCACCCCCCCCCCGGGGTTGGAAGCGAAGCTCTCGCTGCTGCCCCGGTAGAACATCGACCGTCATGAACTGCACATCGAAAGGCAGGCCGGGATCGGGGACAAGCTTAACGGTGTAGCTACCCGAGAGGATCGACTCCACATCCCCAGGATCCATTCTTAGGACGGACTCACCATTGGATGCCCCCCACACGCTCGCGGTCCACTCCGACGGATTCACCTGGGCTCCGCCGGGCAGGGCAACCTCCACCTGCAAACTCCCTGCGCCGCGCTGCTCGAGCTTGAGATCGATGGACATGTCCGTGCCGACTCGCCATGTGCCCTCGCCACGCCAAGACAGCGTCGAAGTCTGAAACGACTCGCCCCAGTCGACGGTCGCCGCGAAGCCCATGTCGCAGCTCCTGTCCAGCTCCAGCAACCACTGGGTCGGGCTAACGCGCACAAAGTCGTCCTCCGTGTACCACGGGCCAGGAGTCGGCGCCAGATATGGCCCCTCGGAGCCGATCGACCAGACATCCAGCGTGATCAAAGCTAGGTCCACATCGCTGGGGGCAGTCACACTCACACGTAGAAGTTCGCACTCGGTCTCTATCTGAATCCTCTGATTACCGGTCTCGAACGGCCCGTATTCCTCCCCTGCCACATTTAGGATCCAGCGCCCGGGCAACAAGCCGTGGAAGGAGAAGCTCCCATCAAAGTCCACGGTCGTTGTGCAAAACCCGTTGGGTAGCCCTTGCTGCTCGTCTTCGGATTGCATCCAGATCTCAAGGCCCCAAGTTGCCGCGCCACTCTTCGACGTAACGTAGCCCATGATCGCTCCGCGGTGTTCCAAGCGCAACTCAACGGGTGCGTCCCCTTCAGGGATCACCACGGCCGCGGATTGCCCCTGACTTGGGTGCATGGCATGGATCCGAAGCGAGTCCCCCCAGTCCTGCTCCTCCTCGCCCCAAAGACCAAACTCGAAAGTCCCGTCCCGCTCGGCCCGCAGCTCGAACTCGGTCGCTCCATGAACCGTCGACAGCCAAACCACGGCATCGGCGACTCCGACCCCGGCATCATCTACAACCTCGCCCCGAACCTTCCGTCCTGGGAGAGCATCCATATACATGTCGCAGTCCAGCGAGTACTCATCGAGCGCAAGTGGGTCCGCAGAGTCCATCCATCGCAGCTCGCTTAAGTCCCCGAGGTTCAGTCGCCGCGCCCCCAGATAGTCCTCTTCCTGAACACTCTCCAGCATGTCCAAGAGCTCGGTTTCCGTCGTCATGAAGGTCCACCCCCTCTTGGTCCCACTAGCGACGACCTTGCCCCGGGCGAGCTCTTGCAAGCCAAGGTCCAGGAGGGGTGACAGGTCACAGAAGAAGTAGCCGAGCTCACAAGTCTTCAAATCGCCGAGGGCCAAGACCAGCGAACCCGCTTGGAACTCACACTGGATCACCACGCCAGCAACCGGCTGGAGGCTCTCGTCAGTTACCTGGCCCACCATGACGGGCTTGCCCGGTTCCGGCAACGCGGTCCTGACGTTTTCGAGTCCTCCGACGTGGGCCACAACCTCCCGGATTGGACTGCCCCCCTCGGTAGCTTCCACACTAAGTGCTAGCAGCCCGCTGCCCTCATCCCTCTCGGCCAAGGTGCCACCCATGACGAGTCCGAGACGCGCCTCACCTTGCACCTCCCCCCCGACTCCAAACACAAAAACGACCGCCACCAGGATCAAACCCGCGGCGGCTACAAAAACGAGAGGTAGACGCATAGTGCCTACGCAATGCAACCCCCATGCCAAGGCGCCCAAGGCCTCCCGGCGCGCGATCCCCGGAAAAGCCCCCTATCCGCTACCCAGTTTCGCGTTCCTTACCGGCCACGCCGAATGACCGAGTCGGTGCAATCTGCTACTACGCTCTTTACGGGTGGAACTCCGGTTGGTGTGCGACTCCGTAGCCCGCATTCCAGGCCTTAGACGCGACCAGGCGCCGTCCAGTAGAACTGGGCGGCGCCTGGTTTGGGTTCGGGGGCGCGGGTGTCCCTGGAGGGGCAGCCCTAGGGGAAGCGGACGTAGGTTCCGCCTGAGTCTTCGGCCAGCCACTGGAGGACTTGGAGGCTGCCGCCGACGGCGATGGAGTGGATCTTGACCTCGCGGTGTTTGTTCCACTTGGCGACTTCGGTGCGGATGCCCGAGGGGTCTTGGATGCGGCCGACTGAAGGTTCGCCGTCGGACAGGATGAAGATCGTGTCGACCTGGGGATCCTGGAAGACGGACTCGAGGGAGCCGAAGAGGTTTGTGCCTCCGCCGGCGCCGAGCTTCGACACGAAACCCTTGGCGTCCACGAGGGCTTCGGGGGTCCACTGCACGAGCTCCTTGGAGTAGGGAGCCACGTCTGAAGAGAAGGGCACGATGTTGAAGAAGCTCTCCTGGGAGAGCTGGTCTAGGCACTTGTTGAGCTCGCGGGTTGCGAGGTTGATGCGGGGCTCGCCCTTGGCACCGATGTACTCGCCGCGGGTCAGCTCGCTCATGGAACCGGACACGTCGATGATGAACACCACGCGGTTCGAGTCGATCTGGATTCCGAAGAAGCGCGCCGAGGTCAGCTCCTTGAGCTTGCGGATCTCGCGCTCTTCGATCTTGAGCTTGAGCTTCGACTCGGTGATCATCTTATAACCGTCGCCGCCCTTGTCTTCCCACCACGCCTTCCAAGGTTGGTAGCGCGAGCCGAATAGCTCGCCGGTCATGCGGAAGAGGCTTGCGCCGAACTCGACCTTCATGCGGCCGGTCTGGGTCTCCATGCGGCCGATCACCTCGCCGACTGCCGAGCCGATGCCCATCTTCTCGATGCACTTCAAGGCGACGAGACGCGTGGACCAGAGCTCGTGGTCGAGGGCAGCCACGATGACTGGAAGCTGGGACTTGCCGTACTCTGAGAGCATCACAAGAGCCGTGTTGCGCATCTCCTGTTCGCCGGCATCGACGTAACCTTTGAGCTGGGAGCGCCACGCGTCTCCGCCCTTGAACTTGCCCAGCGCTGACAGCAGGATCGATCGCTCGAGGTTCGTCTCGGCATCATCAAAGAGGGTCTGAACGGCCTCTTCGACTTCTTCGTAGTTGTGGGCGATGGCAAAATCCACGGCTGCCTCAACGACCTCGCGGTCCTTGTCCTTGAACATCTTGACTGTGGGCTTTTCGAGCTTCTCGTCGTCGAGGTTCGCCGCCGCGCGCAGGTGGAATAGCTTGCCTGGCGACTTGCCTTTTCCAAAACCCTTGACGATCAGCTTCGCGATATCTTCGTCGTTGCTAGCACCCGCAAGCAGCTCTGCGACGTTCATGCGCAGTGCGCCCGGGGTGATCGATTTGGTGACCTCTTTGATCGCGATCTTGGCGAACTTGGCGCCCTCAAGGTCGAGCAGAATCTTTGCGGCCGCGGCGCGGTTCTGCCAACGCTCGTTGTTGTCATCGAAGACCTCGGCGGCACGCTTTTCAATCTTCTTCTCACCGCGGCTGTAGAGTTCCTGCACCGCGCGAATGCGGATCGAGCCAAGGGGGTCCTCGGCGGCAATCTGCAACTCCTTGATCTCGAGGCTGCCCGCGATCGCGTCGAAGGCAATCGTGCGCAGACCATTGAGGGGAGAGGGGCCGCGCTCCTCATCGTCCTTTTTCTTTTTCTTCTCGGCGGGCTCGGCGCCCATGCCGTATTTGAAGATGCGCTTGTACCAAAAGTCGTCGTCGGCCTGGCGCATGCCGACATGTGCCTCGAGGGACTCGAAACGAATCTCGTCCTCGGCTTCGGAATCTACAATCATGCGCAGGTAGGGAGCGCCGTGATCGCTGCAACCGGTCAAGCCTTCGAGAGCCGCCTTGCGCAGCTCGAGCATCTTGTTGCCGACAGCTTCGCTCATCAGCAGCTGAAGTGCGTCCGCATCACAGCCTTCCACGCGATCGTAGTTCGGTAGCACCACCAAAATCGAGCGCTTGATGTAGGCGCTCGGTGTCTGCCCGTATAGCTCTAGGAGTGCGTCGAGAGCCTTACGGTTTTTGAAGACCGCGACCTTCTTGACGTCTTCGATTTCGGCCAGGGTGCCCTTCTTCTTGAGCTCATCAATGGCCTCGTCGAGGTCGTCGAAGCTAGAGGCGATCACTGCGTTTGGTTGGCTTGGAACAGCCTCAGAGGTCGCTCCGAATGCAAGCAGGGAAGAGGTAGCGAGCAGGCTGGCGAGTAGGACTTTTGGCAAGGACATGGCGGATTCGTCGAGGTGTGAAAAACCGCGCTAGATACGCGGGAGAGTGGACTTCGGGAAGTTCGGGGCTTGTGTCCCCCACAGGTTATCAACTATTAGAGAACTTCCGTCGATACAGGCGAGGTCCAAGGGCATAAGTCCCCGACCCCCCAATGGAGAAGCCCATGATTAGAACAAATACCCAGACTGCCCAGACCGGTCACGCCAATGTCAGCGAAGCCCTGCTCTCCCCCGAGGATTCCAGGCGCATCCTTTACAAGCTTCGCGACCTCAACCTACTCGCCGAGCGCATGCGCCTGGACGACGGGCGGCGCGTTGAGATGCGCGGCTGCCTTCATCCCGACGCGCCCGTGAACGGCAAGGTCTACTACCGCCTTGGCCTGGGTGAAAAGCAGGAGATTCTGCTTGGCATCGATATTAGGAACAGTCGCTTACACCTGACCATCAGCACGACCAAGACCGGCACGCCGAGCCGCAGTCGCTACCTGCCCATGACCATGGACGTAACGGGTCGTGCGAGAAGTGCCCAGATTGCCACGACTATCGATCCGGACTCCACCGATCGAGGCGAGCTCCAAGACTTCCTGCAAGAGCTCGTCCTGGCCTGCCTGCCGGCCTCGAACTAGCCCAACGAAAAAGGGCGCCCCACCCTGGGACGCCCTCTCTCGATTTCGAGCTTTAGGACCTACTTGAGGCGCGCTTTCTTTTCGATCAGGTCCGCCAAGAGGCCGACGGAGAGGATCTGAATGAAGGCCACGAAGAGTAGTACGGTCTTGTCACTCAGGTTCGGTGTCTCCACCAGGAACAGGTCATTGATGACCGTGGCGGCCAAGGCGAAGAAGAGCAGGGTCGCGACGGGGTAGAAGACCTTCAGTGGGTTGAAGTAGACCACCGTGCGAATGATCAGCGCAATGAACAGCGCCGTGTCCGCGATGGGACGGATCTTCGAGTTGCCCGAGCGATGGGCGTAGTCGATCTCGATGTAGTCCGTGCGGTGATTGTTCGTAAGTGAGGCGAGGGTGATCGTCGTAGTGAAGCTAAAACCATTCGGTAGGATCGGCTTGTAGGCGAGCACGTGGTCCCGTTGGAATGCGCGCAGGCCCGAGTTCAAATCGGGGATGCGCGAGCCAGCCAGGAAGGAGGCGAGGTGCCGCAGGGCAGCCTTGGCGGGACGTCGAATCAGGGGGATGTGAACATTCGCTCCGACCCGTGCGCCCACAGCCATTTCGGCGCCGTCGTCCACGCAGTCGAGCAGGTCGCGGATGCGATCCTCGGGGTAGGTGCCGTCCGCATCGGTGATCACCACGATGTTGTTCTTGGCCTGGCCGAAGCCGGTCTTCAAGGCCGCGCCATAGCCGAGGTTGCGCTTGTGGGTCACGA
>JBLHWM010000223.1:0-6223 GCA_047629095.1 Planctomycetota bacterium | reverse complement strand
GAGAAGGATAGGGGTGCTCATGGGATTGATTCGTGGGAGAAGGGGGCCTTAGCAGGATACGTCCCTTGAACGCAAGCGCACTCGGGAAAGTGAAATAGCGCAACAGGGCCGGCGGCGACTACGGCAGCGACAGCGACTACGGAAGCGGCGCCCACCGATTGATCGGGGACGAGCAATGCTGAACCCCATGGACTGGGGAATCGCTATGCTCAGCAGCTGTCAGCGCAGCACCCGCCAGAGAGGCAAGCATGGACCCCATTACTCAAGGCGCGTTAGGCGCCACCTTGCCCCAGGCACTTCAGCGTGGAGGCCAATCCAAGAGCCTAAAAGCTGTCGGGCTAATCGGTGCTTTGGCGGGCATGAGCCCCGACTTGGATGTGCTGATTCGGTCGTCCTCGGACCCGCTGTTAGCCTTAGAATTCCACAGGCACTTCACCCACTCGCTGATCTTCATTCCCGTCGGCGCTCTGCTCTGTGCGTTGATTCTGCATGGGCTGATCGGCAGGCGATGTGACTTCACCTTCTTGAAGACCTTTGTCATCTGTTTGCTGGGGTACGCGACCCATGCCTTGCTCGATGCCTGTACGACGTATGGTACGCAGCTGTTCTGGCCCTTCAGTTCGCAGCGAGTGGCTTGGAACAATATCGCCGTGATCGATCCGCTGTACACGCTGCCGATCCTTATCGGGATCGCCGTGTCCATCTGGAAGAAGAACCCGTGGTATGCCCGGTTGGCTCTCGGGTGGATCCTGTTGTATCCAGCACTAGGCTTCGTGCAGAAACAGCGAGTAGAGGCCTTCGCTCATGCCTATCTTGTGGATCACTTTGATGAGGAGACGCGTGGGGCTATTGTCTCCATTAGCGCCAAGCCCAGCTTTGCGAACATCGTCTTGTGGAAGATCATCATCGAGACAGAGGGTGAGTACTTTGTCGACGCCATTCGCTTGGGGCCCTTTCAACGCGAGGCCGATGCGCGGTACTACGACGGGGAGCAGGTCAAGAAGCTAGAAGTGGCGGAGAGCCTACCGTGGCTAAACGAGGGGACGCAGCAAGCCCTCGATCTGGAGCGCTTTCGTTGGTTCTCTAGTGGCTTCATCGCACTAGATCCCATCCATGAAAATCGAGTGATCGATATTCGCTACTCGATGCTGCCCGATGAAATCAATGCCCTATGGAGTATCCAGCTTGACCCTGAGGCTGAGGCACATGAGCACGTGGTGTTTAGCAATCACCGAGAGATGTCCGCTGAAAGGCGCGATCGCTTTCTAAGCATGCTGTTCGATTGAGTTAAAGCGCCCCGTTGCAGAGCGCGGTTATCATGGGACCTTGGTACTTGCGGCCGTCACATCGCCTGGACTAGAGCAGAGGGCCTGATTGCTTGCCGTTGGCCCCTGGCCAAGCTGCAGTGAGACTGCGGACTCTCGCTTAGATCGACGTGCGGGTCTTATGCCGAGTTCAATGCAGTCGCATCTAGGCGTGCAGGATGCGTACCATGTAACGATGATCGATCCTCAACTCGACCGAAACTCCCCCGCCCTGGTTTTAGAGCTCGCTGGTTCTGCGCGACCTTGGGAGCTTCGGGCTGCAGGTATGGAGCGGACGGCACCTACGCCACGCGTTGATGCCGAGCCCAAGCTGGCACCCGCTGCATTGGCCATTCGCGCGCCGGTCCCCGGACCTGGGGTGGGGTTTGTGTCCACGCTGTTCGCTAGGCGCGGCGGCATGCTCCGCGCGCTGCCTGCGTTGCTGCTGCTCGCTCCACTCGCCGCGGCCCAAGACGTGGTGTGCCTAGGTGACTCGCTCACCGTCTGTAACAACCTGCCACTCGAGAGCCGCTGGCCGAGCCTGTTGGAGCAGCGTCTGGGAGCGGGCGCGAAGGTTACGGGGCTGGGCGCCGGAGGCACGACGATGCTCTCGGGGACCGACCAGCCGTACCTGGAGAGCGGCGCTTGGCGCGCCCAGCGCGACCTCGACGCGGACGTGGCCGTCGTGATGCTCGGTACCAATGACACGGTCCTGGGCGAGCGTCGCTGCTGGGAGCAAGTCGAGCACTTGGAGGGCGACGTGCGCGCCCTACTCGCCGCGGTGGGGGAGCGCTTCGATCAGCCGCGCGTACTGCTTTGCTCGCCACCGCCCATGTTCCCAGGCAAGGGCGGTCTGTCGGCCGAGCGCGCGGCGGACCTGGCCGAGCGCGAGCCGCGGCTTGCGCGCCTGGCCTCGGCCTACCGCTCCATCGCCGCCGAGACGCCCGGCGTCGACTTCGTAGACCTTGCGCGTGTGCTCGATGCCGGCCAGGTCACCGACGGCGTGCACTTGAGTCCATTCGGTTCCGCCGCTATCGCCGATCACCTGGCCGACCTCCTGCGCGTGACCGTCGACCCGACTCCGCCGACCATCGAGAGCGACCTGAAAGCCCTGGGGGTCGAGTTTGCCGCTAGCGATTTCCATGGCTTCCCACGGCTCGACTTCGCCCTGCCAGCAGACGGCGCCAACTGCGTGCTAGTCCGGCCGCATACGGTCGCCGCCGGGCGACCCTGGCTATGGCGCGCGCGCTTCTTTGGCCACGAGCCCGCCCTCGACCTGGCCCTGTTGGAGCGAGGCTTCCACCTGGTCTACGTGGACGTGGCCAACCTGTTCGGTGCGCCGCAGGCAGTGCAGCGCTGGGAGCTGGCTCACGAACTGCTGCAGGGGACGCTCGGCCTGTCTCGCCAGCCCGTACTACTCGGACTCTCCCGGGGCGGCATGCCGGTGCTGAACTTCGCCCGCGCCTTCCCCGACCGCGTTGGTGCGATCCTCCTCGACAATGGTGTGTGCGACCTGCGCTCTTGGCCTGGTGGTCGCAGCGGCAAGCGCTCCGACGGGGACTGGTCGCGCATGCTGACTGCCTACGATCTGACCGAGGTTCAGGCTTGGGAGGACGGGCGCTCTCCCCTCGATGACTTGGCGCCTTTGGTGGGCATCCCCATGCACGTGTTGATCGGCGGCGCGGATGAGGTCGTGCCCCCGGCCGAGAACGGCGAGCTGCTCGTCGCGCGGATCGGAAAGCTGGGCGGGAACGTGACGCCTTGGCGCAAGCCTGGCCTCGGACACCACCCGCACGGACTCGACCCCGTCGCGCCCCTGGTGCGCACCCTGCTGCGCCAGCTAGGGCTCGATTCGCGCAACCCTGCCGCACACCCGGCCTCTTCGGTCGAGTTCCGCAGCGGCGCCGGTTGGGGCGGCGACTCCTGGTGGGACCAGGTGCGCGCGATGCGTGCGCTCGCCCAAGAGCAACCGTTGCTGGACCTGGTCTTCTTCGGCGACTCGATCACCCAAGGCCTGACCGGCGCGCAGAACCGGCTGACCAACGCCCAGGGCGAGCGCGCCATCGACCGCTTCCCCGGCGCGATCTCCCTCGGCCTGTCAGGGGATCGTACCGAGCACCTGATGTTCCGGGCCGAACACGGAGCCCTAGCGGTGCTCGATCCTGATTGGATCGTCGTGCAGATCGGCATCAACAACATCAACGCCGCCAAGCACACGGGAGCGGAGACCGCGGCCGGCCTCGAGGCCCTAGTCGCGCGCCTGCTCGAGCGCGAACCCCAGGCCAACCTACTCCTGTGCGGCCCCTTCCCCTGCGGCGCCGAGCCCAGCGACCCGCGCCGGGCCGCTATCGACGTCGTGCACCAAGCGGCAGGCGAATTGGCGCTGCACGAGCGCGTGCGCTACATGGACCTGCGGCCGCTGTTCCTCGACAAGGACGGCCGCGCCAACGAACTCCTAGGCGGCGATAAGCTACACATCACCGGCACGGGCCAACACGCGTGGATGGAAGCGATCGCAGAGACCCTAGGCCGATGATCGAAGGGGAGGCCTTGGGTAGTCTCGAGCGGCGCCGCATAGAAGTTTGCACCTATTCCCGCGGCAGTGTTTAGAGTCCCTGCACCATGAGGTGGATCGCACAGCCCGAGTCCATCGCCACTCCCGCAGAAGGGGTGGAGTACGAGGTGTTGGACGACGCCAGGGCAGCACGAATACGTATCGCCAGCCAAAGGAGAAGCACGGATGACAACTGAGAATCACAGGAAGTCTGACACGGCAAGTGTCCAGTGGACGAAGACAGATCGCGCCGGAATCGAACGCAAGCAGCTCATGCCCGCCAGCAAGGACGGCTTCGAATCGGCTCTCCTTCGGCTAGCCCCTGACACGAGCATTCCCGCACGGCCCGATGGTTGGGGCGTCGAGATCATCGTGCTAGAGGGCGACCTAGTTTTAGCAGAGGGGACGCTCTCCACTGGAGCCTATGCTCGCAGACCCCCGGGTCATGTAGATGCGCGTTCAGGCAGCACAGGGTGCACACTCTTCCTGCGCTCTGGTCCTTTTGCCAAGGCCGATAGCGAGGTCGTCCACTCGCAGTTCGATGATCATCCATGGCTGCCGGGTCAAGGCAAACTCGAAGTCAAGCCATTGCACAGCTTCGAAGGCGAAGGCACAGCCCTAGTTCACTGGCCGCCAGGTGAGCGCTTCGTACCCCATCAGCATTGGGGCGGTGAAGAGGTCTTCGTTCTCTCGGGGACCTTCCAAGACGAGCACGGCAACTACCCACAGGGGACCTGGCTCCAGAGCCCGCACCTGAGCTCCCATCATCCCTTCGTCACGGAAGACACGGTGATCTTCGTCAAGACAGGCCACCTGCCTATCAAGTGAACGGAGTCAGTCGCACTCTTCCCTGTGTCAACTGCCTGGCAAGAACAGCCGGGCATTCCCAGTCAGGCTAATGCTGTCGAGATGCCCGGACACATTTTGCGTCGCTACCACGGCGTGGACATGGCTGCTCTGGCCGTGATGGGTGAGTACGCCGCCCGCGTCGGATGCGTAGAAGCCGACAAGTACAACGGGCTCGTTCACGCCTTCGAAGGTCCATGGACTTGGACCGTCGGGATTGGCGATGGGGCAAGAGTGGTTGAGTACGTGGAGGTGCACTTGGCTGGAGTCTCCTTCGACCTTGAATGGGAAGGGCAGCGTGACGTCGATGCCCTCGGCAAGGGCGATGTCTCGCACGGCGGTCTCGAGCTCTTCTAGATTGGCCACGCGGGGCAGTAGGTGCTCGGCCCATGAATCCACCTGGGCTGTGACCAACAGAGTGGCTTGCTCTCCTTCGACGGGCGCGCGGACCCGCATGGAAATCCCAGCACCTGACTCGATCACCTCGGCAAGATGAATCACGCCATCGACGACTGTGATCTCGGCGGCGAGTCCCTCTAGTGCGCCTACCGCGAACGTGTTCGGACCGACTGCCTCGTCCAAGCTCACGCGCCCCTGGGTTAGGCCATCACGGAGAACGGCTTTCATGGCGCCCCAGTGTTCGACATGTGCTTGTGGAGTTGGAGCGGTCAGCTCTTGGTTCGGTGAGAGTCTGGTGTCTTTGGCACCAGAGGCGCAGCCAAACACAAGCAGTAGTGGCAGGAGGGAAGTGGGTCGTATCATGGCGAGATCGTAACGAGTCACCGAGCGCCGCGAACTAAGCATCACCGATCCGCGCGGCTGTACCTCCCAAGCTCGAGGTGGTTCGAAGCGCGCGATGTACTGGATCGAGACGCTTCGCACGTGTCGCGAGCTAGCAATCGGGTGGAGGACGGTAAGAGCTGGAGGCCAGCTGGACGGGCGGTCGATTTTATTGGTGGCAGCCCTTTGGATCGATTATTCTCCGCAATCAATAAGCGCGACTCATGAGGGCTTCAATCTTCTTGGACGCGCTTGGGTTTATTCCCTGCTATGCGCGAGGCGGCCCATGTCATGAAGACTTTTAGGGCACAGCAAAGATCTCGCCATCGGCTTGCCCCCTTTTGGCGATGTACAGCAGTACCTTGCCGGATCCATCGATGGACGGAACTCTTATGCGTATTAATACAACGGTCGCTCTTGCTGCCCTGTCTCTAAGCTTGGCCACGGGCTGCCGCGAGCAGCCGGCCGCACCTGTTGCCAGTCACATTTACACCAACGGGAATGTCATCACCCTCGATGGAACCCGGGGCACCGTGGAAGCGCTAGCCATTGCCGATGGCAAGATTTTGGCTGTAGGTAGTCAGGCTGAAGTACTCCCGTATCAAGGCGGAGCTACGCAACTGATCGATCTAGATGGCAAGACGCTCTTACCGGGCTTCGTCGACGCCCACAGCCATCTCTCCGGAGTGGCAATACAGGCCATCTCGGCCAATCAGTTGCCAGCGCCTGATGGCCCCGT
>JBLHWM010000222.1:0-6254 GCA_047629095.1 Planctomycetota bacterium | reverse complement strand
CTCGCTACCCACGCCGCGCAGGATCAGCAATTCGGCGCGCACGATTTGGCCGCCGTCGCGAATGGGAACGAAGAAAGCGCGGAAGGGTCCCTCGGGAATCGCACGGTCGGCGGCGTCGGTTGCGTCGCCACGGGTGAGCAGCAGCAGGTTGATCAACACCTGTGGCGGCGCAAATTCGGCGAGCCGAGTCGCAAGGTTTCGTGCCCTATCGAGGGTGGCTTTGGTGATGTGACCCTCTGTCTTGGCAAGTGTCAAGTCGTCGCCGGTGGGCAGCTCGGGGTGGGTGATGACGGCCCCGGGACCCAGCTCGAAGTGAATGCGCTTGAAGGGGGAGCGCTCCGTGTTCGGGTTGAACAAAGGCGAGGCAAACCGGGCGCCACGGGGCACGGAGGTGGGGTCCGAGACGTAGCTCCGGAAGACGCCCTGATCTAGTGCCGACTCCTTGGTAAAGAGCACGCGCAGCACAGACTCCAAACGATCGACAACTCGCTCTGTTTCGGTCTTTTGAGCGAAGTAGAGCCGCGTCTCCAGAACCTCCTGCTCCTTGTCCAAGGCAAGCATCGAGATCCAGGCCATGGCCAGGCACGCGACCGGCGCGAGCCAGCCGAGCAGCTTCAGCCAGCGGGTGCCAGCTTGCTTATTCGACAGCTTCTGGGGCATTGGCGAGTCGGTAGCCTTGGCCGCGAACCGTGGCGATAATAGCGGGCGTCTCCAGCTTGTCCTGGAGGCGCTCGCGAAGCCTGGCAACGAGCATGTCCACGGTGCGCGTCTCAAGTCCCTTGGGGTTGATCTTCCAGACGTAGCGCAGTAGCTCTTCGCGGGAGATGGCACGGTCGGGGTTGGCGATCAGGAAGGCGAGCAGTTCGGACTCGCGCTCGGTGATCTCAACGCTGCTGCCGTCGGGCAATGTGACTTGGCGCTTGGCGAAGTCGATGTTGCGACCAGCGATGGCGACCTGATCCTTGGCGACGTGGGTCCGCTCGGCCGATCGCCGCAGCACGGCTTCCACCCGGGCGAGCAGCTCCAATGGGCTGAAGGGCTTGACCACATAGTCATCGGCGCCCGCGCGCAGGCCGCGCACCTTGTCCACTTCGGCACCCTTCGCGGTGAGCAAGATGACCGGCAGGCCCGGGGCCTTCTGGCGCAGGGCCGTCAGCACCTCGAAGCCGTCCATCTTCGGCATCATGACGTCGAGTAGGACGAGGTCCGGGCCCGAGCTCAGGGCGAGCTCAAGACCACTCTCGCCGTCGGCCGCTTCGAAGCTCTCGTAGCCGTGGAAGCTAAGGGCATCGACGACACCGCGGCGAACCGCTGCGTCGTCTTCAACAACGAGAATGCGTGACTTTGGGGACATAAGAGCAGTCTAGCACCGATTCATGGTGCCGCGGTAACCAGGCCGTAACGGGGCAGGGCTACTGCCCCATGGCGCTAATCGGCATGGACAGACCATTAGTGAAGGCCAATCCGCCGGGTAGTGCGGCGGTGGCTCCTACGGCTTGCCAATAGATGGTGATACCGACGATGCTTTGGACGAAGGGCATGCGCAGTCGATGCTTGCCATTGCCGGCGCCATCGATGGGCACAGTGGTCTGGTAGGCCAAGGGCAAGTTGATCAGTAGGTTGCCGCCGGAGACGGGCAGGCCACCGGGGATCTGGGTCACGGATGCACCGAGAAAGGCTGCAGTGGCACCGGTGAAGCCGGTGATGTCCAAGTCGATGGTGGAGCCAATGGCTGGAGCAGCATCGCTCGAAAGTCCGCCGATGTTTGCGCCACCTAGGCCGTTGCCGAACTCAGTCGAGAAGCTCGTGCCGGGTAGGTAGAAGATTGGGTTGGAGTAGCTGGCGGCACCGCCGGAGATGGCGTAGGCCCGTGACCACGCGTTCTTGCCTGCTGCGGGAATGATGGTCGAGGTGAAGACGCCTTGGCCCGTGAGGGGCGCACTGGTTGCGTGCACGGCTTCTTGGATGCCGTCCGCACCCGTATAAAAGGTGATCGTGCCCGTATCGGCGCCAAAGTTGTAGTGGGCCTCGAGAGTCACCACGCTTGATTGTTGCAGGGGTGCGAGGGTCTGCAGTGATCCCATTTCGAGGGCGTCGCCGGTGAGCAGAGCCTCATGGATCAAGACGTGGTTGCGGGACATGAATACGCGTCCCTCGCGGATCGCTCTCTGCACCGTGCCGGGTGAGAAGGGCTCGTTCGGCCCAAGAACCACCTGGTTCGCCCCGAAGGCAAAGGCCTCGTCGTGGGTATCACTGCCGGAATACCCATAAAGGATACGCCCGCTCTCGAGCCAGTTAATCCAGGCGCCGACGTCGCCACCCTGGCCGGTCACCGAGGCGCCGTTCCAGATCTCGACGCCATGCATGTCGTTGTTCTCGATGCCCCGTAGGCTTGCGACGCTGTTCCAGCCGAAGCTCGAGCCCGTGGGGTGGTTGACGATGGGGTAGCCACCCTCGTTCCTAATCTTGTCGATGTTGCCGGCGAAGCCCTCGAGCTCGTCGGTGAAGATGCCATCGCAGAAGCCCCAAAACTCTTGGCTGCCGCCGTGCTTCCAGGTGCTGATTCCGTGGGCGCCCATGTGGTTCGACGCGGTGGCCCCGAGGCAAATGGCATCGCCTAGGTCGCTGCCGGATTGCGCACCGGACTCGTCGCTGGATAGCTCCGTGTCGGGAATGACCAAGAAGGACGAGTCCGTTAGAGCCGAGCACTCCAGGGCGATGGTGTTGTACTCGTTGGGGCTGTCAAGGCAGTAGCTGTGGTCTGTGGCTGTATACCAGTCCAAGCCCAGAGCGGTGTATTGGCTCTTTAGTTGGGCATAGGAGAAGGAGCCCGAGACCTGCAGCGTCTCAGCGCCGCAGTTGCCGGAGGGAGCACAGGCACCGGCCGCTTCACCGTGGCAGGAGTGCACGTGCAGGTCGCCTCCGTGGATGTGTGTCGAGGTGCCAGCGATGGTCCCGCCAACGGTGCGCTCTAGGGTCGAAGGTGCGCGCAGTGCGGGCTGGAGCCGCGTGACCACCGTGGAGGTCGTGGCCGTGTGCTGGGCACCGGCGCTGTCGAGGTAGTCGACCTCGATCGCAACGGTGCGCTCCGTTCCCGCGGGATCCTCTGGGAAGAATAGCTGGTCGAGTTCATAGCGGAAGTCGATGGCGAGAACGGGCTGCTCAAGGCCGTCGTCCCAGTCGCTGCGCAGCTCCGCTAGGGCGGCCGTGATCCCGCGCATGTTTGCGGTGACTTCTGCGCCAGTGAACTCGGGCGCATCCAGGGGCGCAAAGACGCGCTCCCTTGTGATCTCGGAAACCGAATGGGGCAAGCGTTCAATGCGCGCAGCGAGATCCCCAAATCGACTGTCCCCAAGCAAGTTGGCCTCCAAGGTCCTGGTCTCGACAACGACTCCTTCTAGGGAGACACGCAGCTCAAGTAGCTCGACTCGGTCCGCTTCCACACGGGGCTGGCCTGGGTTGTAGACAAGCACTTGACCATCCACGGGCACCAAGTTCCGTGCGGCGCCCAGCATGTGGGGGACGAGTAGCACGCCGTCGGCTGCCGTTGCGGCAGAGGCTCTGGCGGGAGCGCTGTCTGTATCGGGACTGAAGGCAACAAAGCAAAGAGCGATGCCGGCGGCGAGAACACGAAGGGTGGAGATGGGGTGCATGGCCGAAACTGGGAAAGATCCGATGGGGGAGGGGGGGATTGAGCCTGTTCATTAGAAACCATTTGCACCAGAAGCGCCTTATCCTTCTGCTAAGTGAGCCCCACAGCGCAATCGGATGCTCCACAGGGCCATCCCCCACGCGATTTGGCCGGATAGCAACACCCCACCCGTAGAGAAATATTTATGGAATCAAGAGTCTGGCACAAGCAGTACGACGACGGCGTCCCCGTTGAAATCGACTTCGAGGACGTGACGATCCCCGAGTTTCTCGATCGCACAGCCGCTAAGTTTGGGGATCGCCCGGCGATGTTCTTCATGAACAAAGAGATCTCCTACAGGGAGTTCGCCCAGCTTGTGAATGACATGGCTGTCGCTCTGAAAGGACTCGGCGTGAAGGAGGGCTCGCGGGTTGCGATCCAAATGCCGAACATGCCCCCGACGGTGATTGCCTACTACGCCGCCATGAAACTCGGTGCCGAGGTCGTGCTCACCAACCCCCTGTACACCCCCAGGGAGATCGAGCACCAATGGAATGATGCGGCCTGCGAGTTCGCCTTCGTCGCCGACTTCATCTTTGACCAGACGGTCTCGGGCATGCGCGACCAGCTCGGGATCAAGCACTTCATCGTTGCGGGCATCGCGGACTACCTAGGCTTTCCGCTCAACTTCCTCGCTCCGATCAAGCTCAAGAAGCAGTCGCCACCCCTGGCGGCAAAAGTCCCCGAGACCGATACCGTCCACGACTTCAAGAAGCTGATCAAGCGAGCCTCGGGAACAGTGGCCACGGTCAAGCGCGACATGGAGTCCATCGCGGTCTTGCAATACACCGGCGGCACAACCGGCGTGTCCAAGGGCGCGGTCCTGACCCATCGCAACCTAAGCTGCAACATCCAGCAGATCGACAACTGGTTTGTCGGCAACGACCACGGCCATGAGGTCATCCTCACGGCCCTCCCGATCTTCCATGTTTTCGGGATGACCGCCTGCATGAATTGGAGCGTCTATTCCGGCGCAGCCATGGCCATTGTGCCCAATCCTAGGGACTTCAAGGCCCTGGTGGACGTGACCGTAAAGCGCAAGGTCACCTTGTTCCTCGCCGTGCCCGCGATCTTCAACGCTCTGAATCACTACCCGGGAATCGAAGACCACGATCTCTCCTCGGTCAAGTTCTGCTTCTCCGGCTCGGCCCCCCTGCCCTTGGACACCATGGAGCAGTTCACGAAGCTCACCGGCAGTGTGATCGTCGAGGGCTTTGGCATGAGCGAGACCTCGCCAGGCACCCACGTTGCACCCCTTGGAGGAACCTTCAAGCCAGGCAGCGTGGGTATCCCCGTCTCGAACACGGACTCCCGGATCGTAGGTATCGACGACCCCACGATCGAGATGCCGATCGGCGAAGAGGGCGAGCTCGTGGTGCGCGGCCCCCAGGTCATGCGTGGCTACTGGAACCGCGACGACGAGACCGAAAAGACGATCATCAACGGCTGGCTTCACACCGGCGACCTGGCCACTATGGACGAGGACGGCTATTTCTACATCGTCGGCCGCAAGAAGGACATGATCAACGCCTCGGGCTTCAAAGTCTTCCCCGACGAGGTCGATAAGGTGCTCGCCAGTCACCAGAAGATCGTCGAGGCGGCCACTATCGGCGTACCCGATGACTGCCGTACAGAGACAGTCAAGTCGTTCATCGTCCTGAAGCCAGGCGAGACCATGACCCGCGAAGAGGTTCGCAGCTTCTGCGAAGGTTTGATGGCTCCCTACAAGATTCCCTACGAGGTCGAGTTCATCGAAGAGATCCCCAAGAGCACGGTCATGAAAGTCCTGCGCCGCGAGCTCCGAGACATGGAGATCGAGCGCCGCAAAAAGGACGATTCACCCTCTTAGGCAATGCTACCCATCCTCTATGTCGGCGCCGGCGGCTTCGTAGGAGCAATTCTACGCTACGCCGCGGGCCTGGCACTCGCCGGTCGCATGGGCTCCTTCCCCTTGGGCACCCTCCTAGTTAACGCCCTAGGCTGCTTTGCCATGGGAGCCCTAGTTGCATGGCTCGAAATCCAAGAGGAGATGCCTGAGCATCTGCGATTAGCTCTCGGGGTCGGCCTGCTCGGCGCCTTGACGACCTTCTCGGCCTTCGGCAACGAGACCCTTGAGTTGATGCGAGACGGTGCCCTTCGACTGGCGTTCCTTAGCGTCGTCCTTAACGTTGGTGTAGGCCTCAGCGCGGTTTGGCTCGGCAGGCTAATGCTAACGCCCACTTCCTAAAAGGGGGGGGGGGACGCTGCGCTGGGCCTTGACGCTGCGCTGGGCTTTGACGCTGCGCTAGGTTTTGATGCCGGGCTTGGATCGGTTGGGCGCTTCGCTTGGGTGGGGATGTTGGGCGCCCGGCGCCTCGGTCAGCAGCAGGATTCCGGAACCCGGCCGGCCGGAGATGATGGGGAGCGATTGAACGTCTAAGGGGCCGTCCCCAAGGGATTCCTCCACCCTACTGCTGACCGAGACGCCTCTGGAGAGGTCGCAACGACTCTGGGGAGTGGGGGAGTGGGAATTGGGTTGCCATTTGAGGGGCTGGGGGGCGATTGTTGGATTGGGACGGTCCAC
>JBLHWM010000221.1:0-6267 GCA_047629095.1 Planctomycetota bacterium | reverse complement strand
TGCCAGTCGCGCCAAGTTGGGCCGTGGCACTGGGAGCAGAGCGCGACGGAATCGCTAAAGGCAAGCTGCTCGCCGTTGCGGTCCCGAAGCATGCCGCGGTCCTCGCTGTCGTGGCAGCTCAGGCAGTTGTCGTTCTCGCCGTGGTTTAGCCACATGTCCCGGTGCTGGACCAGCGACTCGTTCTGCCGCTCGCCCGAGTCCCAGATCTCGTGGCAGGTCTGGCAGCGCTTCTGCACGCCAGCCACCATGATCCGCGGGTCGTCGCCCATGGGAGTCCTCAGGGTCGTCGGCTGCACCATGTCCAGGGTCACGACATCACGCTCAGCGAGTGGGATGTCGGCTGGACCAGAACCGATCAAGAACCAGCCCATCAGGGCTAGGAACGCTGCGGTGAGTACGGTTTGGTGCATGGGATCGGTGGCGGGTGAGCCGAGATTTGGGAGCGCTCAGGATCAAGGCGAACTTCCCTCAATCGATTAGGCGATCTCTAGGTCCTCAATATCGTCAAATCCCCCACCGATGGCAAGGGCCCTGCCCAGGAAATCAATTAAGCGCCTCATCACAGCTTGATCGCCATCAAGACTTTTCGGAAAGCAGACTCCGAAAATGACCTTGGGGAGCCGGAAACCGACCCCTAAAGCTGCCCTATGGCGCCCGTCTCCCCCGCAAGGCCCGGCCTAGGCCGACTCTTCCCGGTCCGCGATTGCGGCCAAGATGCGGCCGTCGAGAATAGACAACTTGCGCCGATCCACGGCGATGATGCCGCGGTCGGCCCAACGCCGCAGCATGCGCGACAGGGTCTCGGGGGTGATCGAAAGGTAAGCCGCGAGGTCCTTCTTGCTCATGGGCAAGTCCACCACCATCTGGCCAGCCTCGTCCCGGGACGGAATCCGCACAATGTAGTGAGCTAACCGCGCACCCGCGGAGATCACGGAGAGCTCCTCGACCCGGGCCACCAGGTTCAGCAGCCAGCCGGAGAGCGACGCGACCATGGCGCCCGCCAGGGATTCGTGCTCGCGGAACAGCTTCAAGAAGCCCGCGCCTTCGATCCGCAGCAAGCTGGCCTTCTGCTCGGCCACAGCGCTGGCCGGGAAGGTGCCCAGCTTCAGCAGCGCGGCCTCGGCAAAGGTCGCGCCCTCGCGCAGCTTATGCAGGACCTGCTCGCGGCCCTCGAGCGTCTCGCGATACAACTTGACCCGACCGTCGAGAATCAAATAGAAGCCATCGCAGGTCTGCCCCTCCTCAAAGATGAGCTCGCCGCGGGTAAACTCGTGCTTGGTACAGAGCCTAGCCAAGGACAGCAGTAGCTCATGGGGCAGTCTGCGGAAGGCGGGGGTCTGCCCTAGGACTGCGACGATTTCGGCCTCGATCATAGGCGCATCTTACGTCCTGTCCATGCGGCAAACCCGTCCGCCCAGGGTCTTTTCCGGCCAGTATCGCACCCAAGGAGACCTTTTCCAGTACGCATCGACAAAGGGTCCTGAGTGCCCGCCCGCAGCGCAATCAGCCCGCCTGCCACTCGATGGCCGAGACGGGATTCTCCGGATTCACGCCCACGAAATCCGGCACGGCTCGGCGAATTGTAATCGCTCCCTCTGCTTGCTGCGCCTGCAACAGCTCCCAGAGGTTTCGGTTGTAGTCGTGCTTTTCAGCATAGGCGCGCCGCAGCTCCGCAAACTCCCCACCGTCCCCCATTTGCCAGCCGATCGGCTCCACATGCACACAGGTCACCTTGGAACCCAAGGATGCGATGAACTGCACCACGTCTGGCTTCACGTGGGGAATCTGCTCGAGGGATTGGCACGAGAAAACCAGTGCATGGCCGTCAGTCTTCTCGATCTCCGTCGCCAAAACATCGTGGTAGTCCAAAGCGGCTGTCGTCAGCTTGAGCTGAGGAGCGAGCATCGCCAACTCGTCGGTGCACTGCCTGCCCGCGGCCGTGAACTCCGCGGCCACGTAGCGCGCATGGCGAGGGCCGCCTTTGCACCAAAGCTGCAGCAGGTTGAAGCCCCACCCACTGCCCATCTCGACCACGAGTGAGGTGTCCGGCCGAACGCAGTCCAGGAGCGTCTCGCAGGTGATGCCCTGGCGCGCTTCCCAAGCGACCCCAAAGGGCAGCACGCGCTCCTCACCGCCGAGCACGCAGGCCCGCTCTTGCCACCCAGGAAGGTCGCGCTGGAGCCGGATCACATCGAACAGAGCCCGACTCAAGTCCTTTTCACCACTAGCTTTAGCTGCGCGAATCTGCTCGAGTACCGCAGGCCACTTCTCATCCCCATACTCCCGCAGCACCCAGGTCTCATCTCGTTTCACGTGGCTCATATTCGTCCTTGCAAGTCGTTGGTGGAGCGGGCGCGAATGAACTTCGATCACCGGCGTCAACATCCTAGGGCACCCCTCGCACGGAAGCAATCGGCTGGCTGAATGGCCCCTTGTATGCGGCTCGAAAACTATGCTTCGAATCGATCCAGATTTCGAGTTGCCGAAGAGGATTCCACGAGCTTTTGAAAGGCGGACCATCCAATCTGTCTAGACTTGGAACCATGACACGAGCCGATCTCATTCTAGTCAACCTAGGGACGCCGAACACGCCGACGGAGAAGGACGTGCGCGCCTTTCTCGCCGAGTTCCTCGGGGATCCGATGGTCGTTGAGAAGCCCCGCTGGCTCTGGCTCCCGATCCTCCATGGCATCATTTTGAGGCGCCGCCCGAAGGTCATCGCCAAGGCCTACGAAGAGATCTGGGGGCCGGAACGCGAGGCCGGGGGATCGCCACTGGCCATTGGCACGCGGGCCCTCGCCGAGGGCGCGGCCGCAATCGCTGGCGACGACCTGCGGGTCACTTACGCCTACCGCTACGGCTCGCCGAACATCGAATCCCGCGTCCGCGAAATCCAAGCCGAATCTCCGGATAGCGATCACCCGATCTGGGTCGTGCCGCTCTTCGCCCAACAGACCGCCTCCTCCACAGGCACGGTGCACGTCCTGGTGCGCAAGCTGGCCGCCAAGCTCGGACTGGGCGCAAGGTTGCAATCCAAGGGCATGGCCCCGGACGACCCCGGCTACATCCAAGCCCTGGGCGATAACGTCCGCGACCGGATAGCCGATTTCCCGAGTAACGCTCCAATCCACCTATTGGCCAGCTTCCACGGTATTCCCTGCTATGTGAACAAGGCCGAGGGATTCCAGTACTCGTCGGACTGCGAGGCTACCTTCGAGGCCCTCAAACGGAACCTGGGCTGGACGGAAGAGGGTGCCCCCGCGCCCTTCCAGGCCGCCACCCTCGCCTACCAATCCAAGTTCGGACGCGACCCCTGGATCACTCCCTCCACCGAGAACACCCTAGAGCAGCTAGGCGCTCAGAAGACCTCGGTGCTCCTAGTCGCTCCCAGCTTTCTGACCCCGGGGCTAGAGACCGTCGAAGAGCTCGGAATCCAAGGAAAAGAGACTTTCGAAGATGCCGGCGGCCTAACCTTCGCCCTGTGTGAAGCCCCCGTCGAATCCACGGCCTCCCAGCAAGCTTTAGTCCAAGCCCTCCTGGACCTCATCAAAGACAAAGGGCCGAAGTAAAGTCACCCATCCCCTAGATTGACTCACTAAGACGACCTACAAATGCAGCGACGAACTCGGGGCCCGAGCTCGCCGAATCCCCCGCAGGCGTCCCTTCCTGCTGGCCAGCTCCGAAACCACTCCAGACTACATCCAGCGCTCAGTATCCCGCGCGAAGCGCACCAAACCCCAAAACCGACCTATGAAAGCCACCCTACTTCCCCTCGCCACACTGGCCCTCGCCATCACTCTGGCCACCACCCATTCACCCGCCGCAACCCCGGCGGCGACTGCGACGCTCGCGACAACAGCCCCCACCGCCTACCACTGCCAAGTTCCCTGCGGAATCTACGGCGACAAGATGCGCATCGACATGCTGATGGAAGAGGCCGCTACCATCACCAAGTCCATGCAGCTCATCGAAGCCATCGAGGGCGCGGAAGGCTTCAATCGCAACCAAATGGTCCGCTGGATCATGACCAAGGAAGAGCACGCGGCTAGCATCCAAGAGACGGTCGCCAGCTACTGGCTCGCCCAACGCGTCAAGGCTCCCAAGGACAGGGCCGACACCGATGGCATGGCCAAGTACCACAACCAGCTCGAGCTCATGCACGGCATCACCGTGTCCGCCATGAAGTGCAAGCAGACGGTCGAGCCCAGCCACGTCGATCACATCCGCGACCTCGCCAAGCAGTTCAGCGCCACGTACTTCTCGGAAGAGGACCAGAAGCACCTCGCCGAGCACACCTTCGGGGAATAGTCCCGGCAGAGGGGGCCGGTCGCCGGAAGGCATCCGGCCCTCCTCGTAAATAAAATGTCCCGTCAACTGGGCCGTGACAGAGCCATGACAGTCCTGTAGCCGATAGGTCCTAATGTTCCCCCAAGAAACACTATGGAGCACATTGGAGTCATCGGTCTCAGCTGGCGGCAAGGCGGCGCAGACGCCTTAGCACGCTTTGCCCTTCCCACGGCGGAAGACGCATTGCTGCGTCTTCGGGCCGCAATGGGGGCGATCGAGTTGGTCTATCTCGGCACGTGCAACCGCGTCGAGGTGTACTTCACCGTCGACGACCCCGCCAAGATGGCGAGCATGCGCAGCCAAGCTTTCGAGGCCCTGACCGGGACTACCGGAGACCCTGGCGAGCCCGAGCGCTGCATGCGGGCTTGGGCTGGCGAGGGCGCGGCCGAACACCTCTTTCTTGTTGCCGCGGGCCTCGACTCGGCCGAAGTCGGCGAGACGGAAATCGGCGGCCAACTGCGCCGCGCCATCGACACGGCCCGGGAAGTTGGGACTCTACAGAAGGGCGCCGGACGCTTGGAGTACTTGCTGGAGGAGACCCTGCGCCTTTCCAAGCGCATCCGCGCGAACTCGGGGCTCTGCACAGGTAAGACCTCCCTGGCAGAGATCGCACTGGACAAGATGCGCCGCCGCTTGGCTACCACAGGCGGTGCCGCGACTCTAGTCGGCGTCTCCCCCATGACCGAGCGCTGCGCCATCGCGCTCGCCACAGCAGGCACGCCCCTAGTCCTGGTCAACCGCACCCGGGAGCGTGCCACTGCGCTCAAGTTGCAGCTCCAGAAGCTGCCGGGCGCCGGACCGATTGAAGTCCTCAGCCTCGATCACTTCCGCCAACAGCCTCCGGCCACCGAGGTGCTGCTGTCCGCAACGGGCGCACCCGGCGCCGTACTCGAAGCGGCCGCCCTGGCCCGGGTGGCCGACGCTCCGCTCTCGGGCGAAGCGCTCATGATTATCGATATGGCCGTGCCGCCGGACGTGCCGCCGGAACAGGCCCGCGCCCTTGGCGTCGATCGCATCGGCATGGACGCCATCATCGAGATCGCCGAGTCCAGCCGCGACCAGCGCCTCAAGGAGATGGCCGGCGCCCGCGAAGAGATCGACGCCGCCCTCGGCCGCCTGCGCATTCGCATGGGCGATGAGCATGTCGCTCCCTTTGTGACGGCCCTGCAGAAGCGCTACCGCAAGGTCGCCAAGCAGGGCGCCAAGCGTCTGCTCAGCACGAGCCTCGTCGGCCTCAACGACGACCAACAGGCCGCCGTACTGCGCTTCGCCGAGAGCCTCGCCGGTCGCTTCGCCCACCTGCCGAGCACCGGCCTGCGCGGAGTCGCGCGGGTTGCAGGGGCGCCTGCGGTGGAGGCGTTCTTGAGCCACGCCGACGCGGAGATGGCCAAGGAGTTCGAGCTCGCGCGCAGCGAGGCCAAGGCCCGCGATGACAACGCTAAAACCCAAAAGGATCAGCAGTCCACGCAACCAATCCGGCCGGATGGGAAGCCAGAGCTCGGGCGCGCGCAGCCATGTGCAGAGCACAGCGCGCGCCCAGGCAGTGACCCCGAGGCGAAGGCAACATCATGAAGTTAGGCATCGACATCCGCCTCGGAACCCGTGGCTCCGCACTCGCCATGGTTCAGGCCAGGGACATCAAGCGGCAGCTCGAGAGCGCCGGCAACCGCGTCAAAATCGTGGTCATGAGCACCATTGGCGACCAGGACAAGACCAGCACTTTTGCGACCTTGGGTCCCCCGGGCGTATTCGTGCGCGAGATCGAATCCGCCCTGAACGCGGGCGCCATCGACCTGGCCGTACACTGCTATAAGGATCTGCCCTCGGTCTCGCCGGACGGCCTTGTGATCGCCGCGATCCCCGGAAGGGAAGACGCCCGGGAAGTGCTCTTGGTGGCCAACTCGGCCCTGGACAGGTCCC
>JBLHWM010000220.1:0-6267 GCA_047629095.1 Planctomycetota bacterium | reverse complement strand
CGCTGCCTGGTGGAAGCCGGCGAGGACGTTGTGATCCTGCTCGACTCGATCACGCGCCTGGCCCGAGCATCGAACAACGAAGCACCGAGCAACGGCAAGCTGCTCTCGGGTGGACTCGAGGCGACCGCGCTGCAGTTCCCCAAGCAGTTCTTCGGCTCGGCCCGCAACATCGAAGACGGCGGAAGCCTGACGATCCTTGGCACCGCTTTGATCGAGACCGGGTCCAAGATGGACGAGGTTATCTTCGAAGAGTTCAAGGGCACGGGCAACATGGAGCTCGTTCTGGAGCGCCGCTTGGCCGACCGCCGTATCTTCCCCGCCATCGACATCAACCGGTCGGGTACGCGGAAGGAAGAGCTGCTCTTCGAAGAAGAGGAGATGCGCCGAGTCTGGATGCTGCGCAAGGTGCTCAACGAGCTCGACCCCGTCGAGGCCATGGAGATGCTTACCCAGAAGATGCGGCGCAAGGCTTCCAACGGCGAGTTCCTGCTCACCATTGGCAGCTAATCACCCAAGGGTATCATCGTGAAAATCCTCTTTTCGATCGACACATGGGGCCTCGTTGGCGGCACCGAGCGGCTCGCGGCGGTTGTCGTCCCGGGCCTGCTTGAGCGCGGCCACGAGATCGAGGTCCTGTGTCGAGACAACCAAAGCCCGGACTTCGGCTTTGACGTGGATGTTCACGCCCTTGCGTTCCTCAACGAGGAGAAGTTCACGGCGGGCCAACGGGCCCACCTGAAGGATGTCGTCGAGACGGCCAAACCGGATGTGATCTTCCAGCAGTCCAACTGCAGTCTGGCTTGTCTGCGAGAGCTCGTGGAGCTTGCGCCCCTAGTGCGCTTTGTCCACGACCACCCCCTGTTCTGCCCTGGACTCAACAAGTACCACAACGACGGGGAGACCTGCACCAAGGCCCTGGGCGCAGAGTGCTTGATTCGCTTCTATGCGAAGGATGGCTGCACTTGCATGAACCGCAGCCAGAGCGAGCGCGGCTACCTCGCCCCGTTCAAGCTGCTGTTCAAGAAGTACCGCGAGATCGGGGTGAACAAGCGCGCGGCTATGCTCTTGACCAACTCGAACTACATGCGCGAAGAGCTGCACAAGGCCGGCTTCGGCGGCGAGCTCACGGATGTGGTGCATCCCTTCACGCTCTCCAACACGGATCGCCAGCCGAAGGGCGCGCTGGATGCGGAGACCCAGGCGTTTCTTGATGCGGACGACCGGCCCGTGATCTTCACGCCGGCGCGCATCACATTGCCCGACAAGGGCATCGACTACCTGCTGACCGCCATGGGCGCCGTGCAGTCCCCCTTCAAGCTGGTCATCGCTGGTACCGGTCCCGCGATGGAGTGGCTGCGCGAGAAAGCGCTCCAGGACAACCTGGGTCCCGATCGCCTACATTGGGCCGGATGGCAGGATTCAGGGGCAATGGAGACACTCTTGGACCGTGCGGACGTCGTGGTTTGCCCATCCGTCTGGGACGAGCCCTTTGGCTTGGTCGGCTTGGAAGCCATGGCCCACGCCAAGCCCATGGTGGCCTTCCGCGTGGGCGGAATCCCCGAGTGGCTGGCCGATGATCAGAGCGGCTTCTTGATCGAGCGCAAGGACTGCCACGCCATGGCCGCTGCCGTCGACCGCCTGCTTGGGGACGAGCAACTACGGCGCAGACTTGGCGAGGGTGGCAAGGCGCGCCTCGCTACGCACTTCACGCGGGCCGCCCACCTCGACGGCCTTGAGCGAGCCCTAGTAGGCGCAATCAGTAACTAGTCATGGCCAGCGAGACCAGGCCCCTGCTGCTGCTTGACTGCTACCTCGATGCGGGGGGCTGTCCGGCGTTGTTCCATCCCACCGCAGAGACCCAGACCACCGTGGTGCTGCCTCCCCACATCCCCCTAGACCAGCTCGACTTTGACCTCTCGCCCTTCTCCGGCATGGTCATCACGGGATCCGCAGCATCCGTACTCGACGAGCTGCCCTGGAGCCTCTGCGTTGAGCAGCTCATCCAGCGGGCCTTCGCCGACAAGCTGCCCCTCTTCGGCGTCTGCTACGGGCACCAGCTGATTGCCAAGACTCTGTTTGGCAAGGATCAAGTGCAGCGCTCGCCCACGCCGGAGTTCGGCTGGCTTGAAGTCAAGGTCGAGTCCCCGGCAGGTCCCGTGCAGGATGCGCCGGAGAGCTTCGAGTGCTTCCTCTCCCACTATGATGAGGTCCTCGCGACCCCCGCGCCTGGACTCCAAGTCCTGGCGAGTTCTGAGCGCTGCGCGGTACAGGCATTTCGCCACGAGCATGCGCCCATTTGGGGCGTACAGTTTCATGCGGAGATGGCCTTTGAAGAGGCGCGCGCAATCTTCGTGGAGCGTGTGGGCAACTCACCCGAACTCGGTATCGACGCCGATGCGATGCTGGCCAAAGCGCAGAGTACGGAAGAGCTGTGGCGGGGAATCTACTCCGCCTTCCTGAAGACCTGCCGCGCCTAGCTGTCCAGGTCTTTGAGCACGTCAGTCGTGGAGCGCTCGTACTTGATAGAACGCCTTGAGCAGGCCTCTTTCATGGAATCCAGCGCCAGCTGTAACCAAATTAAGGCATCCCGGTCATCGGTGACCCAAGCGTCGAGGGCGCGCCGATAGAGGTGCGCCATGTGCCGCGGCAGGTCCACCTGATCGAGGTGCTTCCAGTTGAACAGGAGCTCGCCGCGCTCGATCGCTGCCCGGCGGCGCTCGGCGCTGAGCAGGCTGCCAATCGTGCCCTTGTGGTGATGCTCTACCACGGAGTCCGGCACGAAGACCGAAGCACTGCCACCGCGCCAGGCACGCCAGCAGAGATCGTTATCTTCGAAGTAGAAGGGCGCGAAGAGCTCGTCGAATCCGCCTAGAGCTTCGAAGTCAGCGCGCCGAAAGAGTACCGTCCCGCCAATCGCGAAGGGGATCATCGCGGGTGTATTCGGTGCTTCCACCCGCTGGCCGTGGGCCGCACTCAAGCGAGTCGTCAAGAGGCCATCGAGCAGGATGCACTTGGAGAAGGACTCGATCTGCTGCACCTCGCCGTTGAGCAGCACGCGCGGCGCGGCGGCAAAGACGGGGTTGGGGCCGCCAGCTTTAGCGGTCGGGCCAAGGGCGTCGATCAGCGGATCCAAGAAGCCCGGACGAACGCGCACATCGCTATTCATGGAGAAGATCAGCGGGTGGCTTGCGGCCATGATCCCGCTGGTGAGAGCCGGGGCAAAGCCGCCGTTGGACTCGCGGACCTCAAGCTTCGCGGGCATACCGCGCAGGGCCTTTTTGGCCCAAGCCTCTAGTCCGCCGCTTCCTGAGTCATCCACAATGACGAGCTCATCCCCCACCTCACGCCGTCCGAACTCGCGAAAGAGCGAGGGCAGGTTCCTCTCGAGCAGCTCGAAATTGGCGAGGCTCGGAATCACTACGGTCACGGGTGCTGTGCTCAGCTGGGTGCTCATTGGTCTTCTCCGGTGAGGCCATCTTGGCGCCACGCCTGCAGACGCTTGGCTACAGCTGACCTGGCAATCAGCAACCGGATCAGAGTGCCGCTCGCATCTTCTGAGAGAGCGCTCATCTCCGTGCGGCGCTGCACCAGCTCGGCTTCGGCGAGCTGCGCACCATCGAGGCCAAGCCCCAAGGCCGTCACCAGTAGATCCGTAGCCTCAAGCAACTGCTCGGGTGTACTTCCCCCATGGATGGAGGCACCGATCGATTGAAAGAGCGGCGCCAGCGCTTGAGCGTCACTAGGACGAATGCCGGACACTGCGCCGAGTCCCTGGTCGGAAGCCACCTTGAGCCCCTCGGCCAGGCGTTGCCTGAACTCGGCCTCTTCCCCTTGGCTCTTCGCGAGCTGCCGCACCAAGGCTTCCTGGTTCACGGTCAGAGAGTTGCGCTCTTCGGTCAAGTTCGCGACGCTCTCATGCAGCCACTTGAGCTCTGCCTCGCTGCTCTCCTTCAACTCGCGCAGCCAAACCAGCTCTTCCAGCTGGGATTCGGCAGCGATCCGAGCGGCTCTTTGCTGCTCTTCGTTGGAGGCAGCGGCGCTCTCAAGACCTTGGATGGTCTGCTCGAGCCAGGTGCCCTTTTCCAGCGCGCTCTTTTGTCCAAGGGCGAGCTCCTCCTGGTCCTTTTCAAGGGAGGTGATCGCGGTCTCCCTGGCGTCCAGGGTCTGCTCGAGCCATTCGACTTTCTCGAGGAACGAATCCTCTGCTAGATCTGCCGCTGCAAGTCGCTCCCGCAACCAGATCGCCTCGCCTTCCGCATCACGGATCCGCCGTTGGGCCTCGTCGCCGCCGGAGAACCCCTCGGTCAACACGCGGTTCAACTCCAAGTCCTGGTGCGTCATACCAAGCCCCTTGCCGAGTTCATCGAGCCCCCCAAGCACGTCCTGGAAGAGCTGGCGGGTCGTCTGCTTCTCCAGCGCGCTGTTGCGTTCGATGAACTCCCTCATGTGCACAGGCACCTTGGTGAAGTCCTCTGTTGGGGCCGCGTCGACGAGCTGCTGGTAGCGTGTCACGAGCTCGTCAACCTGTTGCTCGACGGTGTGCACAGGGCCGATGCCGTCTGCGAGTTTTGGCACAAGGCTCGGATTATCGAGTAGCTGCCCGAAGACGCGCGCGAGATCTTTGGCATTGCCTGGCTCGAACAACAGCCCGTCGACACCGTCCTGCACGCTCTCTTCAAGGGCACCTATGCGGCTTGCCACCACGGGGCGGCCAGCCGCGAATGCCTCTCGAATCACGGTCGGGTAATTCTCGAACCAAGTCGAGGGTACGACCACCACGTCGGCTGCAGCTAGGATCTCTGGCAGCTCGCTGCGAACGAATCCGCCGGGCAACTCGGCGCCGACCTCTGCGCCGCGGCGCTCGAGTTGTTCCACCCACTTCTCATCGGACGCATAACCACGCACCGTCAGCTCCGCGCGGGGCCTCTGCTTCGCCTCGGGGGCATCCATCAGCAAGCCAAAGGCGTCGAGTAAAACCTCGACACCCTTCTGTTTCACGAAGCTCCCGATGTACAGGATTCGAAGGGGAGTTTTGGGAGCCGGAGCGCGGACCGGAGCGCTCGACGGCAGCCCGACCAAGTCGGAACACTCAATACCGTTGACGAGGTGCTCAACCTTCCCAACACCGGCCTTCTCCAGGCAGGACTGCAGGAATTTAGACGGAGAGAGTCGCAGATCCAATCGGCTAAATACCTCGGAACGGCGCTTATCCAGGGAATAGCGGAGGTGCCCGGCCTCAGTCCATTCATCCTTGTCCAGCTTGCCGTCCTCTACCGGATCCCCGTCCAACAGTCCCGACAGCAGAACCTGAGCGTCCTTGGGCAAGCTTGCCGCGTCGACACCCATTTGGTAATCCCCAAGGCCCTCGACCCCATTCAGCATGCCCAGTGCCTTGTCGCAACGGGCACATGCGTAGGCGTCATTGGGAGTCTTGCAGACCGCTAAATCCGGCCTCAGGAACGTGTATCGGTGGCAGCAGCCATAGTAGTCGTGGTGAGTGTAGACGGTCGGAAGACCAGCCTCCCGAGCCACATCGATCAACCCCAAGCCAAGCTTGATCACATGCTGAAAATGCACAATCTCGGACTGCTCCCGCTCCAAGAACGCCCCAAACCTCGCGGCGATCCCAGCCGGGTCCAAGATCTCCTTGGGACCTGCGGGGTCTCCCCCCACAGCAATGCGAGTCACTCCATAAGACGCCCCTTCCAGGTCCACCTCAACCCGCCTCATCGCAAGCCGAGCGGTACCCATATTCGTACAGGCCGCAAAGACCTCGACGACATGGCCCGCACGGGACAAGCCCGCTGCAAGGGAAGCCGTGTAGGTCTCGACTCCGGCCCGCTCCTCGGGAGGAAATCCATGGGCTACCAGACAAATGCGCATGGCGGTAGTTTGGCAAGCCGTAGTCAGTTCGCCTAGAAGGAAGAGCTCTTTCGCAGAGGGTGTACTTTCGCAGAATGCGCCCTTTTGCAGGGGGAGCACTTCCGCAGAGGGCGCTCTTTCGCAGAGGGCGCACTTCCGCAGAGGGCGCACTTCCGCAGAGGGCGCACTTCCGCAGGGGGCGCCCTTTCGCAGGGGGCGCCCTTTCGCAGGGGGCGTCGCTCTATTGGGGCGCTGCGCGCGGGTGGGGACGCGTGGGGCGAGCGGCGCCTCTTCCGCCAGGGGGACTCCGGAACCCGGACGGCCTGAGGAGATTGGGATTTTTTGAGCGATGAGGGGCCGTCCCTAAGGGATTCCTCCGCCCCCCTGGCGGAAGAGGCGCCTTCA
>JBLHWM010000219.1:0-6289 GCA_047629095.1 Planctomycetota bacterium | reverse complement strand
AGACGGTGGGCGCCAGACCTTGGTAGCGCTCGACGCCCAGACCGGCGAGAAGCAAGCGTCGGTCACCTTGGGCCGCATGGACGATGCCAACTACCGCCTGGCCGTTTGGCAGGACATGGTCGTGGCTCTCAATAAGGAAGAGGTCCGCGGGTTCACCCACAAGACCACCGTACTGCGCAAGCGCTGGGCCACAGACCTGTTGACCGCCGCGGATCCGTGCATGGCCGAGGGAGTCCTGTTTGTGAATTCCCAGGACCTGCAGATTCATGCCCTTGACTCGGCCAAGGGGACCTTGTTTGGATCGGCTCCAGGAGGCTGGGGCAAGCCGGTGGCAACGGGCGGCACTCTCGTCACGATACTTGCGGGCGATCTCGAGAACTACAACGGCGGTGTCGTGGTCCATGCGAACCATACCGCGCGGCCCCAAGCCAAGTCTCTGAAACGCAAGGGCGACTGGGCGCCCTTGTTTGAGGTCGCGGTGTTTGGCCCCTTGGTCGGCGGCGTGCCCGATAATATCCATGGCCTCGGGCTCACCAGTACGGAGTCGACCTCGACGGATCGCGGGTACCTCGACATGTTCTACCTGAACATCGCCAAGAGCGCTTACTTGGTAACGGGCGGCCTCAGTCGAACCTTCGACACGAGCATTCTTGGCAGGTCTACGGCGACCGAGTCGGAGTTCTTTGGCTTTGGTAAGGAAGGCCTGATCAAGCAGGACTTCGAGGGAAGCTCCTGGGTGCTCTTGCCCACGGCGGACCTTCCGCCCGGCGCAAAACCAGGGCACTTAGCTAGGGCGGGCAACGTCCTGTATGCGGGCAACATGGGTTTTGACATCGAGCGCGGTCGCGTGCTCTGGGTCCTGGAAGGCATTGATTTCACGGGGCCCATCATTCCCCTTGGGGACGAGCGCGGACTGATCGTGACCACGGACGGCGCGCTCGTGGCGGTCGGCTCGGGAAAGGGCAACGCGGGGGGAGGTGGTCCGCTCGAAGCCGAGGTCGCCGCCATGCGCCCCGACGCTGGGCCTGGACTCGTCCTCGCCACGGGGGAGGTCAAACTAGGCGCCGTGACCGAATCCGGCGACTTCACCGTGACGCCGGAAGACGGCGAGCCCGCCACGTTCACCAAGGCAGAGGTGGCGGTGATCTTGCCGCCCACGGCAGGCGCCAAGGCACGTCTTGTGGGCGATGAGTTCGCCCTGGTCATGGCCTGGGAAGCGCTGCTTGGGGACGCAAACCGCGATCGTCTCGTGAACATCTTCGACGACTACCGCAAGGCGAAGCTCGTGACCGATTGCAACCGTGTCTTGGAGCTCATTGAGCGCTTGCACCCAGCCGCGAAGCAAGACCTGATCGCTTCCCTCGGGGGCGTGCGCCAGTCGGCGGCATCCAACGCGGGACTGAAGCGCGATCGCGTTGGCGAGGACGAGCTGGAGGCCTTTGGCAAGGACGTCGAGGCGAGATCAGAGGCCGCCGCTTGGTGCCACGGCATCGGCCTGGACGGCGCAGCGACCCTGCTCATTCAGAGCGCTGAGAAGGCGTCCAATGAGGGGCGCGCCTTCTGGAAGAGCTTCGGCTTCCAGGGCGCTAGGCCACCGGCCGAGCCCGCCCCATTCGAGGCCCCTGAGGCCGTGCAACTGGCAAAACTGCTCCCTGCCCACTTCCCATTCCAAGGCTCAGATCTGGGCGCACTTTGGGGCCAATGGGCCGTCGAGCTGCTGCCCGCCTCGGCGCGCTTCACCTTGCCCGGCGAACCCGGTGTCCCCAAGCAAGTCACCGCGCCCTGGACGGAGGACACTCTGATCTTGCGCACGGACAACATGGTGCTGCTCAGCCGCTGCCACGATCCCGTGATCATGGGACCCATCCTGCGCTACGCCGAAGGTGCCCTGCGCTTGCTCGATGAAATCTTTGGCATGCAGAGCCCCCTCGACTCGCCCCTCGAAGTGCGTCTGCACCGGAACCGCGAGGACTACATCGCCGAGAGTGAGATCTCCCGCTCGATCGGCCAGTGGACCCTGGGCTACTACAGTCCCAGCGAGCACATCTCGCGCTTCTTTGTGCCGAGCGCCGAGGGCACCAGCGCGTCCGCCGTGGAACAGAAGCTGCAGGAGGTCGTGGTGCACGAGCTCACGCACCAGTACATCTCCGAGCGCGCCGGCTACTCCGAAGTGCTCGACCCGCGCATTCCCGGTCACTGGATCGTCGAGGGCTTTGCGCGCTTCATCGAGCAGCAGGCCGTCGAGCTTGGGCGCAACGGGCGCGGCCTCGCCGACCACACGGTGCTGTCCATTGACCTGTGCTCGCGGCTCCTGGAACAGGACGCTCTCCTACCCATGGAGGGCTTCCTCAACACGACCAACCTGTCGTTCCAGGAGCTCGCCAAGGAAGGCGGCATCCCGGTCAAGCCACGCTATGCCGTCGGGACCTACACTGTGAGCGAGACCTCTCTGTACTACTCCCAAGCCGGGGCCCTGTGCTTCTTCCTGATGAATCGCTGCGGGGAAGACGGGCCGAAGCGCTTGCTGACCTATCTCGAGGCGCGCTACGAGGCGCGCCTGCCCAAGGACCACGTGACCCTGCTTGGGTTTGACTCGGTGGCTGAGCTCGACGCCGCCTTCCGAACCTTTCTGGCGAGTCCTGGTCCGCGCTAGGCCCCTACTCGGGGGCCGCGCGCGGATTTGATCGCGCCGCCACAGTCCCAGCCCCGGGGCGATGCCTTTTGCCCGGGGCCGTGATAACCTTCCCCCATGACTGAAGAAGCTGTGCGCGAAGAGGCTCCGGGCAAGGGCCGGTTTGGGAACCTGTCCAAGGGCACGAAGCTCGGCCTGCTGGCCATCTTCTTGTTGGCCCTGGGTCTGCGCCTGTGGCCGGTCACCCACGGAATGCCGCGCAACTATGTGCCCGACACGCACATGGTTCGCAGCGCTCTGGGCATGGCCCAGGACAAGACCCTGGTGCCGGAAGTCGATGTGTACTCGAGCTACCCGAACTTGATTCCGTATCTGCTGCTGCCGGTCTACGGGGCCCAGTACGGCGTCGGTCGCGCGACGGGCAAGTGGGGCTCCGCGGACGCCTTTGGCAAGCACGTCAAGCAGCATCCCGAGACGGTGTATTTGCCGGCGCGGATGCTGGTTGCGTTAATCGGCAGCCTCGGTGCTCTGATCGCCTTCGGAGCGGCGCGGGCCATGGGCATGCGCCGCGGAGCATGGGTTGCGGCGTGGCTTACCGCCACTAGTTTGATGCAGCTGCACTTCTCGATTCAAGAGCGTCCTTGGGAGCCTTTGGTGGTCTTCATGCTGCTCAGCACCTGGCCCGCCGCGCTCTATGTCGTGTACGAGAAGCGGCGCTACCTGATCTACAGCGGGCTTGCCGCCGCACTCTCGTTCTCCGCTCACCAAGCCGGAGCGCCGGCCCTGGCGATCCCCGCCCTGGCGTGGCTGCTGGTCGCTGTTCGCAGCCGCGGCGAGCTGAAGCAGAAGGCCATGGGCCTCGTGCTCGACGGCGTGGCTTGCGTCGGTCTGTTCGCCGTGCTGAGCCTCTTGGTCGGACACCCCTATCTATGGGTCCACGGTGCCACCGCGACCGAGGACATGACGGCCCAGGGCGCGGAGCTCGCGGCCAAGTCCGGCGCGGTCTCCATCGGTGGCCAGGGCTTCCACTTCTCCCTGCGCTTCGAGTCCTTCGCGCGCATGTCCAAGGCGCTCGTTGGATACGCACCTGTCAACCTTGCGCTCGGTCTCATCGGCATTCTCTTCGCATGGCGCAAGCGCTGCATGTGGCCCGCTCTGGGATTCTTGGCCCTGTGGAGCTTCTATTTCCTGAATAGCTCCAACGACCACGTTCGGTACCTGCTGCCAATCGTCGTGCTGCTGCCCCTGCCGGCTGCCCTCCTGGCCGAGAAGATCTTCGCCAGGGGACGCGTCGGGAGCCTTGCTCTTGGGGTCCTGCTGCTGGTGCCTCTCGTACAGGCCGTCCGCATGGGGTTCGTATTGCGCCAGACCGACATGCGCCAAGAGGGCGAGTCCATGGTGCGCGCTCTTGGCGAGGACGCGATGGTCGCGATCGGTCCCTATGGTCCCATCGTCGAGCTCGACCTGGCCAGCCTCGAACGCCTCTCCACGATCCGCGATCTGCGTGGGCGCGAGGGCTACCGCGCGCTCTTCCTGCAGTCCCTTGCCGAGTCCGGGCACGACCCCGATGACCCAAGCATCGGGCCGGTTGGCGGCGCGGGTGTGAATGCGATTCGCATCGAAGATCTGTTCCAGTTCCACGGCCGGCGCCGCACCTTCCGCGTCACCCCGGGGCTCAACCTCGGTGGTGAAGACAGCGATGCCTGGAGTGTCAACCGCGTGCTCGACTTCTTTCGCGTCACCCACATCGTGCTCAGCGACAAGGTCCCCGGCGACGGCGAGCTATCGCTCTTGCTGAATCCCGAGACCGGCTACGACGAGGGCGCCCCGACGCCCGCGGCCCTGTCCGGCTGGCACATCACCGATGCCATGGCGCCCGGGTGCGACGAGCTGAAGTTCGTCACGGACTCCCTAGACGCGGCCGACAATTCCGTGGATCCCAAGTCCTACGACGCACGATTGCCCACGGAAGTGGACTTTGCCCTGACCGCGATTTGGCGTGTCGAGCAGCCCGGCCCCGCGCTGTTTTTGCTCGAACGGGATAAGCCCCTCGACTAATCCCCGCCCGGCACGTCGCTCGCGGGTCCTTCCAAACCCTGCTACTAGGCCGTCTCGGGCGCTTCAGCCCGTGCCCCGGCTGCCCTAGGAAGGGCCCGGGCCGTTCCTAGGGCATGTGCCCACCCTACGGTCCGATTTGCCCCCCCCCATGCCCCTCCCCCGGACCCCGCCCAAAGCCGCTCCTCCTGGGGCAGAAAACAGCTCCTCAATCCCCTAGTGTGGTAGGATTCAAGACTAGACCAACTCTAGATGCGATTTCCTCGCACCTAGGGCACACCCAACCTGGAAGTCCTGGGGCCCAAAAGCCCCTTCACTACGTCGCTTCCGCCCCCTCGCGGTAGGTAATCCATTGATCTCATCAACTAAGAAAAAGCGCATCGTTCTGTTCCTCCCCCATCGCGGTAACCCCGATGAAGGAGTGCGTGTTTACGCCGACCTGCTGCCTCTCGAGCTTCTGCAGATCGCCGCGATTCCGGACTCCAAGGGTTACGAGGTCGTGATCATTGACGCGATGGTCGAGGAGAACTACCTCGCCATGCTGATGGAGCTCTGTGACGGCGCCCTGCTGTTCGCGAGCTCATGCATCCTTGGCTCCCAAGTTGCCCACGGCGCCGAGGTTGCCCGGGCCATCCGCGGCCGCTTCCCGGACCTGCCCATCATTTGGGGCGGTTGGTTCCCGTCGGTTGCCTACAAGCTGTACTTGGAAGAGGGCATCGCCGACGCGGTCGCCATCGGCCAGGGCGAGATCACCTTCTGGGAGGTCATTCAGGCCACCGAGAACGGCACCCGCTACGAAGATGTCGACGGCCTCGCCCTGATGCGCGATGGCCAGGTCATCAAGACACCGCCGCGCTTGATCGTCGGCTGGGACGCCTACCCCGACGCCCCGTGGCACTTGATTGACTTCGAGCGCTACGTCGAGCTTCAGAACAACCCCGGCACCGCCAAGGTGCGCCACAAGCTACCCCTTCCCTTCGGCATGAAGAAGGGCACGCCGGTGCGTGGCTTCAGCTATTACTCGAGCTACGGTTGCCCCGAGCCCTGCACCTTCTGCTGCTCGCCTTTCGTTACCGGAAAGCGCTGGAAGGCCATGTCTGGTGATCTGCTTGCGGACCGCCTGCTCGAGCTGCACGATCGTTACGACTTCAACATCGTCCGCTTCCAAGATGCCAACTTTGGCGTCCACGAGAAGCGCTCGAACGTCTGGTCCAAGCGCCTCATTGAAGCCGGCTCGCCCTTCTGGTGGAACGCCACCTATGAGATCGAGACCATCGCGAAGTACAAGGAGACTTCCATGGACAACCTGCGCGACGCCAAGTGTCACCTGGTGATCCTGGGTGCCGAGGCTGGCTCCGAGGAGCAGCAGACGCGCATCAAGAAGTTCATTGACGTCGACAACAACATCGAAGGTGCCCTGCGCAAGATCTACGATCGCGGTATCCAGACCGGCACCACGTGGATCATCGGCTACCCCGGTGAGGACCGCGAGTCGATGATGAAGACGATCCGCAAGGCGTCCGAGATGAAGTACAAGTTCCCGGGCTCGGCCTCGGACATCTTCCCCTTCCGTCCCATCCCCGGCAGCGCCGACTGGGACAC
>JBLHWM010000218.1:0-6298 GCA_047629095.1 Planctomycetota bacterium | reverse complement strand
CCAGCTACGACCTCGACGAATCCGAGCTGATCGGAGATGTGTATCGCCTGGCGCGCCACGGCATTGGCTACCACCACGCCGGCATGCTGCCCATCCATAAGGAGGTTGTCGAGCGCATGTTCTGCACGGGGCTACTGAAGATGATCTTCACCACGGAGACCTTCGCCATCGGCATCAACATGCCCGCGCGCACAGTCGTGTTCGCGAGCCTGAAGAAGTACGACGGCATCAGCATGGACTACCTGCGCACCCGCGACTACCTGCAGATGGCCGGTCGTGCGGGGCGCCAGGGCATCGACAAGGAGGGCCTCGTTGTCTCCATGTTGGGCATGAAGGACCTCGAGGAGGCGCCCCTGAAGCGCATCCTCTCGGGCAACCCCGAGCCGGTTCAGAGCCGCTTCAAGCTGTCCTATTCGACCCTATTGCACCTGATCGCCCACATGGGGCGTAGCCATATCCACGAGGCCTGGGACAAGTCCTTCAACCGCTACCAGCACCGCGAAGGCAGCCGCAAGGCCCGCGAGCACAACCAACGCGCGCAGCACGAGCTGCTCGACAACCACCTGGATTTCCTGGAGGAGCTCGGCTACTTCGAGCCCGAGGGTCCCGAGGTGGGTCGCGGCTCCCTAACCGGCCGCGGCAAGCTCTCCAGCCACATCTATGGCTACGAGGTTCAGGTCACAGAGCTGCTCTACCAGGGCATTCTCGAGGACCTGGCGCCCAAGGCCCTGTGCATGGTCTTCACGGCACTGGTCTACGAGGAGCGCCGCCGCGAGGGCGTCCCGCGCCTGCCCGCGCGCCTCTACGGCGACCTGCGCAACAAGATCGACCGCACCATCACCGACATGCAGCGCGTCGAGGCCCGCTTCGGCATCGAGAGCCCGATGAGAACCTGCGACTGGGGCCTAACCCGGCCGCTCTTCGACTGGATCCGCGGTGGCACTCTCGAAGAGATCGAGGAGCGCATGGACACGGGCGGAGGAGACTTCGTGCGCTGCCTGCGCATGACTGTGCAGCTGCTGCGCAACGCCAGGCGCGCCGTGCCGAAGGACTGGGCGATGTACGACTCCCTTGGGGATGCGATCGAGTTGCTGAACCGGGACGAGGTGGATGCCACTAGGCAGCTCGAGCTCGGCTAGCAGCAGCCTCGGGGCATGCCCCGGGATCGAATCGCAATGGCAAAGACCCCCGACAGGCCGCGTTAGCAGCCCGTCGGGGGTCTTCGCCTAGGTGGCTAGCTCGTGGGCTAGCCCCGTCGTCCCTTCTTCTGGGGGAAGACCTTGTCATCCAGGCAGCGCGTCAGAGTGCGCGCCAGCTTCTTGTCCTCAAGGATCTCGGCGTCCGTCTTCGCCTTCAGCGTAGAGAAACCGATGAACTCGTCGCAGCCAAGCTCGTCATGGATCGACTTCGCCAGGGCTTCTACATTAGAGCGGCTCTCTTTCGTAGCGAAGAAGAACGTGGGCAGGCCCTCGATCTCGTGCATGTCTGCCACCAGGTCGAAACCCAGCATCTTGGCCTTGGGGTTCAGCATGGTCACGGTGCGCACGTTCTCGTCACGCGAGGCTTGGCGTACGGCCAATGCACTTCCGGCACCGACGCCGACCACATTCAAGTTCGACGAGTGCACGCGCTTGTTCGAGCGCAACCATCGAGCTGCCTCTTCGATATCCCGGGTCGCGTAGGCCCAGAGGGACTCGCGCTCCTTGTCCGTTTCCAGCAACTTGTAGTCGCCAACCTCTCCGTTGATGCTGTCGCCATGGCCGCGCAGGTCCAAGGTCAAGACGGCGTAGCCCTCTTTCCACATGCTCTCGGCCAGGTCGGCCAGGCATGCGCGGCTGGAGCCCGCATCATGGATCAACAGAGCCGCGGGAGCGCGCTCGTCGCCCTTCGGCACGTAAAAACTAGCCTTCAGCGTGAGATCTGACGAGACACTGATATCCACAGTATCGATCACGGCATCCTTGCCGCGAACGACAGGGGCGAGACTAAGCGTCTCAGAGGCGGCTTCGGCATTGGCAATGCCCGTAATCACGAGCAAAGCGGCCAGCAGGAGTTTGTCCAGCATATTGAAGAGGAGAGGTGTCCGGGGGGGGATGGACGAGTTTTCGTTGCGCAGGAACTCTCGGGGGGGATTCGGTCCGTCTGAGTTGGTCACCGTCGAAGATACGGTAAGGAACATCATGCACGGGCCCCGGGTTTCTGACAAGGCATCTAGCCACCATTCCACGCAAAGTAACCCCTCAAAAAGTCATCCTTTACAGGGTTGGCGCGGTCAAAAACTCGCCATCTCCAGGCAGTAGTCTCGCTTTCGATAGCTCATCTGTGGCCATAGGGCATAACCCAGTGCCACTCGTACCATTTCGGCCTCGGCGTCCCCCAGTTCCCCGGCCAGGACGTTGCCCTCGCTGTCCAGGACTTGGGCCCCGACTCCAGGGCGATGCAGCACCGCCTTGTCCGGGGTCAAGTACAAGTTGGAGTTGTTGTACTGCAGAAACGCGCGCCCCGGCGCCGCCTGGTTCACGGGGTCCGTGAGGTCCAATCCCACACCCAGATGGGACGCGCTCATGCCGATCAGCGAGAGCGCGGTTGGGATCATATCCACCTGGCTCGCCATCGTCTCCAAGTGCTGGGGCGCAACGCTCCCCCCCAGGAATACGCCGGGGATGTGAAAGCGCTCGACGGGCACCTGCTCGGCCCCGTAGACGCGGCTGTTGTGGTCCGCGACCACCAGGAAGACCGTGTTCTCCCAGTAGGACGAGGCGCGCGCATCCTCGAAGAACTGCCCAAGGGCGTGGTCCGCGTATTTGACGGCGTTGTTCCTTGTCGCCTGGGGCTGCTCGTAGAGCTCGATGGCCTGCTCGGGGAAATCCCAGGGGGAGTGGTTGGAGCTGGAGAAGACCAGGCTGAAGAAGGGCTTGTCCCCCATGGCGTCAAACTCCTCGTGGGCGCGCCGGAACAGGTCCTGGTCCGAGACGCCCCAGCTGCCCTCGAACTCCGGGTTCTCGAAGTCCTTGTGGTCGATGATCGTCTCGAAGCCGTTGCCCGAGAAGAAGCGCGCCATGTTGTCGAACTGGGACTCGCCGCCGTAGAGGAAGGACGTCTCGTAGCCCTGCCGCTCGAGCAGGCACGCAATGGTGAAGAAGCCCGATTGGGAGCGCGGCAACTTGACCGTGCTGCGGGAGGGCGTCGGCAGAAAACCCGCCACCACCGCTTCGATGCCGCGCGCCGAGCGCGTGCCCGTGGCGTAGAGGTTGTCCAGGGTCATGCCCTCATCCAGCAGCTTGTCGAGATTAGGGGTCAGGGGCAGCCCCCCCATGGCACCGACGAACTCCGCCCCGAGGCTCTCTTGCAGCATGATCACGAAGTTGAGCGGACGTTCGCGCTCCCGGGTAGCCCGCTGGAAGTGCATGGTGGGCACAGCCGGGTCGACGAACTCATCGAGCGCGTAGCCGGTGCCAGCCCGAACGATCTCGACCACCTCTTCATAGGGCAAGTCCCCGTAGACGGGCTTGCCGCTGGACTCGTTCTTGGCCATCTCATAGAAGCCGTAGCTTGCCGAGTAGAGTGAGTTCAGGGGCAGCGTGTTCACCAGGGGGTCGCTGGAGAAGCAGACGGTACTTGGGTTCACGGCGCGATGATCCGTGGTCGAGCGCGCCGCTGCAAAGCATGCGGTTCCCATCACAAGCGAGAGGCAGAGTGCGGCCCGAACGCGCAGGGGCGCGACCTGGCGACGGCCCTTGGATACGAAGCGGAATGCTGCGAACCAGATCAAGGGGACGGCCACCACGGAGAAGAGCAGCTGCAGGGGATAGGCGCCCCAGAGGGTCGCGAGCACTTCCTTCGGGTAGATCAAGTACTCGACGAACAGGTAGTTCGGCCGTGTGCCGTACTCCTCGATGAAGGACGGGGTCGAGACCTCCATAAAGAAGAAGCCGGCGACCAGCGCCGCCATGGCAGCACGCATGCTCACGCAGGTGGCCCGAAAGGTGAAGCGCGAGGCGAGCAGCCAAGGCCCGAGCAGGCACGGCAAGGCCAGGAGCAAGCCCAAGGCCACCAGGTCGAATCGAAGCCCTTGCAGGAAGATGTAACCCGCTCCGCCCGTCTCGGCCACACGACTCGATTGCCATAGGAAGAGGCCAGCCCGCGAGCAGGTGGTGAGGGCTAGAACCAAGGCCACAAATACGGCGAAGGTCCCCAGCACGCGGGTCCAGCTGCCATGGGAGGGGATGCCCGGGTCGACGGACGGGACGGGTTCGCTGGCAGGGGGGGCGGTTTTAGTCATAGCTCTACTCCCGCCTTTGGATCGGGCGGAAACAGATCAGACGCTAGTTAGCCCTCGGGCTTCGATGACAAAGCGGTCATAAGCTGGACTCACTGAAGAGAAGCTGCCGCGAGCCCAGGGGCTCAGTCCGACTTCAGGAGTTCGGGAGCCTGCATCCCCCACTGCTTGTCCAGCCAACCGGCGCCGAGCACTCCCGCGTCGCCGCTCTGCAAGATGGTGCTGTCCACCAGACTCCAGTCCGGGAGGCCTACGCCGGAGACGAAGACGGGCACCTCGTAGCCGAGCCTTGCGCCTCGAACTCCCGTGCTGCCGAAGATGCCGACGAGGGCTGCGCCTGGGGCGGCGTCGCGCCGTGGGGCGACGGCCAGTAGCAGCAGGTCGTCGCCTTCGAAGACGCTCTCGCCGATGCGCACTTTGCCCGCGAGGACCTCGATATCGCCGGCCTCGCCGAGCACCCGATTCCAGGCTGAGTTTGATGCCCCGTTGCCGTACAGGATTACGTTGCAGCCCGCGAGCTGCGCATCCCCGGCGTCCATGCTGGCGGAGAACTGGACGTCGCTCAAGACCGCCACCTCCGCCGCCGCCCGATAGCTCCAGCGCCCGAGGTCATAGCGCGCGCGCTCCATCAGCTCGAGGTCCTCGTCGGCCTGGCCCGCGGTCCCGTAGACCAGAACGAAGCCGTTGTCGAAGGCGCGCTTGAACGGGCCCGCGTGGTCCGGGCCCTTCTCGCCCGGCGTCGGGCGCCCTTGCACCCACGAGCCGGTCGCGTCGCGAACCACATGCAACGTCCGTTGGGTCGCCGCGCCGGCGAAGGTCGTCTCACCGACGGTCCACTCGATAGGCCGCCCGCGGTTGGGCCCGTGGAGGATCAGCGCACCAGCGCTCGGCGAGCTGACCCGCAGCACGCGCGTGTCGGGATCCCAATCCCCGGTCACCACGACCGGCTCGCCATAGACCCGCGGCTGCAGGACCTCGACCCAGTAGTGCTTCGAGTCCACGGCCGGGTCCACGGTGCGAAAGTAGAGCTCCGTCGGCTGCGGTCGCCAAGCATCCTGGGGTAGCTCGGCAGCGATCTCGGTGAACAGCTCGAAGATGCCCGGCCAGTCCACGCACTGGTTGCCCCACCAGTGTCCAGCGCCCTCTTCAAAGTGGCTGCGCAGCTCGGCTTTGGTCTCGGTATTCCAGGCCTCGCGGGCTGCCATCATCAGCTCGGCTTCCGAGGCGGGCACGTTGTCGTCGGCGGTGCCGTGCAGCACGAAGGTCGGCACCTGGACAAGGTTGCCCATCAGGTTGAGGGTGAGCGAGCTCCCGTCGGCGCGCTGCCAGAGCGAGGCGAGCTCGCCGGCGGGGCGGCCGCCGTAGGAATCGAAGCTCGACCAACCCGCCGAGGGCGCGATGGCCAGAAAGCGATCGGGGTCATTGGCGCCCAGGTGCCAGGTTCCATGGCCGCCCATGGAGTGGCCCGTGAGGAAGACGCGCTCGTCGTCAACGCCCGTGGTGAAGAGCGCATGGTCCAAGGCCTCGTAAGTGTCTTGGCGGCCCCAGTCCTGCCAGTCGAACCCGTAGGGCCGGCGGTTCAAAGCTGCCGCGATGGAGAAGTCGCCCTTGCGCCCATAGGCCCGGGCTTGGCTCATCGTGGGCACACCCGCGCCATGCAGGCTAAGTACGAGCGAAGGCTCAAGGCCATCGGTGGCGAGCTCGGGATCGCGCTCGACCAGGCCGTACTCTTGCAGGCTGCCGTCGATGGCGCTCTCGAAGACCACGCGATGGGTCACGCCCGGATCCCGGGCGGGGATCTGGAAGATGGCCGCGGGCTCGCCCGAGGTCTTTGGTTTCGCATCCGCGTCTGGCGCGCTCCAATCACCCTCTAGATACAAGTGAAGGTTCGGCGTGGACAGCTTTGTGAGCTTGCGCTCGGACCGCACAGGGATGCGCAAGCTAAATGGAGCCAGGGGTAGAACGGGACCGATGCTACCTCGCACGGTCTTCAGCACGAGCGCACCGCCGCCCTCCTCT
>JBLHWM010000217.1:0-6307 GCA_047629095.1 Planctomycetota bacterium | reverse complement strand
CAGCTGCGCTCGACAGCTTGGTCGGCCCTGCCCGGCAAGGTCCACGACGACCACGGCTCGGAAGTCCCCCCGTGGCGCCGGGATGAAATCGCGACCGAGAAGTGCGTGGACTGGTGGAAAGAGCGCATCGCCAAGGGAGACGACTCGCCGTTCTTCTCGTTCATCCTGCTGGACTCGCCGCACCAGGTCTACAGCCACCCGGAGGACACGGCACCCTTCCAGCCCGAGGTGCCCGGGCTGAACTACCTGGATATGACCCTGAGCGGTCAAGCTCCGGAGCTCGCCGAGCAGCTGCAGATCAAGAATCGTTACCAGAACGCGGTCCGTCACGCGGACAACGTGGCGGCGGACCTTTTGGCCTCCCTCGAAGAGCTCGGCCTGGCCGAGAACACGATCGTCGTTTTGACCGGCGACCATGGCGAGGAGTTCTGGGAGACGGGGCTCTTCGGGCACACCTCGAGCTTCTCCCCGCTCCAAGTTCGTGTGCCCATGGTGCTGAAGGGACCCGGCATCGAAACCGGCATAGAGACCTCGCCCACCAGCCATTTGGACCTTCCCGCCACCTTGCTCGAACTGGTCGGCGCCGACCCCGCTGTGCGCAAGGACTGGACCCTGGGCGACACCCTGCTGAAGTCGCACAGCGTGAACCGCCAGCGAGTCGTCTCGGGCTGGGACAAGCTGGCCCTGTGGACCGCCGAGGGCATCCTCGAAGTTCCGCTTCAAGGCAGCTTCACCAGCTTCGACATTCAGCTGTACTCCTACGAGTGGGAGCACATCCTCGAGGACGAGGCGATCATCGCGCGCCACACGACGGCCCTGAAGCGCCTCGCCGAGGGTTGCAATCGCTTCCGGCATCAGGAGCCTCGGCAATAGTCGTAAATCCCGGGAATTCCCGGTCCCCAGCCAGTCCTTTGGGCGCCGTCGAACGGGCGTAATCGCGGCCGACCCCGCGACGCTTTCGGGCGCCGATTCTAATCAAGGCTCTCATGTCTACAAATCGGATACAGAGCGTATGATGAGCGCATCGATTCGGGGCCACGCGCCGGGTCGACCGACACCCCCGTCCACCGAGCCAGCAGGCGCCGTCCCGCAAGTGACGCGCGCCCCCTCACTCCTCACCCCAGACGATCCATGGCACGCCCACGCCTCCTGTCCAGCCTACTCCTCCTGTCCCTGCCTTTCCTTGGAGCCTGCGGCTCTGGCGAGTCCGAGACCCCAGGCACCTCCGCGGTGACAGACGCCGACGGTTCGACCGGCATGGACGGCAACGAGGCGCCGGATGGTGAGGAGATCATGGACCACGACGAGACCATGGACGACCTCATCCCCATGGTCAAGTACACCTGGGACAACACGGTAGGCGATGCCAGCGTCTCTGCGCAGATGGGTGGCCCAGGCTTCACCGGTGAAGGCTGGACCACGAACATGGAATTTCAGGCCATTGGTAGCGCCGATGCGATCAAGGGTGGATCCCTGAAACGCTACCTCACGGACTGGCCTGCTACCTTGCGCCAGCACGGTAAGGACTGGAACTCCAGCTTGAACTACCTCGTGGCGGACCTCTGCTATGAGACCCTCTTGGGCAGCCACCCGATCAGCCAGGAGCCGATGCCTGCGATCGCTTCCCATTGGAAGATCTCCGAGGACAAGTCGCTTTATACCTACCGCATTAACCCTGCGGCGCGTTGGAGCGACGGCACCGAGATCACCTCTGCGGACGTGATTGCGAGCTACGACCTGCGCCTCGACCCGAAGGCCCTCGATCCTTCGAGTGCGGCCACTTACGGCAAGATGGATCGCCCCGTGGCCATCTCCAAGTACATTGTCGAGGTCAAGTGCAGCACGCCCAACTGGCGCAACTTCCTGTACTTCTCCGGCATGGGGCTCTTCCCCGCCGCAGAGGTCTCCATTCCCGGCGACGAGTACCTCGACAAGTTTCAGAACGCCTACACGGCTAGCTCGGGCCCCTACATAGTCAAGCCCGAGAGCATCGAGATGGGTACCGGCATCACGCTGACTCGCCGTGACGACTGGTGGGATAAGAACAACCCGGCGTGGGTTGGCCTGTACAACATCGACAACTACGAGTACGAAGTGGTGATGGACGCCGGCCTTGCTTTCGAGAAGGTCAAGAAGGGTGAGATCGACTACTACCTCGTGCCGCGCGCCCAGTGGTGGGCCGAAGACTTGAAGGATGTCGAAGCGGTCAAGCGTGGACTCCTCGTCATGTGCAAGTACTACACCGACGCCCCCGTTGGAACCAGCGGCGTAGCCATCAACTCCCAGCGCCCGCCCCTTGACGATCTGCGCATGCGACAGGTCCTTCAGTACCTCTACAACCGCGAGCTGTTCATCGACAAGCTGTACTACAACGAGTACTCAGCACTGCAGAGCTACTGGCAGGGTGGCAGCTACATGAACAAGGAAAACAAGGTCCTGCCCTATGATCCCTTTGAAGCCGTGTTGCTGCTCGAAGAGATGGGCTACACCGAGAAGAACTCCGACGGCTACCTCACGAAGGATGGCCAGGTGCTGCGGTTCAACCTGACCTACTCCAGTAAGTTCAGCGAGCCCAACCTCACGATCTACCAAGAGGACGCCAAGGCCGCCGGCATCGAGTTGGTCCTGACCTTCGAGACGCCCGCTTCTCGTTGGAAGAGTATGCGTCAAAAGCAGTACGACCTCACGAGCACGGCCTGGGGTGCACTGGTCAACCCGAACCCCGAGACCAGCTTCGGTGGAGCCCTCGCGGATCAGTTCGACAACAACAACGTCACGTCCTACAGCAACGCCCGAGTCGACGAGCTCTGCGTGGCCTATGACAACGAATACGATGTTCAGCGCCGTCGCGAGATCATTCGCGAGATCGACGGGATCATCTACAAGGAGCAGCCCTATGTGCTCGGCTGGTTCAACCCTGCCCAGCGCATGGTCTATTGGAACCGCTACAGCATGCCTGCCTGGGGCGCGACCAAGACTGCGGATTACGACTCCCTGCACTACACTTGGTGGGTGGACCCCGTCAAAGAAGCTGCACTCGAAGCGGCCATGAAGGATCCCAGCATCACGTTGGATCCCGGCCCCACCGAGAACCGCTTTTGGCAAGAGTGGAACAAGAGCCACTAGGCTCCTCTTCCGCCATTACTGATCCGGGACGTGCCCCTTGGCGCGTCCCGGCTGCGCACTAGCCGCACCCTCCCCCCCCCCACCCCGATCTCCAAAGGCCCATGGCTGCTTACTTCGCACGCCGTTTTCTCCTCCTGATCCCCACGTTCCTTGGGATCACGTTCCTGGTGTTCACCATCACGCAGTTCGTGCCCGGTGGGCCGATCGAGCAGATGATCCTGAGCATGCAGTCCGCAGGATCCGAAGCGGGCGGGGGCGTACAGCAAGGCGCGGTCGAGCTCTCTCCGGAGGCGCTCGCTGCCCTGAACGAACACTTCAACCTGGATAAGCCCTTCTACCAGGCCTACGGGATCTGGCTGTGGGACTTACTGCACTTCGACTTGGGGGAGTCGTTCAAGTACAACACGCCCGTGTCCGAGGTCATCTCGGACCGGTTCCCGATCAGTGTGTACTTTGGGCTGATCGGATTCTTGTTGGCCTACATTGTCTGCATTCCACTGGGAGTGCTGAAGGCCGTCAGGCACGGGTCCAAGTTCGACATCATCTCCAGCTTTGTGGTCTTCGTCGGCTACTCCATTCCTGGGTTTGCCCTTGGAGCCGTGCTGCTGGTCTTGTTCGGCGGAGGTAGTTTCTGGGACATCGTCCCCCTCGGCGGGTTCCGCTCACCGGGCTGGGACGACTTCAGTGTTTGGCACAAGATCACCGACCAACTCCACCACACCATCCTTCCGGTGATTGCCTACTCGGTGGGCTCCTTTGCGACCTTGACCGTCTTGATGAAGAACTCTCTGATGGAGAACCTTGGACAAGACTACGTGCGAACGGCGTTTGCCAAGGGCCTCCCCGAGCGCGCCGTGATCGTCAGGCACGCTCTGCGCAACTCGCTCATCCCAATCTGCACGGGACTTGGGCACGCTATCGGGCTTGTGATGGCCGGCAGCTACCTGGTCGAAAAAGTCTTCAACATCAACGGCATCGGCTACCTCGGCTACACGTCGATCGTGGATCGTGACTACGCCGTAGTCATGGGCATCCTGGTGATTAACACCCTGCTTGTCTTGATCGGAAACATCCTCTCGGACGTGCTCTACGTCATCGTCGACCCCCGCATTCGCTTCAGCTAAGCCGTCCCATGAGCACCCCAAAGAATCCCAAGGCTGACAAGCCCCTTTCGGTCTTCCAGCGCCGTTGGCGTAAGTTCAAGACCCTCAAGCGGGGCTGGTACAGCTTCATCGCTCTGATAGCCCTCTACCTGTTCAGTTGGCTCAACCCGTTGGTCTTCAACAATGAAGCCCTCGCGATCAGCTACAACGGCGAGATGCGCTTCCCCATCTTCGCGGATCACATCGAAGCCCGCGACCTCGGGCAGCGCAAGATCGGCAGCCCTGATTATCGTGCCCTGAAACTACAGTACGAGGAGGAGGACGCCGGCAACTGGGTGGTGCTTCCCCTGTACCCCTACGGTCCCCTCGAGAACCTGCTCACCGACCCGACACTCGAGGGATTGCGCCCGCCCACGGCACCGGACGGCAATCACTTCTTTGGAACCGACGACCGCGGGCGAGATGTTCTAACGAGGCTGGTCTACGGTTTCCGTATCTCCATCACCTTTGCCCTGTGCATGGTCTTCCTCTCCTACGCCATCGGCATGACCATTGGCGCGATCTTCGGCTTCTTCGGCGGCAAGATCGACATCTTTGGCCAGCGGCTAGTCGAGATTTGGGCAGCCCTGCCCTTCTTGTACACGGTGATCATTATCAGCTCGATCATCCAACCCTCGATCGAGATCCTGATTCCGCTACTGGCCATCTTTGGCTGGGTTGGCATCAGCTTTTATATGCGCGGCGAGTTCCTGCGCGAGAAGTCGAAGGACTACGTCGCAGCGGCTATTGCCATGGGCGAGCCCAACCGGCGCATCATGTTCCGGCACATTCTGCCCAACGCTCTGACGCCGATCGTCTCCTTCGCGCCCTTCGCCATCGTGGGTGGCATCTCCTCCCTTGTCTCCCTCGACTTCCTCGGCTTCGGGTTGCCCGTGCCGACGCCGTCTTGGGGTGAACTCCTGAGCCAAGGCGTCAGCCACATCAACTCTTGGCACCTTGTCGTCTTCCCCCTGGCCGCACTCTTCGTGACTCTGCTTATGGTCGTCTTCATCGGTGAGGCCATTCGAGAGGCCTTCGACCCCAAGGTCTTCTCCCGCCTCCGCTAAGCCATGACGAAGCCAATCCTTGAGGTGAAGAACCTCCACACGTATTTCGATATCGAAGGCACCACGGCCAAGGCTGTGATCGGTGTTTCCTTTGATGTGATGCCGAACGAATTCTTGGGCATCGTGGGCGAGTCCGGGTCTGGCAAGTCGGTGACTTCGTTGTCGCTGATGCGCCTGATCCCCGACCCTCCGGGCAACATCGCCGAGGGCGAGGTTTGGTTCGAGGGGCAGGACCTCTTGCAGCTGCCGATCGAGGACATGCGCAAGATCCGCGGTCGCGACATGGCGATGATCTTCCAGGAGCCGATGACCTCGCTCAACCCGGTGGCGACCATCGGCAAGCAGGTCTGCGAGTCGGTGATCCTGCACGAGAACCTCTCCAAGAAAGACGCCGAAGAGCGCGCCGTCAATGTGCTGACCCAGGTCGGCATTCCCGATCCGCGCAAGCGGCTGAAGGACTACCCGCACCAGTTTTCGGGTGGCATGCGCCAGCGCGTGATGATCGCCATGGCGCTGATCTGCGAGCCGAAGCTGCTGATCGCCGACGAGCCGACCACGGCGCTCGATGTGACGATTCAGGCCCAGATCCTCGAGCTCATGAAGGACCTCCAGAGCAGGCGGCCCGGCAGCTCGACGATCCTGATCACCCACGACTTAGCTGTGGTTGCCGAGACCTGTGATCGCGTCATCGTGATGTACGGCGGCATGATCCAGGAGATGGCCTCGGCTAAGGACCTCTTCAATCAGCCCCTGCACCCGTACACCCGTGGCCTGATGGGCTCGATCCCCCACGAGGACGATCGCGGCAAGCCCCTGTACGCGATTCCCGGCAACGTGCCCAGCATAATGGACTTCCCCACGGGTTGCCGATTCTGCACGCGCTGCGATGTGGTCATGGACAAGTGCGAGACCGTCGAGCCCGAGCTGCGCGAAGTCGCGCCCGGCCGCATGGTTCGCTGTCACCTCGACGAC
>JBLHWM010000216.1:0-6317 GCA_047629095.1 Planctomycetota bacterium | reverse complement strand
CACCGAAGCCGCCGAGGCCAAGCGCCCACCGCGTAAGCTCTCCGAATCCCCACCCTCGGTGACCATCCTGATCCCGACCCGGGACCGACCCGCAGATCTCAAGACCTGTGTCGAATCCCTGCTCGAGATAACGGCATACCCGGACTTCACGGTTCGCATCATCGACAACGGCTCCGCGCTTCCAGAGACCAAGGCGCTCTTGTCCGAGCTTGCTGCGCACAAGAAGGTCAAGGTGATCAGTGATCCCCAGCCCTTCAACTTCGCCGCCATCAATAACCTAGCCGCCAAGCAGGCCTCGGGTGAATTGCTCTGCTTCCTCAACGACGACACGCGTATCCACCAGGGCGACTGGCTCGGGCAGCTGGTGTTGCTCGCGACCAAAGAAGCCGTCGGTGCCGTTGGGCCCATGCTGCTCTACCCGGATCACTCCATCCAACACGCGGGCGTCTTCATCGGCACGGGGCCACTGGGCTTGGCCGGGCACCTGCACCGAGGCCGCGACCCCAAGGATCCTGAGCTCGCAGGCTATGTGGACCGCGTGCAAAACGTCTCGGCCGTCACCGGCGCGTGCCTTGTGGTCAGGCGCTCTACCTTCGACCAAGTCGAAGGCTTCGACGAGCGTCTCTCGGTCTGCTACAACGACGTAGACCTATGCCTGCGCATCAGCGCTCTGGGCCTGCGCAACGTTTGGACCCCACTGTCTGCGCTGTATCACAACGAGAATGTCAGCGCTGTGGTTGAGCGCAGTGAGGCTGCCGAATCCCGCTATTGGCTCGAGGCTGGCATCTTCGAAGAGCGCTGGCGCGACCGCTTGAAGTGCGACCCGGGCTTTCACCCGAACCTGGCCCTACTTGGCGAGCAGTTGCAGCTTGCCGACAAACCCCGCACTAGCCTCAGGGCAGCGACGAAGTTCTAGGGCGAACTTAGCCTCGCCCAAAGCCTCTACTAGCGTGGCTCCTTGGTGTCGCCCGTCTCTACGGGGACCGGAACCAAAGGATGGAGTTTGCCTTCGATGACCTCGCCCTCGATGACAGGCTCTTGGAGTTCAACGCGGATCAAGCCACCTTCGACCCCATCAAGATGCTTACCGAGATCGCGCATCACATTGCGCCACGTGCGCTCGCGGCGCTCGCCGAAGGAGTCAATCCAGACGACGCAAACCTCGGATCCAACAGGCCCACCGATTGCATTAGCGATGCCATTGGTCCCCTCGACGGTGGTGCCGCAAACTTCAAGCACGACGGACCCGGGATCAACCCCAAGCAGCTGGGCGATGGTTCCCGGCTCTATTCGCACGACCTCAAGGCCTACATTGGCGTCGAGCCCAAGCTCGAGCCCTCGCTCGACCTGAAGCAGCCGTGTGTGCACACCAAGGACGTCGGTGCGCAGTACCACCCGCGGGCTCGCCTTGCTTTGATTCAGGCCAAAGGGAAGCCGCGACGACAAGTCGGGGTTCGCATTTAAGATCGAGGCTAGGTCCTGGCCCGAGAACTCCTGGAGCTCGGTCTTCCATCTCTGGGTTGGGCCCGGTTGGTTGGCGTCTTCAACCGTGCCCGCAAAATGGGGAGTGCCCATGATCCGGAGCCTTGTCATCGACGGCATAATCCTCAGCTCTACGCTCATCAGCTCACCGCTAGCCACGGGAGCCGATGGAAAGACATTGACACGGCTCTTGGCACTCTGCATCCAAACGTCGAGGTCTTCCTCCACGAGCGACTCCGGCTTAGGATCGGCTGCTCCTTGGGACCAAAGAGCGCCGCGTTGATCCCCAAGAACGAAACGGTCCATGTTCGGATCCAGAATTTCAAATGCGATAACGGACTCCATCTGATCCAGCTCGCGCTGCAAGAGTCGTGCTGTCCAAGCCAGCTCGTTGTTGTGTAGGCCCTCGGCTACCAGCCATGCTCGCACGACTTGGCGGGCCTCGCGATTATGGCGAAGCTGCCCGAGCAGCTCGTCCACGTAGCCCATGCGCACATCAAGGTTGGCCTCGCTCAATGCTACACGCGCGGCCACTTCGTCAAAGCCAAACGCCTTGGCCTCATCTCGCTGTTCGAAATGAACCTCGCCTTGATCTTGGCTCCACGCCACTTGAATCGCAACGCCACGTCCTGGGCTCTCTTGGGCATGGACGGGTGCAAGGCTCAGGGTCAAAAGGGCCCCAAAAGTACGCAGTGAATTCTTCATGTTTGAATCCTCCGTTTGAGACGGAGAGTCAGACGCAGGGCGATGGATTCGCCAGCGAACAAGCCCGCAGGCAACTTGCAAGGTACAGGGCGGGTGCCCTCGAAACAAGGACAGGAGCGCGCCGGAACCTGTCTACTGAAGCGAATAGGAGCTAACCAAGCCGACGCCACTGTCGCGCGTCGTGTTGGGACTTGGCGCAGTCAGGAAGAACATCTGTCCAGCCTCGCGCTCGCGGCGCAGGTTGTCCCGTGCGATGTCCCCTAGGCTCTGCTCGTCAAAGCCGATGGGACGCAGGCCCCCGGTCTCTTCCATGGGAGTCCCCATAGAGTCTGCTTCAGGTGAAATCGGCGCGCTTGCGCCCGCCAGTAGATTGTCCGCAGACAGGTCCAAGGCAACAGCGCCATTCGAGGCAACGGCGCCTTGGAATCCACGTCCCACTTCGGGGCTGACGGAGTCACCGCCTGCAACAGCGGGACTTCCACTGCGGTCGGTCGGTCCCTGGCTAGCGTCCCCACCAAAGGGGGCCATCTTGCCGAGGAAAAGAACCGCGGCGACACCAGCCGCAAGGCCGGCCGTACGACGCCATCTAGGATGGGTTAGAACAGGAGCGAGAGCCGCTGCGGGCTCAAGCTTGGATGGACTGCTTTGCGCCCCACCGTCGGGAACCCCAATGGCCGTTTGCTTGAACAGGCCTTCGGCCTGAAGCTGCTCCCGCAAAGCGGGCCAAAGCTGGGGTTCCCGGCCGTCGACAAGGTCGATCAGCTCGGTGCGCAACAGACCACGGGCTTCCCTCGACCGACTAAATGATTCCGCGCAGTCCGTACACCCTTGCAGGTGTCCGGCCACGAAGTCCATTTGGTCCTTCTCGAGGTCGCCCCCGACGTAGAGGGGCAGGAGCCCTTCAACTTCGGTGCAGGTGGTCTTGATGTCATTCATAAGTCTCTCTTTGAACCCTCTCAGGTAGGTTCGCCCCTGTCTACGGAGCTTGAATCAGCGTTGTTAGTCTTTCTTTCCAACAGTTCGCGCTCGATATCCCTTTCGCGCCGCTCCCACTCGTCCTGGAAGAGCTTGCGTCCCCTGTGAAGGCGCCAGCGCACCGTCACATGAGTGGCGCCGACAATATCGGCGATCTCGGCGCAGGGCAGGCCCTCTAGCTCCCGCAGCACCATCACAGACCGAAAGTGCGGGGCGAGGGCGTCGATGCATGCGCGCACCTTCTGGGCCATCTCGCCGCGAATCAGAGCGTCCTCGGGCTGTTCGACCTTCAGGTCCTCTTGATCTGGGGGCGCGCCGTTTTCGTCGTCATCTCCCGCGGCACCAATCCCAACCGGTCGCCGCTTGCGCAGGTGGTCAATGGCCAGGTTCGTCACGATGCGAAAGAGCCAGGTCGTGTAGCCAAAGTCAAAGTTGAACTTGTCGAGGCTGCGGAAGACGCGCATGTAGGCGTCCTGCACGATGTCGTCGGCGTCCTCGTCCCTGGGGACCAGGTTCCGGGCCACGCGCCAGGCGCGCTTCTGGTGGCGCTCAACCAGGGCAGCAAAGGCAGCCTCGTCACCTTTTTGCGCACGGCGAATCAGGTCGTGGTCGACACGCGTGGCCTCCTTGCGCGTGGGCGCTTCGGGCACGAAATCCCCAGGCTTACCTGCGGAATCAACCGTAGGCTTGTCGTTTTGAGAATCGGAGACCATTGTTAAAGGAGTAACCGGCATGGCGTCTAAGGTCTACGATCAAGCCGTAAATGTGTTGGGGCGAAGTCGAGCCCGGGCTCACGCGGACTGCTTCCGCCAAGGCAGTCGCCTGCGCACACCGTCCACCAGCAGCCGATCCTCGGCCCCTTGCAGGCTGGCTAAAAACATGCCTCCGGCCCCAAGGAAGAACAGTCCAAGGGGCAAGACAAAGCCCCAAGTGCCGCCAAATCCGGTCCGCAGCGGGTAGGCGATGGCGCACAGCAGCCCAATGCCAAGCAGCGGCACCAGGCTGCGTTTCGTCCAGGGAAGGATCCCATAGATGACCCGAATTTGCACCAACTGGGCCACCCGGATCAGGACCAGCGAGGTCGTCGTAGCCGCGGCGGCACCGAGCCCGCCGTACTGTTCGATCCACAGGATATTGAGCGCTAGGTTGAGCACCCAGAGCACAATCATGTTGGCGAGGTTCAACCGCGCGCGTCCCGTGAGTGCGAGCACCCGGCCGGTTAGACCGCAGCTGCCCGCGAACATCTTGCCGATACACAGGCACGCGAGGATACTCGCGCCGGGACGGAACTCGGGGCCAAAGATCCCAAGTAGATCGCGGCCCCAAATCATGAAGACCGACGACAAGACAAGCCCTGGCCACATGGCCCAGCGCGCGGTGACCCGGAACAACCTTGCGATGCCCTTGCTGTCATCCCGGGCAACGAGGTCGCTCAATGCCGAATCAAACACGGGCACAAGGCTCTGGTGCGCAATCATCGCAATCGCGGCCACACGGGCGGCGGCGCTGTACAGACCGACTGACCCTGAGTCGCTGTAATAACCCATGCAGAGGATATCTGTGGAGAGCAGCAGTACAGCCAGCATGCTGGTACCGAGCAGGGGCCAAGAGTAGCCGAGCACCTCGGGGATGCGCAGTTGATCTGCTGACGCCCTAGGGCTGAGAACTCCGGGTTGGCGCCGGTTCGTGAACCAGATTGCCGCCAAGAGACCGGCTAGTGCGCCACTGAGCACGGAGACGATCACACCACTAGAGCCGAGGTCCAGCTGCCAGGTGATGCCGATGCCTAGGGCCACAACGCCCGCCACGAGGACACGCTCGATCCACTCGCGCTCGGCCACGGCCTTGAGGCCCTGGAGTACGGTGGCCACAACGGTTAGTGCAGAGCCCAGAAAGATCAGGGCCGAGAACGGTACGAGGAACTCCTCTAGTTGCGGCTTGGTGAAGAAGTCGGCGGCAATCCAAGGCCCCAGAAAGAAGACTGTGAGGAAGAGCGCTAGTCCAATGGCGAGGCTCGGCAAGAGGCCCGAGCGCACCACGGCCCGCAGGGGCTTGGGATTATCGTCGAGGCTCGCCTTGGCCAAAAAGGGAAGCAACCCGGGCGAAAGTCCCAGGGAAGCAACGATGGCCAAAAGCCCACAGATGGCCAAGGAAAGGCTGTAATCGCCAAATCGCTCCCGACCTAGGGCGTTGGTCGCCCCCACCATCACAAAGTAGGTCAGCACGAGCCCGAGCACATTGGCGACACCGCTGCTGCCCGCTTGGCGAAGAACCCGCCGGGTGGTCTCGCTCCCGGGGGCATTGATCTCCTCGGATTCAACTTGCCCACCGCTTAGCTCGACCTCCCCTGTCACCTCTGCATGGATAGAAGGGGAGCGACGCTCGGTGAAGAAGCCCGCGACGTTCGCGACTTGGGATAGAAAAAACAAACTCGCACCAAAGCGCACGCGCTTGGCCCTGGGTTGTCGCCAGGGATAGGCGAGCAGATCGAAGTAGAATCTCAAGGGCGCAACCTTGACGCCGCGCTGCTCGCGCTTGGCCGCCATGGAGTGGTGCACAAAGGCACCGCGCCCGTAGTTGAAGTGCTGACGCCAGAAGCTCTTAAGATCGAGCGCGTGCTCGTGGTCCACGAGGGCATCGGGCAAGTGCACGAGTTCAAGACCTAAGTGCGCAGCCGTTGTGCAGAGCTCCCGGTCCTCGCCACCCGCGCCCCGGAACCGCAAATCGAATCCACCGAGCTCGTCGAAGGTCGACTTGGCCATGGCGATGTTGTTCGAGGCGAAGAAGGGCTCACCCCGTTTAGCCGAGTCCTCGTACAAAAATTGGATGAACAACTGGCTCGCTTCCGAACAGGCCAACTGCTTGTGGGCATTGACGGTGTGGCCGCCCAGAATGGCCCGGGGATTCGCCTCGAGTCCCGCGGCCAAAATCTGCAACCAATCTGGGCGCGGCATGCAGTCATCGTCCGTGAACGCTAGGTATTCACCGGATGCCTCGTATGCGCCGCGATTGCGCGCAGCGGCCGGGCCGGCGTTCTCCTGGCTCACAAACACCAGCTTCACCTTACTGCGGAACGGAGCGAGGTCTCGCTCCGTCAAGGGTGCATCCCCTGCACCGTCCTCAACCAGCACGACCTCGAAGTCAAGTCCCGAGGA
>JBLHWM010000215.1:0-6329 GCA_047629095.1 Planctomycetota bacterium | reverse complement strand
GACGAAGTCCGTTCTGCTTCTCTGCTTGGCTGGATTGGAAAGGGCGAGCCCCGGGGATTCCTGGGGCTCGCCTTTTCTGGGTCGGTCTTTGGGGACTCTTGGGGGCTACTTGGCTCCTTTCGAGGCTCCGTTGACCTTGCCGAAGGCCCAGTTGTCGGCCTCCATGGTGATTTCGATTTTCGTGTTATTGGGGACGCTCACGGCGACCGGGGCGAAGCCCACGCCTCAGCAGTTTCCGGGGAAGACTGCGTTGACTAGGACCTTGTTGGTGCCGGCTTCTTTGATGGCGAAGTTCGGAGACGATCCCAGGGGCATGAAGTTGCTGTACTGTTCGCCGGCGCTGCCGTAGTAGAGGATGTCCTGGGGGGCAATCTGGACTTCGTCGCCGGAGCGGGCGTAGGCAAACTCGGCGTTGACGGGGCCACCCCAGGTGAGGCTGGCGGTCTGGCCTTCGGTGACCGAGATGGCCTTGGCGCGGCCGGGCTTCATGTCGGCGGTACTCTTGCCGAGCACCACTTGACCGGAGTGCATCAGGTAGTCACCGGCGGGGACTTCGAGTCCGCCGTCGTTGCCCAGGGCACGGGAGAGCTCGAAGGACTGCTTGCCGTCTTTCGAGTTCACAACCACCGAGCGCATCTTGGCCTTGGTGTCCAGGTTGCTACCCAGGTCGAGCTTACCGGTGGGGCCGTTGAACGGAGTCAGGCTGACCTTGCGGCCATTCGCGGAGATCGCGAAGTCCATCAGCTTGCCGTCCACGTGGATGGTGTGGGAGAGGAAGCCGGCGGTCTTGCCGCGACCGACGATCATGGCGTCGATGCCATAGTCGTCAAAGCGGCCGTTGCCGTTCTGGTCGAAGACCATGAAGCGGGTGTTGCCCGCGGTCCCCTCCATGGCGCCCGCCGGGCCGAAGGACCAGCGGCCCTCGTTGGCGACGCGCACGGCGAAGGAGGACTCTTCCGGAGTTCCGGCATCCAACCTGAAGACCACCAAGCGGCTGCCCTCTTCCTTGTCCGGTGCCTCGACGCGACCATCGAACACGCCGTCGCCGTCGCGGTCGATGCGCAGGGCGCCCTCTTCGATTGTGATGGGCAGGCCGGCCTCACCCACGGCGGCCAAGGGAATCGACTTGCCAATGGGCACGAAGGTCTCGGCGGGCAGGTGCACGTCCCAAGTCCGCAAGGTGCGGAAGGAGAGGTCCACAGACATGGACTCGTTGGGAGTCGATGCCAAAGAGCCGACTGCAAGCAGGGCTCCTGCGGCAAGGGCATAAATTGGGCGGCTGGGAATCTTCACAGGCGAGTTCTCCGGTTGGGATAGGGCTCGTTGTATCAACAGGAAGGGCCCGTCTTCCTTGGGGAAGCCAGACCTCTGCATTGTCGAACGCCTAGATCAATAGCGCACCCACTAAATCCGGTTCTTTCGTATTGGTCTCGTATACATTATTAATAAGCCACCTGAAAACCAGCCGTCTGGGACCTGCCCTTCATTGCGGAGGCAAGCCACCTCTCGAAAGCTCCCAAATGGGCGTCCTAGCCCCCTAGAAGGTCACATCCGTAGCTGCGCGCCATCCATTCTTACGTCTGGAGAAGAGCTTGGCTCACGCGACGACTCATTTTTGGGCGGACTGCTAGCTGGCGCCCCCTAGGGACGGCAAAAGCGGGCCTGTGGCTTCTAAATCCCACACCTGCCTCGGTCCAATGCCCGATCTGGCCAGGGCCTACGGCGCTTGGGGCTATCTGATCGCGGCCAGTCTGGCGGGCATCCGCAGTGGTCCCTTCCACAGCCTGAGCCGGTGGCGCCAGCATCACGAGGACCTGGTTGCAGGCCGGCCTGCTGGCGCCCTTCTCCGTCTGGCGCGCGGTGGTCATTCAGCTGCGCCTTACCCAGTCCAAGTGGAAAGCCAAGCAGTTGCGAGCGGGCGGTCAACGCGAGGCGATCTACACGGCAATCTGGAGCCGACTTGCAGTTCGCGTCGTGCATTTGGTGTGATGGGGCGGGAAGAGCGCACCCTGCCCGGTCGTCTCTTCCGATCCACTCGCTACTTATGTCACGACCGCAGCAACCGCCACCACAGCCATGCGCAGCTCAGCCACCAAGCCCTCCCTCCAAAAGCCCCTCGTCCTTGGGGGCCTACTGCTGCTGCTCGCCCTCATCGCCGGTTGGATCCTAGGACCGGGTTCGGGCGATGGTGACGGGCAACTTGGGCAGCAGCAAGAGGACACGGCTGAGCTAGCCGACGACCGCTACAAGGGCTTGATGGCCAGTGCGTCGGCGGGCCCAGATCCCGCGACCGGCTCAACGCGCAAGGCCGTGGTGACCACGTTCTTCGGCGCCGTGATCGATGCGGCCACGGACGAGCGCGTGCCCTTCCTGGACCTGGTGGTGTACCACTGGCCGGACTGGGATAGCAACCTGGTCGGCACCCCTGAGCAACTTGTCGAAGCCCTAGTGCAGCCCCAGTTTTCGAACGGGTCGAAAAACGGGATACGTGCCGATTATCGTGTCCAAACCGACCAATACGGCGAATTCCAGGTAGGTCTAAGCGAGCTCCGCGGGCACATCGCCCTGGCCGCAAAGGACGGCGCGGACGAGTACCCCGTCGCGATGGCCGAGGGCGCGTACCTATGGCTCGAGACCCTCGCCGAAGACGAGTATTCCAAGGACAAGCCCCTGGTCTTCACCAGCAAGGTCGGCCCCACGATCGCGATCAATCTGACGGCCGCGGGAGAGCGCTCGATCGATGACGTGCTCGAGTCCAGCCGCCTAGCCGCAGCCGGCGAGGCCCCGGAGTTCTTCGCCTACATTGACGCCGGCGGCGACACCCGCCAGGGCGTCGACTGGCACCAGGTCCGCCACAACGCCCACCCGGGTCTCGCACGCATCTACCTCGAGGCCTTTACCCCCGCCGGCTTCCCCCAGCGCATAAGCCACAGCGCTCCGTGGATTCGCCTGCCCGCGCCCATGGAGAGCGACCGCAAACCCAATGGAAAGGCGCTCGTGCTCCACGCGCAAAACCGCGCGGGCACCTTGGCGGGAAGTGCGCCCCTGCCGGGTATCGTAGGCATCATCCCGGACAGTCTGGCCCTGGGCGTCACCGAGCGCGGGGTGGTGGAGGGCAAGGTGCTCGGTTCGAATAGCTGGGACGCATCTGGCGTGCGCATCCATCTGCGCTCCCTGGGCGACAAGCCCCTGGGATTTGACCGCGGCATGGGGGAGCGGCTTGTGACGAGTGAAGGTGGCAGGTACCGGTTGGAGTGCGTTCCCGAGGGCGCCTGGCAGCTGCAGGTCTGGGGCGAGGGCAGCTTGCTGATGCGATCCAACCTGGTCTACGAGCCGGGCAAGGTGACCGAGCATGACCTGGACTTGACCGTGCTCGCCGCCGCCGCGCCCGAGGTCAGCCTGGTGGTGGAGCTGCCCCGCAAGATCTCGAAAGAGGAGCTGCGGGTCGCCCGTCAGTACTTTCGCACGCGTCCCAAAGGCGACGCGATTCTGGCCTCCTTCCGCCCTAGGGACGAGTCCCTTCGGGAGATCGTGCCCACGATTCCAGCCGAGGTCACGGTGGGCCTTACCAACAAGAACGTGGTCGCCTTCGCGGTGAAGTCCCCGCCGCTGCCGGCCGGTAACTACGACCTACTGCTGGGTCGAAACCCGTCTTCGACCAGCGGTGGCTACTTCCAGTGGGAGTCCACCGACCTGACCTGGTCAACGGGCGGCCCACCGCTTCAAGTCCAGGGCTACCCGGTGGCCGCCCCCTGGGGTTGGAACTGGACCGACCCGCTCTCCAATTTGCCGCTCAACATTCTGACCCACTTCCCCATGTGGTGGGATAAGGGCGGCCCCATCGCCAGCTTGGGCCTGGACTCGTCCCCCGACGCAGAGGCCTATCTAACCCGTCTAGCCGGCAAAGATTGGCTAGGCCCCTACGGCCAGCGCTTGGTCGGCCTAACTCCCCAGACTTTACCGGTCCTAGAGCCCCAATCCCCCCGGGACCAGTCCGACCTAGAGGAAGCCGAACCCCTACTGGCCACCTCCGGCTGGGGCGCCGCCATCAAGGTCCGCCTGCACCGACCGGCCGGGTTCACCGAAGAGGAGCTAGGTGCGACCTCCGGCTTCTTCCCAGGCGCCCTTGCCCCCTCCCAATCCAACCTGCCTGGCGCCGCGATCCTCTTCGACGGAGCCTTCGCCACGCGCACCGATGGCTCCGGCCGAGCCCTCATCGGAGCCACACTCCCCCCCTCGCGCCTGCAAGTCGACTACCCCGGCTACCACCAGCTCGAAGTCAAAGACGACCCAACGCATCTGCCCCTATCCGCTCCTCCAATCGACCAACTCGTCTTCCAGGTTCTACTCGTCCGCGACTAACCCCAAGGCAAAGCCCGGGATCTCGCTCGCCTCGCTCATCTCGGTATCCGTGTTCACATGGGAAGACTCAGAGTCGGCAGTATCCCTTGGACTGAGTTCCCGCTGGCTAACATCCCAACCGGCGCATCCCTATTTGTCTACGTCGTCTGGACCGTACATCCAGTCGAGCAGTTTGTGCCCGGACTTGAAGTCTCTGACGGACATGACGAACCACAGCAACATGAAGCATGCGCCGAGTGTGCGCGGAAGGGGGAAGCCTCGGAGGAAGGTTGAGTACCACATATACTGGAGCGGAATCGCCACTAGAAATGGGTTCCATTGGAGGCGCCGGAAGAGGGAGTGCTCCAGAGGGACGCGCGGCGGCTTGGCCTTTGCGTTTAGAGGATTCGAGTCTTCCTGCGAGCAGTATTGGTCAAAGTGCTCGAGGATGGACTGGCCGAGCACCGTGGGTAGATCCGGCGTGAGCGCGTAGTACGCGGTGTCCTCTGCTTCAAAGTCGAACTGCTTGTAACCTTCGGTGAAGCGATCCCAGGAGATGCCTAGATTTCCCCACTGCTCGCGGTAGTCCATCTGCTCGTACTTCTCCCAAGCAGCAAGCAAGATGGCCTTGTATTCTGACTGGTCGAGACTCTCGATGTCCTCGCGCAGGTGGGGATCGTAGGTGCCGTGGCCGTTGGTGAAGAACTGGTGGAACCCCCCGTTGTTGACCTGCATGTCCAGGCACTGCAATACGTACACAGCGCGCCAAGGCTTTGGCAAGAGGCTCACTACGGAGCCGTCCAACTCAAGCGGCTCGGAGACTGCATCCACGTACTGATCGACGACCTCCCAGGCCGTCTCGCCGACCAGGGTGGGGGACTGCGTCTTCAAGTCTTCCGCAAGCAGCAGCCGGGGTGTCGTGTCATCGCTTTCCATGGAATCGTCAGGGGTGGCTAGGGTTGTCCGCTCGAGCGGCCTCGCCGCTCACTCGACCGGACCAGACCACAGGAAGCGCAGGATGTTCTTGCGCTTGTTGGACAGGGGCAAGGTACCTCGAATGGGCTCCCAACCACCAGTCGGGCGGCCCTCGTAATCATCGCTGGTGGCCCAGATAAGCACCTCGTCATTGAACAGGCGCTCGAGGAAGCTGAGCACCTCTTCGGTGATGCGGCGCGCGCGCTCGTCATCCGTGTAGCCAGGTCCATAGGGACCGAAGTCGCCCTTGGCTAGGTCGCCGATGGCCAGGGAGACGGACGTACCCTCGTCCCAGATCGCCACGTCGCCGACGTCTTCGTGCTCGAAGGGAAAGACCGCAACGGGCTCGGGATCGCGCCCGGGCTCAAGGCCGGACTCGGGGAACTGCGCGTGCAGTTCGGGCAGCAGGTAGCGTGTGATGAGTCCCATGGCATTCAAGCGTAACGCAGGCCAATTCAGGAGACCAGCTTACCGAGATGATTAGGACGTGAATTCACCCTACACGAGAGTCGGGTCTAACGTAAAGCCTGTCAAGTCAGAGCAAGAGACGGCCAGGAAGTCGGAGTCTGCTGGGCCTTCACGTACCTAGCTTGGATACGCTGGATCGGAGCCAAGGAGCCCACCTTGCAAACTGGTGATGAAGCACGACGACTTTCGATTGAAACGGCCTGAGAGCCCAAGCCTCGTTGAGGCGGACTTTGATCCGCATGGCGGGGACTTGGATGCGCAGAGCGCATGGAAAACCTTTGGCGGCAAGACGCTGGTCGAGGCGTACGAGCTCTTCCTGACCAATCCTTTGCACTTCCAAGAGGACTATATGTGGATGGGCGCGAGGGCATTCGACTACTACTTCCCCATAGTGGATGAACACTTGCGCGCGGCGAATGCCGAGCAGGAGTGGGAGGATCACGAGGTCGGGATCTTGGGCTCCTGCCTCTTCTTTCAGCTCAAAGTAGAGAGCCAGAAACCTTCGATCCAGACCCAGCGGGAGATGGCGGAGCTAGCTGAGTTCG
>JBLHWM010000214.1:0-6344 GCA_047629095.1 Planctomycetota bacterium | reverse complement strand
CGCACGCTCTCGTTGCGCAAGAAGCGGATGCCCTGGGCGCCAAATGCGCTGGCGATCTCGGCCTCGCGGCGGTGGCGGTAGTCGTGGTTGCCAAAGACGGCGAAGAAGCCGTGGCGTGCCTGAATCTTGGCCAGGTCCGGCAGCACGAGCCAAGCCTCGTCGGCCACGCGCGAGATCAGGTCGCCGGTAAAGACGACCAGGTCCGGCTCCAGCGCGTTGACTGCCTCGACCACATGCCGCAGGTCCCCCGCAGCCAAGAATGGGCCCGCGTGAATATCCGAGAGTTGGACGATCAGCAGTCCGTCGAGACTGCTGGCATGGGCGGGCAGGTCAACCTGCTCTTGGCGCAGGTCAAAGCGCCCCGGGGCCAGGTTCAACCAGCGATAAATGCGCCGACCGCCGAGCCGTCGCATGGCAACCTCGGCGGCCTTAAACACAAAGAGCCGCAGCTTGCTGTGGCGTCTTGGTGCTTGGCGAATGAGAGGTTGCATCGACCCAGAATAACAAGCTCCCGGACCGGCCGTCGAAGGCACGGCCCGGGAACATTGGGGAAGCCTACAGGTCCAGTGTGTCGGTCTGCATAGCGTCGAGCATCTTCACCACGGTGCGCGACACCCGGCTGATCTTGTCGTAGTCGATCTTGTCCGGGGTGTCCCCGGGCTGGTGGTAATCCTCGTGCTCACCGGCAAAGAAGAAGCACACGGGGATGCCCATCTTCGCGAACTCTGCGTGGTCCGAGCGCTGGTAGTAGGGGTCCGCGCTGCCAAGCCCTTCGAGGCCCTGCTCGCGGCCCTTGGGGAAGTCCCCGAAGCCCTCTTCGATCCCGAACTTCTCGCCCAAGAGAGTCAGGCCGCCGAAGTCCTTGTGGTCCGGGCTCGGCGTCAGGTACAGCACGTTCGAGGCGTTGCGCCCGATCATGTCAATGTTGATGTTGGCCACGGCGCGAGCGCCCTCGGGAAGGCTCGGGTTCGAGGCCCAGGCCTTGGATCCCCACAGGCCCTTCTCTTCGCCGGAGACCCAGATCAGCATGACCGAGCGGCGCATGGGGCCATACTCTTTCAAAGCCGAAGCGATGGCCAGCAGGCCCGTGGTGCCGGAGCCGTTGTCGTCGGCGCCGTTATAGACGACGCCGTCGCGCGTCCCCACGTGGTCGTAGTGTGCGGAGACGATCAGCACCTCGTTCTTGAGCTCGGGATCCGACCCGGGCCAGAAGCCGCAGACGTTCTCGGCCATGACCAGGCCGCCGCCCTCGATGGTGCGCGTTTCGGCGAATGTGCTATCGATGGACATGCCCAGGGCGAGCTCCGAGCTGGCGACCAGACTTGTGCGGGCCTCCTTCGTGAGGATGAGCATCGGGAAGACCGAGCGCTTCGAGCTGCCATTGGCGGAAGACGGGTAGCTCACGCGACCGGTGAAGCTGCCGGCGTCTTTACCGCTGAAGCTCTCCATGATGGAGGTGCCTTCGAATTCGGGGGCGGGCGCGATCAACACGCCAACCGCATCGGCCTTGCGCGCGCGGCTGCGCAGGCGGTAGAGGTTCTGGTCGTCCCAATCGACAAGGGCCCACTTGCCCGCAAGCTCTTCCGAACCGAAGTCTTTGGACCCGCCCTCTCCGCAGTACACCACGCCGGCATCGGTGCTCAGATCGCCCACGCCGAAGGAGTCAGGCATGCAGTAGTCGGTGCCATAGACGAGCGGTGTCGTGCCGCCAATGTTGGCGGTAAGGGAGTCCCGGTCGAGCGACTTCTGCTCGAGCGGATACTCGTACAGAAACTTGTCCCCATTGCCCGGCGTGAAGCCAAGGTACGCGAGGCGCGCCTTGATGAAGCGAGCGGCGATCCGCTGTTCCGCCGAGACGGTGTCGCGGCCGCCCATGGCGTCGGACGCAATGAAGAAGATGTCGGCCTTGATCTCGTCCGCATCGATGTCATCGAGGGCCCGGGTGATGGCCGCGGTCTCTGTGGCTAGGACCGGGGGCGTCTCCGAAATCAAGGTGGTCGCACAGAAGCTGGCAACGATGGCGATGGGCAGGGGAGCTAAGTTCTTGATCAACATGGGACACACTTTTGGTGACAAGCGGATGGAGCAAACAGAATAAGGAGAACGGCGCCACTCTGGGCGCACAGGCACAGGACTCTTACGAAGGGAGGCCCAGGCGGCCTACTTCCCTATACGCTTGAGCAGGGCATCGATCCGGGAGGGGTCCTTGGCGAGGTCGTCGAGGTTGGCCCGGCAGCTCTCGCATTTGACTTCGTTCAAGTGGAAGCCCATGAACTGCTCGGCATGGGGGGGCAGGTCCCCCGCAAGCAGATCGGCGAGCACGCTGCGCTCGCGGCAGCCCACGCTGAGCTCTGTCCAGATGGCGGAGACGTCTAGGTCGAGCAAGCGCCCACCACCGTCTTCGGCCTTGGCAAGGAAATCGAGCAGGTCGCCACCGGACTCCCTCTGGGCGGAGATCTGCTGCAGGCGCTTGATCGCACGGAATTTGATTCCGGCCACGGCGGTCTCGTCCCGCAGGCCGAAGGCGCGCCACACATCGCGGTTGCGCCAGCCCCCGGCGAAGAGGGCTTCGAGCACGGTCACGCGTTGGTATTCGCCGGAGTTCCAAGTCTCGGTCACCCACTCCTTGAGGATCTCGCCGAGCAGTTCCTGGGCGCGCTCCGAGAGCTCGATGCCGCGCACGATTGCACTGGGCGTGTCGTCGTCGTGGATGAACGAGTCGAGGTCCGGAAAGTCGTCCTTGTCCTCGTCGCCTAGCAGAGTACGCAGCTTGCGCCGGCGCATGAAGTCGATGGACCGGTTGCGCACGATGCCGAACATGTACTGCTCGAAGGTGTAGGCGCGGTTGAAGTTCGCGATGCCGCGAACAGCTCCCAAGAGAGTCTCTTGCAGGACGTCCTCTGCGGCCTGCACATCACCGGCGGTGCGCCGGGCGGCATAGGCCAAGAGCCGGCCGCCGTAGTGCTCTTCCACACGGCACCACTCGTCCTCATCCCGCGCTTGCAGCAGGTCGATGTCAGGTTTCCAAGCGGCCAAAACTTACCTCAAGGACTCGCTAGTTAGCGGTGACGAGCCCGGCGCCCGCTTCACGCGCTTCGAAGAACGCGTCGCGGGCTCGGCTGAACAGAGCCTCGCGCTTGGACACGTCAACGTGGGGGTAGAATGCGATGCCAGCCGAGATCTCTAGGGGGTCACCGATGATGTCCTTGAGACCGCGTTCGTTGGCGATGGCCTTGATGCGTTCGGCCATGACCGTGGCGCCGTCGGGACCGGTGTTCGGTAGGAAGAAGAGGAACGAGCTCTCGTCGAAGCGACCGAGCACATCCGTGTCGCGGGAGGTCTCGAGGAAGGCGCCCGCAAGCTGACGTAGAACGTCCTCGCTGGCCTGGCCTTCGAAGCCCAACATGACACAGGAAAGGGGCGTGCCGAAGCGGCGCGCGCGCTTGAACTCCTCGTCCAGCTTGAAGGTCAAGAACTCGTAGTTGAAGAGACCCGTCTCGGGGTCGACGAGCGCCCGCAGGATGGGCTGGGTACTGCCGCTCATGAGGTCCGAGAGCAGAGACTCGGGCAGGGCGTGCCCGCTCTGAATCCCACGCTCGGAGATCTGTAGGGCCGGACGGGGGTCTGCCCCGGCCAAGGCCTCGCGCAGTGCGCTTGCCGAGATCGGCTTGGGAATCACCTTCGAGGCCCCGCAGAACGATGCGATCGCGCCACCGACCCGAAGGTCGCCATCGCCAACGATGAAGATGCGGGCCCGAGACGTGCCGGTTAGACGGCGGCAGGACTCGTAGGCGTTCTCCGGTCCGGCGTTCACGTCCAGCAGGATCACGTCGCCAGGAGCACCGGCTCCCTCACGCAACTCGTCCACTGTGGCAGCACCACCAAACTCCCAGCCTTCAAGGTTCTGGGCAGCTGCGTTGGTGGAGTTCAAAAGCACCTCGTCCGAGGTGACAATGCGAATAGTACGAAGGCCGTCGCCCATAGGAATGGAGGGGATTGGTGAACAATGAGGAGGACAGAAGAGACTCAGGCTAGGCTCTTTGGCCGCAGGAATCACGCAGGACCGACCGGTAATCTGCGCATAGTGCCCAAAAAGCCGCAATCCACCCTGCGGACACAAAAACAGAGAGCCATCGAGCATTCTCGAGGACTCCCTGTGCGCCCCCTTCAAGGGGCCAACTTTCACGTACTGGGGGCTAGGGTCGAATCAGAGTCAGGCGCCAAGTTCAGTGCTGGAATGCTTCTCGCACTTGCCTTGGTTGCCCCCATCGATCGGCCCCAGAGCGAGCGGAAGCCCGGCAGCAGGCTTCCGCATCTAGCAGCCGAGCTCTTCTTGCCACTCGGGGTTGATCCGGAAGTTGCCCGAGACCGTCTGCACGTCCTCGTTGTCTTCCAATGCTTCGATCAGCTTGAGCAGCTTCGTCGCTTCCTCGATGGTTGGCACGTCGGTCAACGTCTGGGGCACATAGCTAATCTCAGCCGTGAGGAACTCCTCGTAACCGGCAGCCTCGAGGGCCGTCTTTAGCTCGATGAACTCCGTTGGATCGCCATAGAAAGTGCCGATACCCTCTTCGACCTTCACATCTTCCGCGCCAGCTTCAAGGGCGATCTCCATCAGCTCGTCCTCTTCCTTCTCGCCAGCTTCCACCACGAAGACCGAGCGCAGATCAAACAGGAAGGAGACGGAGCCCTGGGCACCGAGGTTTCCGCCGCGCTTCTCCAGGCAGAACTTGATGTCCGGCGCAGTGCGGTTGCGGTTGTCCGTCAAGCAGACAATCATCAGTGCGGTTCCGCCGGGAGCATAGCCCTCGTAGACCAGCTCTTGGAACTCTTCGCCGTCCTTGTTGCCCGCGCCCTTCTTGATCGCGCGCTCGATGTTGTCCTTCGGCATGTTCGCCGCGCGCGCCTTCTCGACTGCGAGGGCCAGGCGCGGGTTCTGATCAATGTCCGCACCACCGACTCGACAGGCCGAGACAATGTGCCGGGCGCACTTACTGAAGATCTTAGCCTTCTTGGCGTTAACCGAGTCCTTGCGACGCTTGACGTTTGCTGCGTGTGAGTGGCCTGCCATGGAGAGTTCCTAAATCAGTGTCCGGACGAAATCCGAACCGGGAGAAAGTGGTGAATATGCAGAAAGCGGGCTCGCTGGACTAAATCCAGCAGAGCCCGCCTTCCCAAAAAGCACAGAGGCTTTTAGCGCTTCGAGAACTGGAAGCCGCGTCGTGCACCACGACGGCCGGGCTTCTTACGTTCGACCTGACGCGAGTCACGGGTCAGGAGACCAGCATCACGCAGGCCTTCGAAGTGAGCGGGGTTGACTTCTTTGATCGCGCGGGCGACGCCCAGAAGGACTGCACCGGCTTGACCGTTCTGACCGCCGCCTTTGACGTTCACGTGAACATCGTAGGACTCGGTGGACTCAGTCAGGACCAAGGGAGCCTTGGCTTGGGTCTGGTCGCGGTTGGTGACGAAGTACTCGTCGACGGGCAAGTTGTTCACGGTGAAGACACCGGTACCGGGCTTCATGCGGACACGAGCCACAGCCGTCTTACGTCGGCCAAGGCCCCAGGTCCATGGGTTGTTGACTACCATTAGAGAGTTGCCTCGACTTTGTTGTCAGGCGCTTGGGCCTGGTGGGGATGTTCAGTTCCGGAGTAGACCTTGAGGTTGCGGAGCATCTCACGGCCAATGCGGTTCTTCGGGAGCATGCGGCGAACGGCCTCTCGAACAATGTCGATTGGGCGGTGCTCGCGAACGTACTCAAGAGAGGTCGTCTTGAGGCCACCGGCGTAACCGGAGTAGCTCATGTAGACCTTCTGTTCGTTCTTCTTACCCGAGAGGCGTGCGCCTCCGGCGTTGACAACAACAACGTGAGCCCCGTTCAGAAAGTTCGGGGTGTAGGTCGGGCGGTCCTTGCCCATGAGCTGCATGGCAATCTTAGAGGCCATGCGTCCGAGGGCGTGCTCGGAAGCGTCGTACACGTACCAGCGTGTCTCGACATCTTCCGGCTTGAGGTTACTTGTCTTCATCTAAAAAGGTAGAGAGGGCTGCAGAGGCAGCGGCTTCTTGTTTCTTTCGGTTCCAAACCCTTGTGGGCAGGCCATTAGCAGGGGTCTCTGGACGACTACTTATGGCACACGACACCCGGTTCCCGGGCGCGATGGGCCGAACAGATTAGCGAGGGGTCTAATCCCCGGCAATGCTTTTTCCCGGGTTCCTCCCGAATCCGCTCGAATCCTCCCCCATCTCCAATCCCCGAGGTTGCTTGGGGGGCGCTATGCGCGGGGGGAGGCGCTTCACGCAGGGGGTAGTTAATCGTGGGGGGCGTCTCGAGTCGTAGGGGG
>JBLHWM010000213.1:0-6357 GCA_047629095.1 Planctomycetota bacterium | reverse complement strand
GGTCTTGCCGCTCTTGCAGTTGACACACTCGCCGCACTCCGGGCTAAACAGGCACACCACGTGGTCGCCCACGGCGAGGCTCGTCACGCCCTCGCCAATTTCCTGAACCACACCGGCGCCCTCGTGGCCCAGGACGCAGTCGCAGTAACCGGAGGGGTCAGCGCCACTCGCCGTGTAAAGGTCCGTGTGGCACACGCCGCAGGCCTCCACCTTGACCAGCACCTCGCCAGCTCTTGGCGGGGCGAGGTCGATCTGTTGAACAACAAGTGGGGAGCCAAACTCTTCAAGGACAGCGGCGCGGATCTTCATAAGGGCAGGTCGGGGGCAAGGCGGGGCGGTGGGACGCGGGATGCGAAGGGGGGAGCATACTGGCGCGGCCGCTGGTTGTCCCCCCCTCAGGGTAGGTTTAGTCCGGGTCAGTGGCGCTCGATTTCTTCCGTTCACGGAAGGTTTGGGGTGCGGTTGGTCGTACAATCGGCCCGCCCGTGGAAGCCTGTCTTCCTCCCTCGAAAGGGACCTGCGGTGCACCGATTCCCTTGGCCTGAAATCCCACTTGTTCCGATGACTGACTCCCCAGAGACCGACCCCCTTGCCTTCGCCAACTGCTTCCCCGGATCGGAGAAGATATGGCGAGAGGTTGAGCACGATGGCTTCACCATGCGTATCCCGAGCCGCCGCATCCACTTGACGGGTGACGCGGGTCATATCGATCTGGACGAGACCTCGGGCCCCGAGGACATGGACGTCCACCAGGGCATCGCCAAGACCCGTACCGATTGGATCGCCGCCCGCAAGGACGAGCCGAACCAGTCCCAGATGCACTTCGCGCGCCGCGGTATCATCACCCCGGAGATGGCCTATGTGGCCGAGCGCGAGGGCTTCTCCAAGGAGTTCGTGCGCGACGAGATCGCCGTTGGCCGCGCGATCATTCCGGCCAACATCAAGCACCCCGAGCTCGAGCCGATGATCATCGGTCGCGCCTTCCGCGTGAAGGTGAACTCGAACATCGGCAACTCGGCCGTGACCTCTTCCATTGAAGAGGAAGTCGCCAAGCTCAAGTGGTCCACCCGTTGGGGCGCGGACACGGTCATGGACCTGTCCACGGGTTCCGACATCCACGAGACCCGCGGGCGCATCCTGCGCAACTCGCCGGTTCCCATCGGCACCGTGCCGATGTACCAAGCCCTCGAGAAGGTCAACGGCGTGCCCGAGGATCTGACCCTCGAGGTCTTCCTTGAGACGCTCATCGAGCAGGCCGAGCAGGGCGTGGACTACTTCACGATCCACGCCGGCGTGCGTCTGCGCTATGTACCGCTCACCGCAGAGCGCGTGACGGGCATCGTCTCCCGCGGCGGCTCGATCATGGCGAAGTGGTGCATGGTTCACCACGAAGAGAGCTTCCTCTACACGGGCTTCGCTCAGATCTGCGAGATCATGAAGAAGTACGACATCTCCTTCTCCCTGGGCGACGGCCTGCGCCCCGGTTGCTTGGCCGATGCCAACGACGCGGCCCAGTTCGCCGAGCTCGAGACCCTTGGTGAGCTGACCAAGGTCGCCTGGGAGCACGACATCCAGGTGATGATCGAAGGCCCCGGCCACGTGCCCCTGGACAAGATCCAGGAGAACATGGACAAGGAGCTAGACATCTGCCACGAGGCTCCTTTCTACACATTGGGCCCTCTTGTGACGGACGTAGCCCCCGGCTACGACCACATCACCTCGGCCATCGGCGCCGCAAACATCGGCTTCATGGGCACGGCTATGCTGTGCTACGTGACGCCGAAGGAGCACCTTGGCCTTCCGAACCGCGAGGACGTCAAGACCGGCGTCGTGACCTACCGCATCGCGGCCCACGCCGCCGACGTGGCCAAGCACCACCCCGGTGCTCGCGAATGGGACGACGCCATGAGCCGCGCGCGCTTCGAGTTCCGCTGGGAGGACCAGTTCAACCTCTCCCTGGACCCCGTCACCTCACGCGCCTATCACGACGAGACACTTCCGGCACCAGCCGCGAAGACGGCGCACTTCTGCTCCATGTGTGGCCCGAACTTCTGCTCGATGAAGATCACCGAGGAGCTGCGCGAGTACGCCAAGAAGCAAAACCTCAGCGTCGAGGATGCAGCCGCCGAAGGCATGAAAGAGAAGCGCGAGGAGTTCGTCGAGCAAGGCGGCAAGCTCTACGTCGAGGACGAGCAGCCCAGCGCAAGCTAAGAGGTCGACAGCACGGGCCAAGACGGCGCTTCGGCGTTCGACTGGCCCGGACTAAGTCGGCTGGACAGTCGGCGGGGCCCTGGCCCTGGGCGCAGCCAAGCTGGCGCGCCCCGGGGCCATGGCCCCGCCGTAATCCTCGCCGTCCAAAACTGCGGCATCCGCTAGTTGCAGACCGCTAGCGGCACTCGCCGCCGCAACACGCCCGGCCTCAAAACTGGCGGTCATACCGTGACCAGCCAGGCCCGCACACCAGTGTAGGCCCGCCACCTCGGCATCTTCGCCCAGAGCGAAATCGTGGTCCCCGGTGAAGGTCCGCCAGCCGGCCCACCAAGAGGTGACCTCGGCTTCCGCAAGACCCGGAGCGAAGGTCGCAGCCGCAGTGGCGACGCTCTCCAACACGCCGGGGTCCTTCGGGCACGCGCCCGTCGGGTAGCCGTAACTCGGCGTGACCAAGGTCTCGTCGCAGGCGCACAGCAGCATGCCGCCGCTCTCCGGCCGCATGTAGAAGATGCGCCCCTGGGCGGGATCGCCGTGGTTCCAAACGACGGCCTGGCGGCTGTCGAGTGAGGCGTCTGCCCGGGTCACGCAGAGGTGCCTGCGCCGGGGGAAGAGGCCCAAGTTCGAGCCAGCAGCTTGGCCGAGCTTCCCGGCCCAGGCCCCGCCCGCCAGCAGAACACGGTCGCAGGAGATCGTGCTCCCGTCCGCCAGGCGCACTCCCGTGACGTGGGGCTTACCTGCCATAACTTCGGTCTCCACGGCAACCACGGTTGTGCCGCAGCGCAGCTCGGCACCAGCCCTCCGCGCGCCCTTGGCGAAGCTGTCCGTGAGCAGGGCGATGTCGATGTGTCCCTCGCGCTCAAAATAGTAGGCGCTGGCTCGGTCGCCATCCCTGTGCTGAAAGCTGGGCGCCAAGCGCGCGAGCTCGGCCCCGGCTAACTCGCGGGGAGCACTTGAATCGGTAGAGCCAGGGCCCGCCGCTTCCAGCCATCGCTTGAGCTCCCCAGTGTGGGATTCGTCCTCGGTGAGCACCAAGCCCACAGGGTCCACGAGCGGGGATTCGCAGAATCCGTCTGGCGGGTGGAACAGGGACTCGGCCGACTTGCGCGCCATACGCGTGAGCACCGGCGAGGCGGTCAAAGTGCGCAGGATGGCTGCATTCTGCCCGCTGGAGTGGACGCCAAATTGCGCCTCGGCCTCAAGCAGCAGGACCTTGGCACCGGCCCGGGCCAGGTGCCAGGCGGTGCTGAGGCCGGCGACGCCTCCGCCGAGAATGATGACGTCTGGGTTCACCGGATACGGGGATTAGCGGGGGAGCTCGGGCTCGACCGGGTTGAGCACGGACTCGGTCCAGGCCTCGACCTTCTTGCGCAAGAGGGGTAGGGTCACGGGGCCGTCCTCAAGTACAACGGCGTGGAACGCGCGTAGATCGAAGGCCGGTCCTTGGGCCAACTTGGCCTCGCTGCGCAGGTCGAGGATCTCGAGCTGGCCGATCTTGTAGCCAAGGGCTTGGCCAGGCCAGGAGATGTAGCGATCGATCTCGTTCTCGATGTTGCGCCGGTCGGCCAGGGTGTTCTGCTCCAAGAACCGGATCGCGCGATCGCGGCTCCAACCCATGGCGTGAATGCCCGTGTCCACAACCAGCCTGCAAGAGCGCCAAGCATCGAAGCTCAACATGCCCAGGCGGTCGACATCACCTGTGTAGAGGCCCATCTCGTCGGCCAACTTCTCGGTGTAGAGAGCCCAGCCCTCGACGTAGGCGCCGATGCCATTGTGGCGCCTGACCATCGGTAGACCCGGAGCCTCGCTAGCTAGACCGATCTGCAAGTGGTGGCCGGGCACGGCCTCGTGGAACGCAAGCACCTCGGCTTCCCAACGCGGCTTGGTCTGGGGCTCAAAGGTGTTGATGAAGTAGCGACCGGGGCGCGCGCCATCCGGTGAGGGCCCACGGTAGTAGGCCATCGTCGTGAAGGCCTCTTCGTGGGCAGGTACGGGGACGACTTCGACCGCGGCTTTCGGCACGCGCGAGAAGACCGTGGGAAGAGCGGCTTCCATACGGGCGACGGCTTCCTTGGCGACAGCCTCGATCTCTTCGCGACTGTTGTAGTGCAGCGCGGGGTCGGCGGCCATGTGAGCCCGCAGCGCGCGCATGTCGGTGGTGCCAAACTTGGCGCGGCCCAGGGCGACCATCTCCTTGCGTAGGCGCTCGACCTCGGCCAAGCCCAGGTCGTGGATCTCCTCGGCGTTCATCGCCAGGGTCGTGAAGCTCTCGATGCGTTGGGAGTAGATCTCCTTGCCATCGGGAATGTACAGGATGCCGGGGCGCCCGTCGGGGCGACAGCGCGGCAGGATCTCGGTGCGCAATGTGCGCTCGTATTCGCGATAGGCGGGGTAGATCTCGTTCTCAAGGATGTCCCACACGTCGGCGACGAACCGGCCGCGCAAGCGGGGCGGCATGATGTCGTTCGAGGCTGGCATTAGGACCGACGTGCCCCGGGCGAGAGCCAGGCCGTCTTGGAGGTGCAGGTTGATGCGGCGCAGCTCGGGCGCGCGCAGGGCGTCGCCCAGGTGCTCGGCGGCGAAGGCGGCCAGGTTGCTGCCTCCCTCAAGGTCGGCCCAGGTGCCGCCAGCCGTGGCGGGCGCCATCAGGGGCGAGAGGTGCGTCGGGGTGTCCAGGATCGTCTCGAGTTGGGCGAGCACCTTTTCAATGGCGGTGGCGCTGCCGACCTTGCCGTCGGCGAGGGCGTCGGTCAGGTTGCGGCTCGACTGGCGAATATGGGGGGCCATACGGCGCCAGCGCTGCAGCAGTTGGGCGCGCTGCTTCGGCGTGCCCACGGGCTGGTCCGAGGCCAAGCTGAGGAACGAGGATTGGGGGCCGCCCCGGGCGTGCACGTTCCAGTCGTCCATGGCCATGTCCTCGGTGGCAATGGCGTCCGCTAGGCTCCGCTGGAGCAGGGCCAGGGTCAGCAGGTCGGCCTCGTTCAGGCCCTTGACCTCGATACCATCCATCCGTTGAAGGAAGTCGCGGCGGGCCTTGTTGCGGCTGATGCGACCGGAGGCACGGTTGTCCGAGAGGTCGCCGTGGAAGCGCTCGTCCCCCATATAGGTGGCCCAGGTGGGGGAGGTGCGCATGCTGAAGTCCCAGACGTCGCGAGCCACACCGGCTAGGGCCTTGTTCTCGATGGCGCCAGCACTGCCCGGCCATGCGTCCGTGGATGCGGGCAGGAATTCGGTGACTACCGCGGGCAGGTTGAGCTTGCCCTCGGAGTTCTTGCAGGACCCAACACCAAGAGCGACGGCGAGGGTGAGCAGCACGGGAATGGAAGTGGTTTTCGAATAGGAGGCCTTCATGGGCGCCGATGATATCGCCTCGACAACCAAGCAGAAGGGCCTCCCCCTCCTTAGTACTGCAAAATGAACGCAAGTACCTTGCTGGACTTCGACGCCCGCGCCCTTTTCCTAGTCTATGCCCTCTGTAAAGAACCTGCGCTCCGTGGTAATCTCTGGCTTGGGCGTCTTCCTGGAAGCACAGGTTGACAGGATCAAATACCCCTGAGCCGAATGAGCATTATCGGCCCCTGTTCGACGTCTGTGGTTTTCCGCAGCGTGTTGGGGCCACCTGAACCGATCGGTTCAGGGTCCGATCCTCGACGGTGCATCTGGTGGACGCCCAACCTTTCCATCTCCGGTTCTGTTACTCGTTGGACTCCCCATGCGCGCTTTCGTACTCCTTTTACTTGGTGGTGGCCTGATCTGGGCCGTGCTTACCTTCTTCCCAAACTCGGAGGAGGTCGAGGCTGGCGGGCCCGATGTAGCCGGCGATAGCGCTGGTATCGAGGCGCCCCCGACTCAGTCCGATACGGCCGACTTTGTCGACCAAGAACGGCCTGTTCCCGTGGAACGGGATGACGCGCCCGAAGTCTCCATTCCAGTAATGAAGACCTCTGGCGACTCCGATATGCCTATTGGGCGTATGGACGAGATCGAGATCGGCTCTCTGATTCTCCACTCCTCGCCCGCCAAGGTTCGCGATTGGCTCGCTGCCTCCGACAACCTCTTGGGCGCAGATCTCGAGGGCGGCGTGATGGCGTTCAGCCTAGCCGTTGCAGGTCAGCGCGCGCAGGCCCGGGCCGAGTGGAAGGCGATCGA
>JBLHWM010000212.1:0-6385 GCA_047629095.1 Planctomycetota bacterium | reverse complement strand
GGATGGCCCCCAGTCGAACTGCACACCAAAGCTATCCCTGGGATAGGTGCGCAGGGGATCGATGGCTTCGATCTGCATAGTCGGAGCACCAAGAAGGAACTCCACCTGCCAGAGCTCGCCACCCATGGGCATGACTTCGATGTCGCCGAGCACACGAATGCGGGCAAGGTCCTCGAGGGTGCGAATGAGCTCTTTGGCTGCTCGCGCGGGCGCCTTCGTGCCGGGGCAGGTCTCTAGAATCTTGCCCACGTTCGCCTTCAAGTATTCGCTATCACTGGAGCCACTGCCATCGGACTCGCACGTCCATTCCGTCTCGCCCTGGAGCCGATAGAAGGTCCGCGGCTCTGGCTCGACTTGTAGGACTGTGCTCGCACCGACGCCAAGCCCAATGCGCACGAAGTCCTCCCAGGTGTCGAGGTTGAACTCCTCATCATCCGATTCACGGCTGGCAAAGCCAACCTGGTATTCGCCGTCCCTAGTGCCGATGCGTTGTTCCCAAATCTTAGGGAAGCCCAGCAGCACTCGATGAACCGCATGGGGATGAGACTCAAGGTACTTGGCGGCGGCGGCATGGGAACCCTGGGGGTCGGACTCCGTTGAGTTGCTCGCCAAGTAGCTCTCCGAGCGATCATCGAATAACGGTCGCTCTTGCACCTTATTCGCCGAAACGCCGCTGTCGACCAACAAATGTATCGTGCCCTCTCCCTGTCCGATGGCGGCCTCAAGAGAATCACCGAGTTCCTGTAACCAGCCTACTTGAGCAACGGTTGCGTGGTCGGTATCGACTTGGACAAAGAGCTCGGGAGCCCCTGAGCCAAGGATTCGTACGATCGGTTCGCTGCCTGTTCCACTCCAAACCTCGTGTCCAAACCCAGTCATTGGTTTGAGGTCCAGGGGCATGACCGGGGGAGCAACCACCGGGGCCTCCGCGGGCTTCGACGAGTCAAGCACTTCGTCCTCTTGAGCATTGCCAGTCGAATCGACTTCCTCACCAGAGACTTCCCCTGACTTCTCTTGAGCAGGATCATCTTGTGTGCGGAGCACTTCCTTCTCACCGGAACCTTGGGACGAGGGCACAACGGACTCGACCACGGGCGTGGCTTCCTGTACAGGGGAGATGACCTCTACCGTTTCCTGGATGCCTGCTCCGAAGGACTCAGCACCGAGGGCCGCGAGCACTAAGGGCAAAACGAGTGACCTCACGGGCGCACCTCACAGGTTGCCATAACTTCGCCCGTCGCAACCGAGACAATCTGCACTCGCAGCAGCGCATCCGCTGGCGCGAACACCAACCACTCCGCAGTCTTGGACTCATCTTTGGTAGGAGCGAATTCCACTTCAGCCGCCCCCGCGATCAAGCTAGCTCCTTCGGGAAGCACAAGTTCGATACGCATGCCACCCGGTGTAAAGAAGTCCGCCGGCAAGCGGCCCATGCCTTTGCCCGTAGCGCTAAGCGTGCACAGCTCCCCATCACGGGTCGCCGATGCGATCTCGATGCCCACCGAGGGAAGGGCGTCCAGGATGCCGCGCACGAAAGCTACGCTTCCGCCGACGGCCTTAGCCAGTTGATCCTCGGGCGGGTTCTGAACCGTCAAGCTCTGCCAGCCACCGACGAGCACCGGTCCTAGACCAGCTAACTCCACGGGATGCCAGTCGACAAATCCGATCCCACCCCTGTGTTCATCCAGCCAATCGCTCCATGGCACCTGGGGAACCCAAGACTTGCCCGCTCGAACTGGAGCGACAAGATTGCCGAGTTCTTCGGCCATCACGCGCGGCGCATCCAGCGAGGGCAAAACGTCATCGCGTGTTGAGAAGCTCGCCGGTATCGAAGCCGAACTGCGGTCGGCGCCAAGGTTGGGGCCCCAAGTCGAGACACTCATGGCCGGAACCCCAAAGGCCTGGGTGGCCCAGGTGATCGGTGAGCCTGGTGTTTGAACAATATTGGCTCCGCCAAATGCTCTTGAGCTGGTCACGGTCTCCAAGAACAGCTCATACCCAAGTGTGTACAGGGCGGGTCGTCTGTAGCTGACGCTCCCGATGAGTTGTCCCCCATCCTGTCGGTAGAGGCCATCTGCGGCCGCCTCGAGCAGCCGACCACTGCTGCCCTCAAAGAAGAGCGCGCCGAATACGAGCGGAGACTCGATAAGCTTAGCTACCGCTTGGCTGCCGGGCTCGGACAAGGGCATCGGCCCCGGTGAGACGGGCGAGCGCGGGCCTAGCCAGTTGCTCGGAAAGTTGCGATCCAGGCGCACACCGCCCGGTCCGTCTTCATTGAAGAGACCGTCGCCGTCATCGTCGTTGCCCTCACGCAACAGCCGATAACGCGGACCTTGTCCTTGGCCTTGCTCGACCAAAAAGCGTGGGTCCCGACCACGTTGCCAGAGGCCGTTCTCGTCCTCCACCAGCATGCTCAACACTTGGCCGTCACCGTCCACATCGTCGGGCCCATCTTCGTCGATCGCATCGTCTAGGTCGTCGTCCACCGGCAGTCCGTTGCGACCGAGAGTGCACTGGCCCTCGCCGCGAATCCAGCCCAACTGAGCAATGAGCCCATCGGGACTCGCCCAGGGCACGCAGACAATCGCCACGTCGGGCGGTAGTAGCGCGGGCACGCGCAAGAGGTCAGCGGCGATGGCGAGAACACCCTCGCTACCCGAGAGCGACATGCCGTCGAGCCCGCCAAAGCACAGGAGCGTATTGCGCTCGGCCAAGGCCAAGCCACCGGGTGCGCCGATGCGTAGGCCGAAGAGGGGCTGGCCGCCTCGACTCTTGCCTAGGTCGAGCAGCTCGGCGGACTCGGGCCAGGCCCGGGCCCACTCGGCGAAGAGGTCGTGGGACTCGCCCAAGCTGCGGTACGCCGGCTTGGGTGGAGTCAAGACGCTGACCGTCGGTAGCTCCGTCGTCGCCGTATCCACAGCCTCGGGAACGGCGCCGTCCTGGGCGGCAGCCGCCACTAGGGAAGCCAGGCCAAGTAGGGCGGTGGTTGGAATCAGTCTTCCCGCTTTGATCTTTGGAGCCATCTCTGCTTTTGCTGTTCGCGATTGTGAGCCGGGCCGGAGGCTACCGTGCCACAGACTACAAGTCGCCCATTTGGGGCGGCGATTCTAACACCAGGTCGAAAATCGAACGCGATTGTCCCGCGTAAGCTGCCCTAGGGCTGCCTACACGGGACATGGGAGGGTCAACTTTTGCCTAAACTAGGGCCTCGGAGAGGCCAAGGCACCCTCGGGCGTCGTCTCGGCACCGCCGGTACTGGCCACTTCGGCGGGCTCAACTTGCCCCTCGGCCATGGCTTCGCCTGGGTCGCGCTCATCCGAGTCCGCGGACTGGGGCGTGAGCTCCACGATCGGCTCATCGGCCTCGCCGTCTTTCTTGCCGTCCACCACGTCGGGCACAAACTCGTCGACGTCGGCGAGCTCCATGACCACGTGGCGCGAAATGCCGCGGGGCTGCATGGTGATGCCATAGAGCGCATCGCACTCAGCCATGGAACCCTTGTTGTGGGTCACGACGATGAACTGGCTCATGTCCCGGAACAGACCGATCATCTTCAGGAAGCGATCGATGTTCGCATCGTCCAAGGCCGCGTCGACCTCGTCGAGCATGCAGAAGGGCGAAGGCCGCGCTTCGAACACGGCGAAGAGTAGAGCCAATGCGATCATCGTGCGCTGGCCACCGGAGAGCAGTCCGATCGGCAGGTTCTCGCGGCCGGGGGGGCGCGCGTAGATCTCGATGCCCGCTTCGAGGGGCGAGACATCCGCCTCTAGAATGATGTCGGCTTTGCCGCCGCCGAAGAGCTTGCGGAAGATCGACTGGAAGTTGCCGCGGATCTCGTGGAAGGCCTCGAGGAAGAGCCGCTCGGACTCGACGTTGATCTTCTCGATCGTCTCCTCGAGGGCACGGCGAGACTCGTTCAAGTCACGGCGTTGGTCGATCAAGAAGTCGAGACGCTCGGTGACCTCCTCAAGTTCGCTGACCGCTTCGAGGTTCACCGGGCCGAGGCGATCGAGGTTGCGCTTCAATCCGCCCACGGCCGACGCCAGGGCGTCGAGAGCGTTCTCCACGCTGAGCTCCTCGTCCGCTTCGAAGTCCAGGGTCAAGGCTTCGTAGTCGAGCTTGAACTCCTCTTCCGAGCGGCGCAGCAGCTCTTCGCGGGAGAGCTCCACGCGTTGCTTGTCGAGCTGGCGCTTGCCGCTCTCGTCCATGAGCCCTTCGAGCTCACGGGTGACCGCATCGGCGCGGCGGCGCAGCTCGTCCATGATCTCGCGGCCCGCGGTGTCGCGCTCGCGCAGCTCCCGCAGCTTGCCGTCAAGATCGCCGCGCTTCGCCAGCATGATCACGCGCTGCTGCCCGAGCTTCTCGAATTCCGAGGCGCCTTCCGTGGCGCTCTCAGCGTGCTCGAGCTTCATGGTCTGGGTGCGCTCGAGCTCGCTGCGATTCTCCAGCAGCGACGAGGCCAGGTGGTCCGCCCGGCGCTTCTCTCCGGCGAACTCGCCCGAGAGTCGCGTCCACTCGATGCGCGCTTGGCCCTCTTGGCGCGAGGACTCGTCGCGGGCGCCTTCCAGCTCCCGGCGGCGCACGTCCAGTCCTTCTAGGGCCACGTTCTCCAGGTCGAATCTGGAGTTCACCTCGCCCAAGGTCGTTGCCACTTCGGCCAGCTCGTTGGCGATGCGCGACTGCTCCTCTTCGAGCTTGCCGGACTCCTTCAGGTAGATCTCCGCGCCCTCTTCCAGGTCGCGCACGCGGCGCTTGCCACCGGACACGCTGCTCTCGAGCTTCGCGGCCCGGGCTCGTGCATCATGGGCGCCATCGCGGGCGCTTGCCAGCTCGCGCTGCAGGACCTCCGTGCGCGCCAAACAGGCGTCGGCGTGGTCGCTCGCCTTGGTGTTTGCCGCGTTGAGCGAGGCCAGCTCGACCTCCAACTCCGCGGCCAGGGCACGCCGCCCAACGGCGCCGTCCTGGGCATCTCGCGATCCACCCACGAGACCCGCGGCCGTGGCCACGTCCCCCATAAGAGTCACGCAGCGCAGGCCGGGAATCTTGGCGGCCAAGCGCACGGCCAAGGCCGTGGTCTCCACCAGATACGTGTCACCGATCAGGTGGTCCGCAAGTGTGCTGAAGCCCTCGTTCGTGTCCACGTAATCGCGCAGGGGCCCCACCACTCCGGTCGTGTCACCGAGTGCTGCGAATGCTGCTTTGAGCTCTTCGGTACGAGCGCTGTGGGCGAATCCAGGAACCGTGGCCAGTCGTGCTAGCCCGTGCTCCTTGTCGCGCAGCCACTGGACCAGTCCTTCGGCGCGCTCGGGGTCCTTCAGCACGACGGCTTCGGACCAGGCGCCCAGGGACGCGCTCAACGCGGCGGCATGTTCACTGGCGCAGCGCAGGTGATCGGCCACGAGTCCGGACAGGCCGCCCTCTTGGATACCCGCATCGGCGCCCTTTTCAAACAGCGCGCGGGTGCCCGAATCCAGGCCCTCGCGCTCGTTGGTCCAGTCCAACAGAGACTCGACGCGGGTCGACAGGCGTGCGGCCTCCAGCTCCAAACGACGGCGCTCGCCGTTGGCCTCGCCCAGGTCGCGCTTGGCGGACTCAAGGTTGGTGTTGAGCTCTTCACGGCGCTCACCGAGCACCGTGGCGTCGGCGGTTGCCTTCTCCTTCGCGGCCTCGTCGGCGGTCAGCTGTTGAACCGCGCCGGACAGGTTCTCGCGGGCTTCCGCCAGGCGATCTTCGCCGCGGGTGGCCCGGGCGGCAAGCGGCGCAAGCGAGGCACCGAGGTGCTTCTTCGAGTTCTGAGCGCGGGTGCGCTCGTGCAAGAGCCCAAGCACCACATCGTTCTGGGCGCCAAAGCTCTGGCGGGCGTCGCGGTAGGCCTCGAAGGCCTGCTTGGCCTTCTCGCCTTGGCTCGTGACGCGAGTCTCGGCTTCCTTGGCCTGGGTCTCGAGCTCGCCGAGCTTGGAGGTCACGCTATGCAGCTCGGTCTCGCGTTGCTCCACGCGCACCTCGAGCTCCTGGGCGCGGATGGTCTCGGTGGAAGCACTGTCTTTCCAGGCTTGGACGCGGCTCGAAAGCTGGGAGCGGCGCTCGTCGAGGGCGCGCAGATCGCCGGCGACTTCCGACGCCTGGGCGCCAAGGCGCTCGAGCTCGGCGGTCAGGGTCAGCTGCTCGCGCTCGCGGGCACCGACGTCGCCCTCGGCAGCCTCGCGCAGAGCGCGCAGCTCTTGGCCACGGCCTTCGATCAAGCCGAGCTTGTCCGTTAGGCTCATCATCTCGTCCGTAAGACGAGCGAGCTGGTGGCGCGCATAGCGCGTGCCCTCGGTGGTCCACTCTTCCCGGGCGGCCACATAGCGCTCGGCCTTGCCGGCTTGAATCTTGAGCGAGCGCT
>JBLHWM010000211.1:0-6402 GCA_047629095.1 Planctomycetota bacterium | reverse complement strand
CGTCGTCGAGAGCCGGGGGTGCTTGCGCATCTTCGGCCTCGTCGCTATCCGCGTAGCCAAGGGCACCGAGAAGAGCACTGTTCTCCGCTGTGCCCGTGGAGATGGCTGAGGGGCGCCATTCGGAGGTAACCTTGCCGAGGTGGGTCGTGATCACGTTGAGGTAAGCCCTGCGGCGCGGTGCCTCTTCAAGGGAGAGGTCATTTAGCTCGAGGGGGTCCGTGGTCAGGTCGAAGAATCGGGAGCCGTCCTCGAACTCACCACTGCGAAGCAGGATAGCCTTGCCCTTTTGACTGCGCAGGGCAACGTCAGCCAGCCCGTGGTGAGAGCGCAGGATCAGCCCGCGCTTCTCGTCATCGTCGACGCCTGAGGTTAGCACGGGGTAGAGCGAGCGGCCGTCGAGGGGCAGCTCACCCGGCGCAATGTCCAAGGCCTCGCAGATCGTCGGCAGCACGTCCATCGTCGACGCCAGGGTCTCCATGATCAGGCCCCGGGAACCGGCACGACCGGGCAGCTTGATCACAAGCGGCACCTTCAGCATTTCGTCGAACAGGTGGTCGTTGTGGCCCCAACGGCCGTGCTGGAACATGGCCTCGCCGTGGTCTCCGGTCAGGATGATCAAGCTGTCCTCGTAGAGCCCGCGCGCCTTGAGGTCGGCCATCATGTTGCCGAAGATGTCGTCCGCAAAGGCGAGGTGCCCGTCGTAGAGGGCGCGCACCGCTTCGATGTCCTCGGCGCTGGGAACGACGCGACCGTGGACCGTATCGAGCAGGTCCTCGGTGTCGCCACTCTTGAAGATCCCATCGTAGGCGGGGTCGATGTATTTCGTGCGGAACGGCTCGTCCGCTATGTAGGGCGAGTGGGGCTCGAGCATATGCGAGTAGAAGAAGAAGCGCGTGTCCGGCCCATCTTGCTGCACCTCGTCCAGGAACTCGCGCATCAAAGGGATGTGCGCCTTGCCCTGGGGCACGTGGACCATCTCACCGCTGCGCGTCTCGTAGTTTGGCTCGCCCTCCGCATACAGCATCGTCGCCTGGTCGAAGCCCTGCATTACGCCAAACTGCGCGCCTCCATTGAGGTTGCTCACCAGGGCGCGCGTGCGGTAGCCCTTGGTGGAGAGGACCTGCCCGAGCGGCGTCTCGTCGTCCCGAAGTCGGTGGCGCTTCTCGGTGACGCCGGTCGAGTCAGGGAGCCGGCCGGTCATCAGGGAGCTGACCCCGGCGATCGTGTACGGCGCCGGGCTAAAGGCCGCCCGAAAGCTCAGGCCGTCCTTGGCGAAGGCGTCGATGTTTGGGGTCGTATCGCGCTCGTAGCCAAGGTGCGTGATGTGAGCCGAGTTCAGTGCGTCCATCACCACCAGGATCACGGGCACGCGCTTTCCATAGCGCTCGGGCACCGTGGCAGCCTGCTCGGCGGGCTGCTGCTCATCGCCGCATCCGCCGAGAAGGGCGCCGAGCCCAATCACTACGCTCGTAAATCCTACACTTCGTAGCTTGCCCTCTGTCCAAGTGATCGTCATGGTGGAATCCTAGCAGGGATCTCGCCAAGTCGCTATCCACTGCCACCTAATGAAGTTCATCCTAATCCTCGTCGTCGCCCTGCTGCTGTACGCCTTCGTGCTGCGCCCCGCCCGCAAACGCGCGCGCCGAACCCAGCTGCGGGCGCAGCCCTTCCCCTCTGCCTGGTCCGAAGTTCTCAAGCAGAGCGTCCCGGTCTTCGAGCACCTGCCCGCGGATCTCCAATCCCAACTCCAAGGCCACATCCAGGTCTTCCTGGGCGAGAAGCGCTTCATCGGCTGCGATGGGCTCGAGGTCTCGGACGAGATGCGTGTCACGGTCGCCGCCCAAGCCTGCCTGCTGCTGCTCAACCGCGAGACGTCCATCTACGGCGGGCTCTCCACGATCTACCTCTACCCCTCGGCCTACGTCGCGACGACCCGCACCCAGGGCGGAGCCGGCGCGGAGCAGGTCTCGCGCTCGGTGCGCTTGGGCGAGTCCTGGACCCGGGGTAGCGTCGTGCTCTCCTGGAGTCACTCCCGCAGCGGCGCCGCCAACTTCGACGATGGCAGCAACGTGGTCCTGCACGAGTTCGCCCACCAGCTCGACCAGGAAGACGGCGACGCGGACGGCGCTCCCCAGCTGAAGACGCCCTCCTGCTACCGAACCTGGGCCGCGGTGCTCGGCTCCGAATTCAAGCGCGTTCAGGGCCGCCGCGCAGGCCGTAACTTCAAGTCCCTCATCAACGACTACGGCGCCACCAATCCCGCCGAGTTCTTCGCCGTCGCCACCGAGAACTTCTTCGAGAAGCCCATCCAACTCAAGCGCAAGCACTCCGAGCTTTATGGCGAGCTCGCCAAGTACTACCAGGTCAACCCCGGCGACTGGAAGCGCTAGACCGGGGGCTGGCCTTGGACTGACGGGGAAGCGGATTCCGATTCCCCGCCGACAGGCACCGCCATCTATGGCAAAATCTACCCATGAGCCCCGCTGAATCGAGAGTCCTTCGCCCCCTCCTTTGGTCCCTGATCACCCTCGGTTTGACCACGGGTTGCGGTTCTGATGCGCAGGAGGAGGAGCAGCTGCCGCCTTCCGTCGTGTTGTTCTCCCTCGACACACTGCGCGCCGACCACGTCGGTTTCCTCGGCTACGAGACCGACACGACGCCGTTCCTGGACGAGCTCGCCACCCAGTCGATGATCTTCGAGCGCGCGTACACGACCATGTCCTGGACTCTGGTCGCGCACATGAGCATGTTGACCGGCGTCTACCCAGCCCAGCACAAGGTCTGGACGGACGAATCGGTGCTGCCCCAGTCCGTGCCGACCTTGGCCCAGCGGCTGAAGGACAAGGGCTACTACACCATGGGATTCCACTTCCCCGGTTGGCTCAATCCCGAGTTCGGATTCGGACGCGACTTCGACGTTTACGAAATGCACAACAATGTGGAAGAGGCCCGCGAGCACATCCGCAAGGCCCTGGAGGAGCGGCCAAAGAACCGGCCCTATTTCTTGTTCGTGCACCTGTTTGATATCCACAACGCGGACCTAGTTTTGGAGCCCTCAGCGCTCTATAAGACGCCGGATCCCTACGGTGATTTCTTCCTTGAGGGCGCCACCAAACTGCTCGAGGGAACCAGCTCCAAGCATCTCTGGGAGAGGGTGAAGCAGCGCCTTCCTAAGGAGAAGCGAGACGCTGTGGTGGCCCAGTACGACGGCGGCATTCGCTATGTCGACGACAGTCTGCGCTCCATTTGGGACGAGTGGCGGGAGCCCCATGGCTTCGACGACGCGCTTGTTGTGGTGACCTCCGATCACGGCGAGGGTCTCGCCGAGCGACGCTTCCTATACAAGGGCCACGGAGGCGTCTTCGAGGAGGGCCTTAGGGTGCCCCTGTTGATTCGCCTTCCTGATGGAAGTCGGCAGAACGAGCGCATCTCTGGCATGGTCAGTCACGTTGACATCGTTCCCACCCTGCTCGACTATCTTGGAGAGCCCAAAGACCCGAACCTGCCCGGTTACTCCCTGCTTGACGGCCGCCCCGCGGACCAGATCATCGTGGCCGAGCGCGCCGAGATCCGTGTGATAATTCACTGGCCCTACAAGCTCACGGGCGCCCAGCCGAGCAACCCGAAGACCGGCACGATCTTCGACCTAGAGCAAGATCCCCTCGAGAAGTCGCCCTTGACCATGCAGAATGACCCCGCGGAGTTCGTGAAGATCGCCACGGCAATCCTGGCTGCAAGCGCTGTGCAAACCGCCGAATGGAACGAACCGGAGCCCGACTCCGAAGCCGCTGCGTCGCCCCTGTCGGAGCAACAGCGCGCCGATCTAGCCAAGATTGGCTACACCGAAGACTAGGCGGTAAGGGACAGCCTAGGCCCAAGAGCTCCGCTGCTTCGCGGGCGCCACTTTTCATGGCGCCATCGCGCTACTTGCCCTCAGCGGTGTCACCCTAGAGCCCATGCCAGGTCTCGCTCTCGTGAGTTCGCTTGGCATTGACAAGGGGTCGATTTGGAGATAACCGCCCGACAGGCACCGCCATCTATTGTCTAATCTGACCATGAACCGCGCTGATCCGAGAGTCCTTCGCCCCTTCGTCTGGTCCCTGCTCGCCCTTGGCTTGGCCACCGGCTGCGGCTCCGATGCGCCTGAGGAAGAGCAGCTGCCGCCCTCGGTGGTGCTGCTCTCCCTCGACACACTGCGCGCCGATCACACTGGCTTCCATGGCTACGAGCGTGACACGACGCCGTTCTTGGATGAGCTCGCCGCAGAGTCGATGATCTTCGACCACGCTTACACGACCATGTCCTGGACGCTGATCGCGCACATGAGCATGTTGACCGGCGTCTACCCAGCCCAACATAAGGTCTGGACGGCCGACTCGGTGCTACCCAAGTCGGTGCCGACCTTGGCCCAACGGCTGAAAGACAAGGGCTACTACACCATGGGGTTCTACTTCCCTGGCTGGCTCAATCCCGAGTTCGGGTTCGGGCGTGACTTCGATGTCTACGAGATGCACAACACGGTGGAAGAGGCCCGCGAGCACATCCGCAAGGCCCTGGCTGAGCGGCCGAAGAACAGGCCCTACTTCCTTTTCGTGCACCTGTTTGACATTCACAATGGTGTCCTAAGTCGCGTGCCATCGACGCTCTATAAGACGCCAGACCCCTATGGCGACTTCTTCCTCGAGGGCGCGACGGAGCAGCTCAAGGGAACCAGCTCGAAGGCCCTGTGGGCTACAATCGAGGAGCGCCTACCCCAAGAAAAGCACGACGCCGTGGTAGCCCAATACGACGGCGGTATTCGCTACGTGGACGATAGTCTGCGCGCGATCTGGGACGAGTGGAGCGAGCCCCATGGTTTCGACGATGCAGTGATCGTGGTGACTTCTGATCACGGCGAGGGCCTTGCCGAGCGGGAAATCCAATACCAAGGCCACGGGGGAACCTTCGAGGAGGGCCTGCGAGTGCCCCTGCTGATTCGCCTGCCCGATGGCACTCGCCAGAACGAGCGCATCTCCGGCATGGTCAGCCATGTGGACATCGTGCCGACTCTGCTCGACTACCTAGGCGAGCCCGAAGATCCAAACCTGCCAGGCTACTCGCTTCTCGGCGGTCGGCCCGCCGACCAGATTATCATTGCCCAGCGCCCCCAAATCAGAGTGATCATGCACTCGCCCTACAAGCTCGTGGGCGCCGAGCCAGGCAACCCGGCAAAGGGCATGATCTTCGATCTGGAGCAAGATCCCCTCGAGAAGTCGCCCATAACGAAGAAGACGGATCCCGAGAAATTCCGGGAGATCGTCACGATGATCCTGGCCGCAAACGAAGCTCAAACCGCCGATTGGCACCAACCGGAGCCCGACCCGGAGTCCGCCGAATCTCCCCTATCGGAGAGGCAGCGCCGCGAACTAGCCAAGATTGGCTACACCGACGACTAGACTGCGATCTAGCCCCGGGCTTAGAGGTAGCCGAGGCCCTCGAGCCGTTCGGCTTCGCTGGGATCGACCACGATAGCGCCATCGCGCTGCCAGCGCTCGGCGGTGTCGCGCAAGAGCGCCTGCCATGTCTGGCGCTCGTGGCCTCGCTCGGCGAACACGTCGACCTTCTCGCCGGGATCGAGCGCCACATCGAACATCTCGAAGCGGTTGTCGACGGGAGTGAAGATCAGCTTGAGCTGGTTATCGCGGCAGGCGTACTTGTCGGTCTCCGCTTCTGGCGCATGGGTCTCGGTGACGAGTATGCGCGCCTTGACCTCGAGCAGCGACGTGCCCATCTGCCCCGGCAGCGGAGCCTGGCCCAGGACCTGAAGGATCGTGGGCACCACGTCGATGTGCCGCACAAGCAAGCTCTTCTGAAGGACCAGGTCTTGCTCCATACCATCCCACGCCTCGCCCCTGGGCAGCTTCACAATCAGGGGCACGTGAACCACCTCGTCAAAGAGGGTGTGCACATGGCCGACGCGGCTGCGCTCGTTGATCTCCTCGCCGTGATCGGAGGTAAAGATGACCAGGCTATTGTCCCAGAGGTCGCGTTTCTTGAGCGCGGCGACCAGCTCGCCAATGGCCTGGTCCGCGCGCACGACCTCTTGCTGGTAGCGGTCCTGAACAAGCTCGCTTGGCGTCGTGTCCGCGAGCCACATCTCGAGCTCGACCTCGCCGTCCCTAGGCAGATCGAACTCGACTACGAAGCGCGCGCTAGGCTGGCCCTTGTTCCCTTCGAGAATCTCGGACTTCATCGGTCGGCGCCAACCCGCGACGCTCCACAAGTTCATGGCGCGCACGGTGAAGTCCAGTTCAGCGCATTCGATTTCGATGCGGTGCTTGCCGGCCTTCAAGCGTCTGCCGATCTCCACTAGCGGGCCGTCACTCGGGTGGAACGCGCCGGCGGGCTTGCCATCTAGGAGAA
>JBLHWM010000210.1:0-6407 GCA_047629095.1 Planctomycetota bacterium | reverse complement strand
CACTTTAGAGTGCGGCCTGGGTGTGCCGGGCCCCCCGGTGCGTTATACCACGCCGGTCGCCCCACGCGTCCCCCCCCCGCGCGCAGCGCCCCCCCGAATTAGAGCCACCCCCAAAGCCCATCGCAGCGTCCCAGCTAAGCGCCCGAGTAAGCTAGAATGCCCCCCGCAAAAACCATCTCCCCCTGCCACCCACCGCACCCGACACCCCTTGAAAGTACTCCTCGCCGCCAGCCTACTAGCCTTCGCCTCCTGCGCCACCACCCACACCCACTCCACCGAATACAACGGAGTGGCGGGACTGCGCGGTGAGCCCGTGGAATACCAATCCACGACCAAGTACGCCCTCCACTTCCTTTTCATCTTCGGAATCTTCGGTGACGCGGGCCAGAGTTCTACCGTGGCGGCCTTCACGAAAGAGGCCAGCGGCCGCGGCGCGAAGCGCATCCACATTACCCAGAGCGAGAGCTCTACGTACTGGTACATCTTCCCGCCACTCTCGTTCCTGATCCAGCCCGTTTCCCACACGCTCTACGGCGAGGTCGAGGGCACCGTCGGGAACTAGTTCACTCGGCTCGGCACAACGAACACCCGGCCGCCGCCCTCGTAGGCCGGCTCGGTGAAGCGTGCACGACGCACGCGCAGGCGCGCGCCAATGGACTCAATCGGCAGCGACGCGATGGCCTCGCGCACCAGAGTCAGGCGCTGCTCCGCAATCAACAGGGCCGACGCTCGGGTGCGACGCATCGCACGGCGCTCGGCACCCGGGCGCAGGAACTCAAGGATCCCGTCGAGGGTGTCCTCGATACGACCAAGGTCATCATCGAGGTTGCGTAGCTTCCACAAGTGCGCATCGATCGTCTCGCGGTCGCCTAGGGCATAGGCCGTGCGCAGCTCGGCCGCAATCGTATCGCGCTCGACCCGCACATGATCGCGCTCGCTACGCAGAGCGCTGCTGAGCTCGATGCAGGTAGCGGCCCCTGGGTTCGCCAAGAGCCCGATTCTCTCGAGGTCACCCTTGCCGAATGCGTGCAGTAGGTCCAAGGAGACCGTGGGATCGGCGCGCAGAGCCTTCAGTACCGGCTCGATTTCGGCGAGCAAGGCAGCAGCTCCTTGGGCATCGGCGCTACCGGCCAAGAAGGTCACGCCAAAGACCTCTTCCGGCAGCTCCACGGGCTCGGCGTCGAACATGCCGGTCATGTCCAGCACGCCGCCAACCAAGCGCATGGGCGAAGACGCGATGGCGTCGCCGATGATCAGACCCAAGGTCTTCGCGATCGCTGGGCCAAGCCCTTTGATGCCGTCGTCCTCAAGGTTGAAGCGCACCGCTACCTCCTGGGCACCGGCCTCGTTGCGCAGCAGGAAGAGCACCGTGTCCAAGGGCGCGGGCAGCTTCAAGTAGGTCGATATCGGGCCGCCCGGAGGCTCGGTCAGGGACAGGTGCGTGGCGACAACCTTGGTCTCGACGGAAAGGCCCTTCTCGCCGAGGAAGCGCAGGTCCACGGTCAGGTCCACGAGCCCGTCGCCGATGTCGACTCCGCTGTCGCGCACGATCCCGCGGAAGTTGGGCAGCTCGATGCCGGCCAGCTCGAGCTGGGCCCAACCGCTGGTGCTGGGGAAGAACGTCAGGTTGCCGGAGCCGTCGAGTGCGCTGAACGCGGGACGTCTCTCGACCACGAAGTCGTCGTCCTCCAGGGTGACGAGGTCGGCGGCGGCTCCCATCAAGCCAAGCAGGAGGTTGTCGCCCTCGTGGCGCTCTTGCAGCTCGACGGAGCCGGACTTGGCGAAGACCTCGAAGCGGACCGCGCGCTTCTCCTCGAAGGCCCGCGAGGTGAAGTCCGAGACAATGATGTCGAGGTCCGTCAGGGGCAGGGCCATGGGCGGCGAGACCGAGTCGTCACGGTATTCGAGGTCCGCGCCTGTGACGAAGATACGATCGATGCGCAGCTCGGGGGCGGGCTGCGTGGACCCGGGCACGGGTGCAGATTCACGGGGCGCCTCGGAGGTTGGAGCTTCGGCGGTCGAAGCTTCGGCTGTGGCGTCCTTGATCACAAGTCCCAAGATTCGAGTGCCCAGGTCTTCGCGGTGCACGAAGCCAATCGGGCGCTCGAGTTCGATCGAGCGGAAGTGCGTGCGCCCCGTGCGCGGGGACATGGTCGCGAGGTCCGCCACCAGGGCGTCCAGGCCGAGTAGCACGCGGCCGTCGTGCTCCGAGCGCAGCGCGAGGTCGCGCAGCTCGAACTGCCCACCGAAGCCCGCGCCGAAATCAAGGTGCAGGGGACCGCGGCGGCGCACGTCGAGAATCGCCTCGATGTTGCCCGCAAACTCGCCGTCGAGCAGCTCGGACGCGTCGATGGTTGACGCAAATTCCGGCAGGAACTCCAACAGACCCGGGCCCGAGATCCCATCCACAAGCCAGCTCAGTGCAAGGGCGGGATCCACGGCGAAGGGCTGTAGGCTCAGCTTGGCGCGGATGCCGCTGGCCAGGGGTAGCGCGCTGCCCGTGAAGTTCAACACTAGGGGCGCCGTGTCTAGCTCGGCCAACTCCGCGGTCTCCGCCTCCTCCTCCTGCTGAGCCTCAGCGCGAAGGTCGCGATGCCAGGGCGTCTCGTTGCGCAGGCTGAACTTGAGTTCGAGCGGAGCGGCGGGCGGGCCAGAGAGGTCGTGGTAGACGAGGGAGTCCGCTTGGATTTCGAGCTGGCCGAGGGAGAAGGTCGGCTGGGCAATGAAGTAGCTGGGGGTCTGCAGTGCGGCCGCGGCTGGCGCTGCATTCACCATCGGATTCGGCGCTCCAGACGATGCGGTGCCAGGCGCGTCACCGGACTGGCTTCCGCTAGACGCAGCCTCTGCCGCGCCAAGATCGACGCCCGTTGCGAGCGCGGGGTGCAGCACGAAACCGGGCAGCACCATCGAGCCATCGGGCAGCTTCTGGACAGCGGCGGCGATGCCAGTGAGAGCCAACTTCTCCACCGAGATTCCAGCAGGCGAAATGGCGCTGGCCTCGAGCGTGACCTGCCCAAGATGGGCCAGCTGCTCGCCCCCATCGGCAATCACCATCGGTCCAACATTCACATTGAGAGACATCTTGCCCGGCTGCTCCCCAGCAACCGCCAGGCCGGCTTCGACCTGGAAGGGTACGGAGACCTGGCCATCCACGAAGGTGGCCTCGATCGAGTCGGGTAGATAAGCGGAGATGGCCTCGCCGCGCATGCCGCCAAGCTTGAACTCACCGGCGGCGCGCGGGGCGGACTCCGAGAGGTTGGCGTCCAGGGTCAAGGCCAACTGCTCCACCAGGCCACTCACAGAGGCCTGGAGCGTGGCGGAGATGCTGCGGCTCGCGTCCCCTGGGCCCACGGCGAACGGGCTCACCTCCAGGCTTGCGGCGAGCTCTGTGTCGACCTTGGGCGTGACGGCCTGGTCGCGCCAGGTGATCTGCATGTTTCGAGCACTGAGGCCTGCACTGGCGATCGGGCGACTGGGAGCGGCTTCGACTGCGCTGTCGGGTTTCGTCGCCTGACTCGCCACAGGGATGCCCCGGGGCCCGGTCGCCTTGGCAACGGGCTTGTCGATCAGGTGCAGTCCCAGCAGACGCAGCTCCCCCTTTGCATCGCGCTGGGCACCAAGACGCAGCCCGTCCATAAGTACCGGGCCGAGCTCGATCGCCCCTGTGGCGGAGTTGGGTAGACGCAGCTCTTTCAGATCGAGCAGGTCCAAACCAAGCAGCTCAGCTCCCTCGTCGTCGAGGTAGCTCCAGCTCTTCAAGCTCGCCGCCACCAGCGACTCGTCCGCACCCTGTTCGAGGCGCACATTCAACTGGCCGGCAAGCTGGCCCTGGTCGACCTCGCCCTCGAGACCGAGCGGAGCCAAGTAGGGCGCGAGACGATCGAAGCCGATGCCTGTCGCCTTGACATTCAGGGTGGCGTCGATGCCGCCGCCCTCGAGATGCGCCTCGAGATCCAACACCAAGGCGTCGATCAAGCCGGGCATTTCCAGGTCGAGTCGAAGCTCGGCCCGGTGCTTCGCGGCCAGGTCTCCAAGCACAAGATCCGAGAGCCGTAAATCGACTCGCGAGGGCGCCCAGAGTTCGGGAATCGCGCTGATTTGATCCTCGAAACTCACGTGGGTTTCGCTGAGAGTGAATAGATCGATCTCGTAGATAGGGCCCTGGGAGAGGTCCGAGGCGGGTGCTATTGCGGCATTTGGATCCGTTGTGGGCTCAGTGGCCTTGGGCGTCACGGCGGCCACTTGGGCGCGAACGGGCTTGTTGATGAAGTGCAGTCCTGCAGCCCGGAGCGAGCCGTCCGGTAGGCGAGTGGCATCCAATGTGGTGCCACGAATCGCCACTTCGCCGATGCTTAGATTGCCCGCGTCGCCGGTAATGAGGTCGCGCACCGAGACCCGGTCGAGGGCAAAGAGCGTGTGGCGCTCGGGACCGATCTCCTCGATCGGACTCGGGCTTTGGCTAGCCTCATCCTTGGGTTGTTCCGACGCGGCGACTTCCATTGAAGCGGGCTCGATGTCGGTCAGCAAAACGTCCGTGAGGGCGACGCGCAGGGCTCCATCCGTAGCGGCAATCGATGCCTCGAGGTGACCATGAAACTGCGCCGAAGTCATCTCGCTCTCGATGCCAGCTTGCGTCAGGTAGGGCTTGAGCTTGCCGAGACGCAGATTGTCAAGGTCCAGGTCCAGGGAGGCGATGGACGCATCGCCGATCTGCACGGAGCCCGCCAAGACAGCTTCGTCGAAGAGGCCTGGAGCACTCAGCCTCGCCTCCAGGTCCGTCGGAACCTTCACGTCCCCGCCGATCTGCATGGCGCCTAGCTCTAGGCTGTCCAGCATCAGGAGAAGACTTGTGCCCTGGAGACGATCCACAAAGCGCAGGCCGAAGTCGCGGGTCGAGAGGCCGGCGATCTGCATCGTGTTCGAAGCTGACTTGGTCGCATCTGGGACATCGTCGCTCTCGGGCTCTTCGGGCTGAGCGACCTTCGCAACCTGTCCGAAACCAAGGGCGCCGAACTTGCCATTCTCTAGGCGCTCGGCTTCCGCACGCAGACCAAAGAGCTCCATCTTGCGCAGCTGCACGGCTTGCTCGTTCGCCCCTTGAGCGTTGGCCATAAGCAGCTCGCCAGTGGCGCCTTCAAGTCCCAAAACCAGGTCGCCATCGGCCTCCCAGCGGGCCTCGTCCAGGGCGAAGCTGATCCCGAGTTTACTGGCCCCGGCACTGGTCTCTGCCAAGATTGAAACAGCGAAATGGGCCTCGACATCGTGGGCTAAACCTGCGATTCCAAGTTCCCCGCCCCATGGGTCCAGAGCCTTGGGGTCCATCCCTAGCACCTTCACGGTGAGGTCCAAGCCCAAGCTGGACTCGCCCTCGGCGAGGTCCTTGGCGCTCTCGTAGATCTGGCCCTCGACGCGCAGGGCGGCCAGGAATCCGGGAACGCTTGCCTCGATGAAGAGCTGGGCGGCCCCCTCTTCAGGGTTGCCAAGTCCACTCAAGGCCAGCTCGAAGTCCAGGCGGCGAACCTCCTTTCGCAGACGGTCGTCCAGGTGCACCGCCAAGGAGGTCACCGTCAGGCGCTCGATGGCCAGGGGCAGGTTGAGATTAAAGGGGACCGGCTCCGGGTCAACCGAGGTCTTTGGGTCAACAGGGTCAGCCGCAGCGCTGGGCGGATCGAGATCCGCGCTAGCCAGCTCTTCCGCCAAAGTGGTCTCGCCGACGAAGGCCTCGGCCAGCTGCCAAGTGCCGTCCGCACGGCGGCGCAGGAAGATCGCCAAGTTGCCAACTTCAGCGCGGTGTAAAATGGCCTCGCCCAGCAAGAGCGCCGAGCTATCGAGGTCCGCCGCCAAGTAGTCGAGATCGAGCACCCGCGCGCCCTCGCCCTCAACGGGCTCGAGCAGGTCGACCTCGAGCCCCCACAGCTCGACACTCGCCCCAAGCAAGGAGAGGTTCAGATCGTCGTAACGAACCACGAGCCCCGCGCTCTTCGCAAAACCGTCGATCAGCGGCGGCAGCCACAACGGCAGGGAGATCCGAACCACGAGGGCGAACACGACTGCGATTGCAAGTGCACGGCGTGTCTTGGAAAAGCGTCGCCTGGGTCGCTTGACCTTAGAGTCGGGCTTGATTCCGGGATCGGGGGATTCGATTGCGGACGCACTGTCCAGATCAATCGGGTCCGGCAGCTTGTTCGATTCGGTCACTGGTCAGATCCTCCACTCGTCGCCGGTCCACCAGGGGGCAGGGCTTCCCTCTCGGCGCGCAGCTTGTCGAGCACTCGCCTGCGCTCGCCCCGCGTACCAAGGGGATTGAAGTCCTCCGGAGCCATGCCCCGTGCGGACAACCAATCGAAGGCGCGCACCCGGGCGGCCGGACTCGCGTCACTCAAGAACACGCCGTTCTCTCGCTCGAG
>JBLHWM010000209.1:0-6468 GCA_047629095.1 Planctomycetota bacterium | reverse complement strand
TTTAGCACAATCTTGGGCGTGGCGGGTGCTTGGTGTGGGGTTCGGACGTGTTTCGAGCGTGCTTTGCCGGGAGTTCCGGCGCAGCCTTAACGAAGCAGACCTCCCAAGGCCTTGGGCCTGGGAGGTCTGCTGGTCGGTTGCCGTGGGGCAGGAGCGCTAGAGTTCGCTAGTCCTTGGCCTTGGGTTCCTTGGCGGGCTTCGAGGGCTTAGCGGGTTTGGGCTTTTCAGCCTCGGCCCCCTTCTTGTAGCTCTCGCTGCGGTACTCGGTCTCGTAGAAGCCCGCACCTTTGAAGATGACGCCACCTCCCGAGCCGATCTGGCGGGCGAGCTTGAGCTTGCCGCAAGCGGGGCACTTCTTGCGCGGCGCTTCCGACATGGAGTGGAAGATCTCCACGTGGTGCTTGCACGCGTCGCAGATGTAGTCGTAGGTAGGCACGGCTACTCTGCTTCGTCTTCGCCCTTGGCGACGTTGACCTGGGCCGAGCGAAGCACGACGTCCTGCCAGGTGTATCCATCGCGGACACAGGCGACGATCGAGCCGGGCTCGTGGTCCGCCGACTCGACGATCTCCATGGCCTGGTGGCGGGCGGGATCGAAGGGGCCGTCGGTGTCGATGGTCTTGACGTTCTCGGCGCCGATCGCCGTGACGAGCTGGTCGCGGGTCATACGAACACCCAGGGCTAGGTTCTTGGTCTCGGCGCTCTCGGCCGGGCTCAAGAGGGCCATGTCTAGGTTGTCCATGACCAGCAGGATCGACTCGAGCAGGGGCTGCATGCGCATGCGCACGCGAGCCTCGAGGTCACCGTGGGCCCTGCGGCGAATGTTGTGGCAGTCAGCTTGGGAGCGCTGCCAGCGCGCGATGTAGTCATCGCGTTCGGCGCGAAGGCTCTCCAGCGTCTCCTCGGCGGGCTCGCCCCCGGACTCGTCCTGGGACTCGGCGGCTTGGCTCTCGGGGATGTTCGCGTTGTCGTCGTTGTCTTCGACTTGTTTCTCTTCCGTATTCATGGCTTAGCTGAACTTTTCGACAAGGCGCTCGAAGAAGCTCTTCTCGCCGCCCTTTTCGGTTTCGATGTTTTCAAACTCTTGCAGGAGCTCTTCCTGTCGAGTGGTGAGTTTGGTGGGGATGTCCACGTAGACGCGGACCAGTTGGTCGCCGCGTCCGGTGCTCTGGACGTGTGGTAGACCCTGGCCCCGCAGGCGAAAGACCTTTCCGGTCTGGGTTCCCTTGGGGATCGTCATCTCGCCCCGTCCTCGCAGGGTCGGGATCTCGACCTTCGTGCCCAGGGTCAGTTGGCCGAAGGAGAAGGGCACCTCGGTGATTACGTCGGGGCCACTGCGCTGGAAGATCTTGTGCTCCTTCTCGTGGATGTCCACGTAGAGGTCGCCGCGGGTCGCGCCCTTGGCACCAGCTTCGCCTTCTCCGGAGACGCGCAGGCGCATCCCGTCTTCGACGCCAGCTGGGATGTCGATCTGCACGTCGCTCTTCTTGGCCTTCAGACCCTTGCCACGGCAGTCGTTGCAAGGGTTCTTCTGAACCTCGCCAGAGCCCGAGCAGTCGCCACAGGGCGCGGCCATGCTGAAGAATCCCTGGCGCCGCATCACCTGACCGCGTCCGCCGCAGCCGGTGCATGTGACGGGCTTCGAGCCGTCCTTGCCACCAGAGCCGTCGCAGGTCTTGCACTGCTCGTTGCGGTTCATCTCGATGTGCCGCTCGACGCCCTCGTCGATCTCTTCGAGGGTGAGCTCCAGGGAGACGCGCAGGTCGCGCCCACGGGCCGGACCGCGTTGGCGACCACGGCCGCCGCCGAACATGTCGCCGAAGCCTCCGCCTCCGCCACCGCCACCGCCGCCACCAAAGATGTCGCCGAATGCACTGAAGATGTCCTCCATGCTGGAGAATCCCTGGCCACCGCCACCGCCTCCGCCACCAGCAAAGGCCTGGTGCCCGAAGCGGTCGTACTGGGCGCGCTTCTTCTGGTCACCGAGCACCTCGTAGGCCTCGGCGGCTTCCTTAAACTTGCCCTCCGCACTCTCATCGCCTTGGTTGCGATCGGGGTGGTGCTTCATCGCAAGCTTGCGATAAGCACTCTTGATCGCCTTCTCGTCTGCGTCCTTGGGGACGCCGAGAACTTCGTAATAGTCGGCCTTAGAGCTCATGTCTTGGTGGTGCAGTTAGAAGCTAGGTGCGAGGTTGCGGGTCTGGACCCGCAACCTCGCACACTTAGAGTGTCGCTAAGAGTCGCTAGTTGACCGCGCCGGCAACGGCACCGTCATCCTGAAGATCCGTCACCATGGAGTTGGTGGTCAGCAGGAGGGCAGCGATGGAGGAGGCGTTCTGGAGTCCGGCGCGCACGACCTTTGCGGGGTCGATGATGCCAGCCTTGAACATGTCCACGTACTGGAGGCTAAGGGAGTCAAAGCCCATGCCCTCGCCCTTCTCCATGATCATCTCAGCGATCACGGAACCATCTTCGCCAGCGTTCTCGGCGATCTGGCGCACGGGTGCGCCAAGTGCCTTGCGCAGGATCTCAACGCCATGGCGCATGTCGCCCTTGACCTTGAGCTTGTCGAGAGCAGCCGTAGCGCGCAGGAGGCAGGTGCCGCCGCCGGCGACGATGCCCTCTTCGATTGCCGCGCGGGTTGCGTTCAAGGCATCCTCAACGAGGTCCCTCTTGGCTTTCATCTCGGCTTCGGTGTCGCCACCAACCTTGATCACAGCCACGCCGCCGGTGAGCTTCGCAAGACGCTCTTCGAGCTTCTCGCGATCGTAGTTCGACTTGGTCGCTTCCATCATCGTGCGGATCTGGGCGCAGCGTGAGTTCACCATCTTCTTCTTGCCAGCTCCGGCAATGATGGTGGTGCTGTCCTTGTCCACGCGCACCAGCTTGGCTTGGCCAAGTTGGGCAACGGTAACGTTGTCGAGGCTAAGCCCGAGGTCCTCGGTGATGGCCTGGCCACCCGTGAGGCACGCGATGTCCCCAAGGTACGCCTTGCGGCGATCGCCAAAGCCCGGCGCCTTCACAGCGCAGACGTTGAGGCCGCCACGAAGGCGGTTGATCACAAGGGTCGTCAGGGCCTCGCCCTCGATGTCCTCGGCGATGATGAGCAGGGGACGGCCGGTGCCGTGGACCTTCTCAAGAACCGGGATCAGGTCCGCGGCGGAGGTGATCTTCGACTCGTGGATCAGGATGTAGGCATCCTTCATCTCGGCGATCAGCTTGGCGGGGTCCGTGGAGAAGTACGGGGACAGGTAGCCCTTGTCGAACTCCATTCCCTCGACGACTTCCAGCTCGGTCTCGCGGGAGGTGCTCTCCTCGATGGTGATCACACCCTCGTCGCCGACGTGCTCGAAGGCATCGGCGAGCAGGTCGCCAATCTCTGAGTCGTTGTTAGCGGAGATCGATGCGACGGCGGCCTTGTCCTTCTTGGACTTGACCGGACGGGACGCGTTGCCGATGTACTCGACCACAGCTTCGACGCCGCGCTCGATGCCGGTGCGCAGGGCGACCGGGTTGACGCCGGTGGCGAGGTGGCGCAGGCCTTCGGCATAGATAGCCGAGGCGAGCACCGTTGCGGACGTGGTGCCGTCACCGGCTACGTCATTGGTCTTCTTGGCGGCTTCGAGAACGAGCTTGGCGCCCATGTTCTCGAAGGGATCCTCGAGGTCAATTTCCTTGGCAACGCTGACACCGTCCTTGGTGACAGCAGGAGCGCCAAAGCTCTTGGAGAGGATTACGTTGCGGCCCGCGGGACCCATGGTCACGCGAACGGTCTTGGCGAGTTTCTCGATACCAGCCTGCATCTTGGCGCGGGCGGAGTCGTCGAAGAGAATCTGCTTGGACATGAGAGTTGTGGTTTGTTGTTGGTTTGTGTTTTGGAGGAGTGGGGGAGTCGCAGTCGTTGTCGAGGTTGGTCAGGGGCTACATGCCCATGCCCATTCCCCCCATGCCGCCCATTCCCATGTCGCCCATGCCGCCCATGCCCATGTCACCTTCGCCACCGGGGCCAGCAGCGATTGTGGGCTCGGGGATCCTGGCGATCAGTGCATCAGTCGTCAGCAACAGAGTCGCGACGCTAACAGCGTTCTGCAGGGCAGACTTAGTCACCTTGCAGGGATCGAGGATGCCCTTCTTGACAAGGTCGACATACTCACCGTTGAGTGCGTCGAAACCCCAGCTCGGGCTCTTCTCGCGCAGTACACGGTGGACGACGATGGCGCCTTCGAAACCCGCGTTGTCTGCAATCATGTGGATCGGACCGGCGAGGGCTTCATACAGGAGGTCGAGGCCCATGTTGTAGTCCACGTCGTCCTTCTTGCGCATCTTCGTGAGCACCTCGCGGGTGCGGAGAAGTGCACAGCCGCCGCCGGGCAATACGCCCTCTTCCACGGCCGCGCGGGTCGCGTGAAGTGCGTCTTCGATCAGGGCCTTGCGCTCTTTGACTTCCGTGTCGGTCGCGCCGCCCACGTTGATCTGGGCGATACCGCCGGTGAGCTTGGCGAGGCGCTCTTGGAGCTTCTCGCGGTCGTAGTCCGAACTTGTGGTCACGATCTCGGCGCGAATCTGGTCAACGCGGCTCGCCACGTCGGCCTTCTTACCCGCTCCGCCAACGACGATGGTGGTGTCGTTGTTGATGATGATGCGACGCGCGCTACCAAGGTCCTTGAGGGTCACGTCCGACAGGTCGGTGCCGACGTCCTTCATGACGGCGTTGGCGCCGGTGACTGCAGCAATATCAAGCAGCATGGCCTTGCGGCGATCGCCGTAGCCAGGTGCCTTGACGCAGCAGGTGGTCACGATGCCGCGGAGGTTGTTCACAACCAAAGTGGCAAGGGCTTCCGAGTCGATGTCCTCGGCCACGATGAGCAGCTCTTTCTTCGCTTCCTTGACAAGCTCAAGGAGCGGGAGAAGCTGCTGGAGGTTTCCGATCTTGGCCTCGTGCACAAGGATCAGCGGCTTCTCGAAGCGGCACTCCATGGCGTCTTGGTCCGTGACGAAGTGCGGCGAGAGGTAGCCGCGGTCGAACTGCATACCCTCGACGATGTCGATGTCGGTGGTGAGGCTCTTGCCCTCTTCCACCGTGATGACGCCGTCTTGGCCAACCTTGTCCATAGCGTCGGCGATCAGCTTGCCGGTGCCGGCGTCGTTGTTCGCGGAGATAGTCGCCACGTTCTTGATGTCGGCGTTGGACTTAACCGGCGTGGACATCGCGTCGAGGGCTGCCGTGATCTTGGCGGTACCGTCGGACAGGGCAGCGGCGAGGCGCGCAGGTGCGGCACCGGCCGTGACAGCGCGCAGGCCGTGGCTGAAGATAGCCTCGGTCAGCAGGGTCGCCGTCGTTGTGCCGTCGCCGGCCACGTCGCTGGTCTTGCTCGCGACTTCCTTGGTCAGGGCAGCGCCCATCTCTTCATAAGGGTCCGAGAGGGTGATCTCCTCGGCGACGGTGACGCCGTCCTTAGTGATCGTGGGAGCGCCCCAGCCCTTGTCGAGCACGGCGTTGCGGCCGCGGGGACCGAGGGTACTAGTTACAGCCTTAGCTAGCTTCTGCACACCGCTCAAAAGGGCTTCGCGCGCGTCGGCTTCAAACACCAATTTCTTGGCCATGGGATCCTCGTCTAGTTAACTGGTTGTTGAGATCGTGGGGATCCGAACTGAGTTCAGCTCGGATTGAGTGGGTCTGCCTAGGTCCACAGAAGGGATTGCAGGGGCCGGACCTCGTGGGCACGGTCCTGCTCCTGGACAGGGAAACGGCGGTTATGCAAGAAGGGTGCCGAAGTGCGAAAAGTGGATTCCTGGATATCAGGGCCTTGGTTTTTCACCAGCGAGGCCACGGCTCGCTGCCGCTTTGGCAGGGGGCCTGCTCACCCCTAGGGGCGGCTGTCAACTTGGCAGAGAGGCCAAGCCCGGCCCCGCTGAGTTCGGATTGCATGGACGTGGCCGAGGAACACCACTCCGAGATTCTCTTCTCGCCGGCGCTGGCCTAGAATCACGCCATGCTGACATCTACCTGGATTACCGCGCGGAGCTATGCTCGCACCGGCCTCGCTCTCGCTTCCCTGGTCGCTCTCGGCGCGGTCGGCGCCAGCGGCACATCGCAACAAGGGCCAGTCGCCACCATCCAAGCCCTGGATGGCTCGCGGCTGCCCGTCATGACGGACTCCCTTGAAGACGGTTCGTGGGGCGATGACACCGCCGTCATCGACACGGGCATGTCCGTTCAGCAGACCAAACGGTGGGGCGCGGGCGCCTTCGAGGTCACCTTGCACGGCGGAGATCGCATCCTTGGCACCATGGCCGATGGTAATGAGGAGAGCCTTGGCATGAAGCTGATCAGCTCGGCGGTCGCGTCTTTTTCTATCGAGGAGATCGGTCACCTGATCGCCCTGGAGAACCTGACGGATCTGAGCGCACTTACCGCGCCCGAGTCGGGTGACCGCCTGTGGAGGATCACCCCAGGCGGCTTCGACCC
>JBLHWM010000208.1:0-6514 GCA_047629095.1 Planctomycetota bacterium | reverse complement strand
AGCTCCGCGCCGGCGTAGGTTTCTGGGCCGGGCTCCGCGGTCTTCTCGCAGGTAACCACGACCCGGTGGCCGGCAAGCACAAGGCGCCGCGCGAGTACGTCGGCGGCGGTCTCGAAGCCTCCGTAGCGCGCGGGGATTCCACGCGAGCCGACGATGGCAATGCTGCGTTTGGGTGCACCGGGTGCATCCTCAAACGGGGTCGGACTGAGTGCGCCCATGAGCTCGTCGGGATCGACCCGGAGTAGCTCCGCAAGACCGGGGATTACGGACTTTGGGGCTTGGTTCTGGAGGGGTGCCATGGGTCCCCAACCTATCGGAAGAATTTTCCGTTGGCCTAAGGCCGGTGCGCGATTTCCCGGCGGGGATTTGTGGCAATCACCCTTACTGGGAAGAGCCCCCGCCTGAGGCTAGCTAGACCTTGGCGTAGGTCGCTTTCGCGGCAACCTGGACGAACTCGTCAAGCTCTGGGCTGTAGGCCGTCAGCTTGCCGCCATAGACGCAGCCGGTGTCGATTCCCAGGGCCACGAGCTTGCCGTCGATACGGCGCTGGCGCGGCATCTTTCCGGGCGTGTGGCCAAAGATGATCAGGTTCGAGCCGCTGTAGATCTCGTACCAAAACGGGCTGCCTTTGGTGCGCAGGCGGCGCAGGGAGACCAGGTTCTCGGGGTTGGTGTCCCGGGGCGCCTTGCCCTGTTCGATTCCCGCGTGCACGGCGCACCAGCCGCGACCGTCCTTGGTCTTGCCTGCGCCGGGCACGTCGGTGTGCTCGGCAAAGAAGCCCACGTGGGTCTGCAGAAACTCGATGACCTCGGCCCGCCGCTCGGGCACAACGTCACAGGCTCGCCGGCCATCGCCAGCGAGGTCGTCGGCTTCGATGGGGGGGAACTCCGTGCGCAGGGGCGGGCGATCGGAGCCGTCCGCCTTCTTGGGCCCAAGCTGGAAGCGGTCCAAGACCCGCAGCTCGTGGTTGCCCAGAATAAACCGCGCACCAGCTCCCTTGAGCACGTCCATCACACCCGCAGGGTCGGGCCCGCGGTGAAAGAGGTCGCCCACAGAGAGCAGGCTGTCGTCGGGTCCAAGGCTAAGCTTGTCCACGAGTTCTGCGAGCTCAACGGCACATCCGTGGATGTCTCCTACGATCCAAGTAGCCATGGTCGTTTAGCGCGCTGAGATGATGCGGAGGAGATCGAAGGCGAAGCTCACGCCAACCACGTCCGCTTTGAAGGAACCATGGCTGAAAGCCTCCACGCGACCGACGTCGAGGCCGACTTCGATTCCTGGCGCAGGCGCCCAGATCCAGCCGACGGTAGCCTGATGAATAAGGCCCGAGCTAAGGTCAACGCCACCTCCACCGCCCGCGCCAATCTCGTAGGTTCCATGGACTAGGCAGTTGGGGAAGCTCTCGAAGGGGCTCGCGCTCAAGCGCATACCCAGGGTACCTTCGGCGTAGCCACCGATGTCGCCCTCGACAGCACCGGCCGTCCGGATGACGACCGAGGCGTGCTCGCCGATGTGGCGCTCGAAACCGACTCCAACCAGCTGGAGGTTGGTGTCGTGCTTGCCGCCGGCCTCGGTCTTCGTGGAGCGCGACGGTTGGTAGACTTTAAAGTGTGCCGAGGCCTGCCAAACGTCCAGCTTACCCTCGTGGCTTGGCATCTGCTGTGAGGCTAGGTTTTCGCGGTCGTAGGACGGGCGCAGGCGCAACATGCGCGGATCCCAAGCGAGCCCAAACCCCACGGTTTGGCCGCTAAATGCCCCATTGGGGGCGTCCAGGTAGCCCAGGCTGGCGTGGGCAGACCAGTTATCCGCGAGGCGATAGCGCAGGCCGGCCGATGCACCGAGCATCAAGCCACCACCTGTGTCGACTCCACCGCCTCCACCCATTCCGGCAATGGCTTCGGCCTCCCAGCGCAGGTCCGGATTACCGAGCTCCCCGGAGATTCCGTACCCACCGAGCACGGTTGCGAATCCGCTGACGCCACCTTCGATGGCGCCCATGGCGTAGATGGGAATGTAGCTGTTTGGTCCGATCTCAGCAGCCAGTTGCAAGCCGGCCACGCTGACATCGCCGCCATAAGAGTTGCCCGAAACGGTACGGGCGCCGCCGCTCGGATCGATCGTCAGGGCACCGGCGCCAATACGCCAGCGCTCTAGGTCAATGGCCTCCATGGGGATCGGTGCGCCCCACTCGGTGGCCACGCGTCCAGCTAGGAGCTCGCCGGGGACCGTAATGCCGAAGGAGATGGACGTCTCATTAATGTCGCCGCCGGGGAAGTCGGTGTTCGCCAGCTCGAGGCGTACTCCGAGGCCGCCAACTTCGCGTTCTAGGGCTGCGAAGGGGCGTAGCATCAGGCCCGTTCCGCCGGGGGTTGCGCCTCCGCCTCCACCGCCGACGAAGGCGCCTACCTCCGCATAAAAGTCACCGGGTATCTCTTTCCGCCAACCGCCGGAAAAGCCTCCCGAGAAGAAGCCTCCGCGGTCACCGGCGATGGCTCCGTAGCCACCGAAACCAGCGAAGACGCCAGGCCAGTTTTCAAAGGCTTCTAGCAGTTCATATTGAACGCCCAGCAGCCCCATGTCCTCGGTTCCGGGAACCTCAAGCTCGCCAAAGGAGATACGCCATCGGGAAGGAGAGGAAGTGAGCTCAAGGCCCTGACCGAAGGCTCCGGGGGCGAGTGCGAGCACGCCCAGGAGTGTTGCGCTAGAGACAAGGGTTGAGGTCTTCATCAGTTTTTGGCCCTAGATCGGGGGCACATTCAAGATTCGCTTCACAAGAGGATTCCAGTAGCCTAGATCCTAGCAAAGCCCCAATCTAGATTGCGAATGTGGTGCCGTTGTGAGTGCAAGGAAGAGCGAGTTGTTTTGTGCTTTGTACTAGAACCGGCTACCTAGGCGGCGAGACGGAGCGCAGTTAGCTTCTTTGTGTCGGAATTTGTAGGTCCCCAATTGCTATGGGCGGCTTGGGATCTTGCCTAGGCCGGTACCAAAAACTCGAGTAAAAATTTGGAAGCCAATATGGTCCCGGTAGTGGCTATGCTGTTGCTACTACTGTTGTTCGCCCATGAGCGCATTTGCTTGTGGTGTCGCGCCCAACCCTGTCACCCCGCATAGGGGAAACGAAGGAGGATTCTTATGGAGAGATTCGAAAAGACACTGATGTCCGTGGCGGCTTGTAGCCTGCTTGCTCTTGGCGCATCCAGCTGCCGTAGTCTCGATGGCGATCACGGGGACCAGCCCGCGGATAGCGAGCATCCCGCCGACGCCGAGCATCCCGCCGACCACCCCGAGCACCCCGCCGGTGGCGGTGGTGAGCACCCCGACCACCCCCAAGCCTAGCCTAGACGTTATGGAATCTAATTCGATGGCCGCAGGTCGGCCCCTCTTTCAGACCATCGTGGCTAAGCCCCGTTTGATCGTTTCGGCCGCGGCCGTCGGATGCATTCTGCTTTCGGGTTGTGCGCAGACTCCTGCTGCACAACCCGATGAAGCGATCGGTATCCAGCTTGAATTCCGTCCCGGCTTGATCGCCGAGGCCTCCTATTCAAGGGTGACCATGGATATCAAGTCGGGTATCGAGGACCACATCCGCGAGCAGACCAGCGCCGGCGACGGCGTGTACCGCTATGGCGACGAAGACGCGGAACTCGAGCTCAAGCTTGTCCGCGTCCATATGGAATACCTAGCGCAGTTGGGCCCTACTAGCCACTTTGCCTGTGTTGACCTAGCGACGGCAAACGGCGATGTCTACGACGTGGACTTCTTCCTCGAAGGCGAGCCGGGCAACATGGCGGTCTCCGAGACAACCCTTCACAAACGCAACGGCCAACCCCGTTACGTCTGGGAACAGGAAGAGGACGACTCCTGGGTCCGAGTGAACGTGGAGAATGCCGCCCCTGAACTCTTGGGCGTCATCCGCGGGCAAGACGCCTTCACCTTCGCCTACACCGCCTCGATTCCAGAGATCACCGAGTCCGCGCGCATGTGGATTCCCCTGGCGGCGGATGACAAGAACCAGAAGATCATCAGCACAACGATCCAGGCCCCGGGAACCCAGGACATCATCTTTGACAAGGAGTACGGCAACAAGATCTTGTTCCTCTCCCTGACTCCTGCCGACAGCGGCAAGGACCTAGTGGTGACCTACGAGGTCGAGCGCTCGGAAGTAGCGGTCTACCCCGAGCCCGCCGACGAGGCCGAGCGCCACTTGCGCCCCGAGCGCCTCGTGCCGGCAACCGCCGAGTTCGCTGGCATTGCCGCCGATGTAGTCAAGGGCCTAGAGAGCGACATCGAGCGCGCTCGCGCCCTGTTTGACCACACCATCGACAACCTGCGCTATGCCAAGATTGGCACGAAATACGGGCAAGGCGACGCACAGTACGCCTGCGACGCCGGTGTGGGCAACTGCACCGACTACCACTCGTACTTCATCGCCTTGGCTCGCTCGGTCGGAATCCCGGCTCGCTTTGCCATCGGCGCCTCGATCCCCTCGATGCGCGACAACGGCGGCATCAGCGGCTACCACTGCTGGGCAGAGTTCTACGCGGACGGCCACTGGTGGCCCGTAGACATCAGCGAAGCAGACAAGAGCACGAGCCTGTCGTCCTTCTACTTTGGCCACCACCCAGCCAATCGGATCGAGTTCAGTCGCGGTCGCGACTTGATCGTTGAACCGGCACCTATGGAGGGGCCGATTAACTTTTTGGCTTATCCGTTGCTTGAGGTAGATGGGGCGAAGGTTAAGGCTAAGACGCAGTTTTCGTTTAGGCGACGGTAGAGGCTGGGACCGCAGTCCGGATTTCCGTAGCGGGTATGGCCGGAACCGCAGTCTGGATGTCCGTGGCGGGTATGGCCGGAACCGCAGTCTGGATGTCCGTGGCGGGTATGGCCGGAACCGCAGTCTGGATGTCCGTGGCGGGTATCGACGAACCCCCGCTCAATACCAGTACAGCTAGCGAACGAGTAGCGGCCTAGGAGCGTTTACGCCCCTAGGCCGCTCTCGCGTTAATTGGGGCCTTCGTGCATACCAGCGACGAAACATCCCGACTGTGGTTCTGGGCATCGTGCATACCAGCGACGAGATATCCCGACTGGGGTTCTGGGCATCGTGCATACCAGCGACGATACATCTCGACTGTGGTTCCGGCCTCTGGTTCCGGCCTCTGGTTCCGGCCTTGTCACCCCCAACCTCGAATGCTACGGTCTACCTCCGCCCTAAGAGGCCAAAAGAGCCCGGCGACATGTCCCTGAAGAACGAGCACCCGCCCAGCCGGTGTGGACTCGACAAGACCAAGACAAGAGTGATCGAAATGAGTGTAGAGCGACTGCAGAATTACGTGGGTGGCGAGTGGATCGACTCGACCTCCAAGACAACTGGCCAGGTTCACAACCCCGCAACGGGCGAACTGATTGGCGAGTGCCCCTTCTCGACGACCGAGGAGCTCGACCACGCTGTCGCCGTCGCGAAGCAGGCCTTTGATGGCTGGCGGCGCACCCCGGTTGAGGATCGAATTCAGCCTCTATTCCGGCTTAAGGCCCTGCTTGACGCTAACGCGAAAGAGATGGCTGCGATCCTGACCCGTGAGCATGGTAAGACCCTGAGTGAAGCGCTCGGTAGCGTGCAGCGGGGCATTCAGATGGTCGAGGCTGCCACCGGCGCGCCCTCTTTGATGATGGGGCAGGCTCTCGAGGACATCAGTCGTGGCATCGATTGCCAGTCCGTGCGCCAGCCCGTTGGTGTGTTCACTTGCATCGCACCGTTTAACTTCCCGGCCATGGTGCCGCTGTGGTTCTTCCCCTTCGCGGTTGCTTGCGGGAACACCTTTGTGTGCAAGCCCTCGGAGCAGGTGCCCTTCAGTCAGAAGTTTATGTGGGAACTTGTGGACCAGGCGGGCTTCCCGCCGGGCGTTTTGAACCTAGTCAACGGTGCCCACGACGTGGTCAACGGCATGATCGACAATCCCGATATCGACGGCATCTCGTTCGTGGGCTCGACGCCTATCGCCCAGTACGTCTACACCAAGGGAAGCGCGAAACTCAAGCGTGTGCAAGCCCTCGGCGGCGCGAAGAACTACATCTTCCTGATGGCGGATGCGGACTTGGAGTTTGCCCTGGACTCGATCACGGAGTCCGCCATGGGCTGCGCAGGCGAGCGCTGCCTGGCCGCTTCCGTGGTGCTGTGCATCGGTGGCAACAAGGATAAAGTACGCGAGGGCCTGATCAAGCGCATGAAGGCGCTGGTGGTCGGCGACGGCTCGAAGCCGGGCGTGCACCTCGGCCCTGTGATCAGCGCGGAGCACAAGGAGCGCGTCCTGGAGAAGATCCAGAAGGGCATCGACGAGGGCGGCGAGCTGGTGCTCGACGGCCGCAATCCTGACGTGCCCGGCAACGGGTACTTCGTGGGCCCGACGCTCTTCGACAACGTCAAGGAGGGCATGTCGATTGCCCAAGAGGAGATCTTCGGCCCGGTACTCTGCCTGATGGAGGTGGACACCCTGGAAGAGGGCCTCGCGATTGC
>JBLHWM010000207.1:0-6522 GCA_047629095.1 Planctomycetota bacterium | reverse complement strand
GTCTGACGCGCCTGCTCTATAAGCGCGTCCGAGATGAGCCTGAAGATGGTCGCTACAGCCAACTTCGCGAGGACTGGAAGGGGCAGTTTGATGCCAACGCATTTTGGTTCTTCCAAGCCCAGGCCGTGCTCGCTGTTCTGCTCTCACTGACCTTCCTGCCCCTTTTGATGGCAACGGAGTCTGCATGGCGAGTCCAGGACGGCCTGGCCTTAGTTCTAATCCTGATCTCTGTCTTCGGAGAGTTCGTCGCCGACCGTCAGCTCCACGCCTGGCGCGGCAACCCCGCCAACCGAGGCGTGACCTGCCGCGACGGCCTCTGGGCCTGGTCGAGGCACCCCAACTACTTCTTCGAGTGGCTGCACTGGCTGTCCTATCCCCTGATGGGGATAGGACTGCCCTTCGGAGTCCTCATGTGGCTCGCACCTGCCCTGATGCTCTTCCTCGTGCTCAAGGTCACCGGCATCCCCCCCACTGAACAACAGTCGGTCAAGAGTCGCGGCGACGATTACCGCGCCTACTAATCCCGCATATGAACACCTCCCTAAAACTCGTCGAGAAGGGCCTCGTCCCCAAGCCCCTGCTACGCCATGGAATCCGCAAGCTGCTGGGCGAGCGCCTAGTCGAGCAGCAAGCCGTCTTTGGACCGGACCGCGAGGCTGCCCTCAACGGATGGGCGGCCAGCATGCGCGGTAGCGAGATCGCGCCGGTGCCCGAAAAAGCCAACGAGCAGCACTATGAAGTCCCTCCGGAGTTCTTCGAGATCTGCCTCGGCCCGAGGCTGAAATACAGCAGCGCGTTCTACTCCGACCCCGCCACGACTCTTGAGCAGGCGGAGCAGGAGATGCTGCGTTTGACCGCTCTGCGCGCTGACCTAAAGGATGGCCAAGACGTGCTCGAGCTCGGCTGCGGCTGGGGCTCCCTGACCTTGTGGATGGCGGAGAACTTTCCGGCGAGTAAGATCACCGCTGTCTCGAACTCGGGCCCTCAGCGCAAGCACATCCTGGCGCGGGCCAAGGAGCGCGGGCTGAGCAACCTAGAGGTCCTCACCGCTGACATGAACAATTTCCAAGCGGAGAAGAGCTTCGATCGCGTCGTCTCCGTGGAGATGTTTGAGCACATGCGCAACTGGGAGCAGCTTCTCGGTCGAATCGCACTCTGGCTGCGTCCTGAGGGGCGCGTTTTCTTGCACGTTTTCGCGCACAAGAGCTATGCCTACCCCTTCGAGGTCAAAGACGAGTCCGACTGGATGAGCAAGTACTTCTTCACGGGTGGAATGATGCCCTGCCCCGACCTGGTCGAGCACCTGGACATCCCCTTTGATGTCGAGCAGCAGTGGGAAGTCTCGGGCACTCACTACGCGCGTACTTCAGAGCATTGGCTAGACAACCTCGAGCAAAACCGAGCGCGCGTACTCGAGCTGTTCAAGGAGACCTATGGACCAAAAGATGCCGTGCGTTGGTACCACCGCTGGCGCGTGTTCTTCCTGTCCTGCGCCGAGCTGTTCGCCTACGACACCGGTAGGGAGTGGTTTGTCTCCCACATGCGCCTCGCGCCAAGTGGAGCAGTGAAGCCGTGAAATCAGCGGGACGAGCAAGGAAGGGGACCAGCTTGTTGCTTTGGTTCGACTCCTGGGCCGAAGATGGCCGCGAAGTCGAGGACAAGCAAAAGGTGGACTGGATGCGGGTGATCCCGTTTGCGGTTCTGCACTTGAGCTGCTTATTCGTGATCGCGGTCGGATTTAGTTGGCCCGCATTGATTGTTGCCGTTGGTGCCTACGCCCTGCGTATGTTTGCCATCACAGCCTTCTACCACCGCTACTTCTCCCACCGCTCTTTCCAGACCTCGCGCGCCATGCAGTTTGTCTTCGCCCTACTCGGAGCGACGGCGATTCAGCGCGGCCCCATCTGGTGGGCCTCGCACCACCGCGCGCACCACAAGCTAGCGGACAAGCCCGAAGACGTTCACTCCCCCGCGCGACATGGCTTCCTCTGGAGTCACATCGGCTGGATCGTATCCCGCACGAATTTCAAGCCGCGCTTTGAGCTCGTTCAGGACCTTCTGCGGTTTCCCGAGCTGCGCTTCCTCGATCGCTTCGACATCCTGATTCCAGTGCTCTCTGTCTTTGGCTTCTTCGGACTTGGCGCAGGGCTTGCGGGCCTTGGGGTCGACACCAGCGGGTGGCAAATGGTGATCTGGGGCTTCAGCATCTCGACCGTGATCACCCACCACATCACCTTCTCGATCAACTCCGTGGCCCACCGCTATGGAACCCGCCGGTATGACACCGACGACGACAGCCGAAACAACTGGCTCCTTTCCCTGCTAACCTTCGGTGAGGGTTGGCACAACAACCACCACCGCTACCAGGCTTCGGCCCGTCAGGGGTTCCAATGGTGGGAGCTCGATATCTCCTATTACGTGCTGCGCTTGATGGCGGCTCTCGGCTTGGTCTGGCGCCTTACTCCCGTCCCGCCGCGCGTGATTGCCCAGGGGCGCAATCGATGAAGGTCTGCATCGTAGGGTCGGGTATCTCCGGACTGGTCGCTGCGCATCATCTGCACAGTAATCACGAGGTCACCGTATTTGAAGCGGCGGACTGGGTCGGCGGACACACCAACACAGTCGACGTGGAGACCCCTGCAGGGCCACTGGCCATTGACACGGGTTTCATCGTCTTCAACGAGCACACGTACCCGGGCTTCACCGGCCTGCTACGGGAACTCGATGTGCCTTGGGACGACAGCGACATGAGCTTCTCCGCGCGTTGCGAGGAGACTGGCTTGGAATACAACGGCACGAACTTCAATGGACTCTTTGCCCAGCGCTCGAACTTATTGAGCCCATCCTTCTGGCGCATGGTTCGCGAGATCATGCGCTTCTACCGCGAGGCTCCCGCCATCCTGGACGAGCCGGATGACAAGACCACCCTCGGTGAGTATCTAGAGCGCGGGGGCTACTCCAAGCTGTTCGTGGAGAAGCACATCGTGCCCATGGCGGCTGCAGTCTGGTCGGCCACGCCCGAGACGATGTATGCGTTCCCGATGCGCTTCCTGGTCCAGTTCTTTCAAAACCACGGGTTCCTTCGGGTGAACGATCGGCCTCAGTGGCTCGTGGTGCGCGGCGGATCGCGCGAGTATGTGAAGCGCATGATTGTGCCCTTCCGAGATCGCATCCGCCTCAACACGCCCATCGTCCGGGTCGAGAAGAAGCCGGACGGAATCCACGTGCGCTCCACCCATGGCGACGAGGGCATCTTCGACCGGGTCATCCTCGCGACCCATGCCGACACAAGCTTGGCAATGCTCGCCGATCCAACACCGCTGCAGAGCGAGATCTTGGGCGCCTTCCGCTTTCAAAAGAACGAGGCCGTCCTGCACTCGGACCCCAGCCTGATGCCAAAGCGTAAGCGCGCTTGGGCCAGCTGGAACTACCACGTGGCCGTCCCGTCCCAGAAGCCGGAGCTGCCCGCAGTCACCTATTGGATGGACAACCTCCAGGGCCTCAAGACCCAACAGCCGTACTTCCTGACCCTCAATCGAACAGAGGCGATCGATCCGGATCTTGTACTGCGGAGCTTCCAATACGATCACCCCATCTTCTCCACCGAGACGGTCCTGGCCCAAGGGCGGCATGGCGAGATCGATGGCTCCGATGGGATTCACTACTGTGGTGCCTACTGGCGTTATGGCTTCCATGAAGACGGCGTGCAGAGTGCGATGGCCGTCCTGGGCAACTTGAGCGAGCAGCTCCAAGAGTCATGAATAGCGCGATCTATGCAGGCCATGTCTCGCACCGGCGCGGGGGTGATAAGCCCCACGCTTTCCGCAATCGGCTGTACATGTACATGCTGGATCTCGATGAGCTGGACCAGGTCTTTCGGGGCGTGAGGTCCCACTCGGTCGAGCGCTGGAACCTGGTCTCGTACTTCCGTCGGGACTTCCTTGGCGACCCAGCAACACCCCTGATCGAAGCGGTCCGCGATCGCGTCGAGTCGCAACTTGGCCGCCGCCCCCTTGGCGCAGTGCGACTACTCAGCCAACTGCGCACCCTTGGCTACGTCTTCAATCCAGTTAGCTTCTACCTCTGCTATGACGAGCAGGGCAAGCTGGACGCGATTGTCGCCGAGATCACGAACACTCCCTGGCGCGAGCGCCACGCCTACGTCTTGGATGCTGGCGGGCAGGACGAGCTGCTGTTCCGCTTCGACAAGGAATTCCACGTGTCCCCTTTCTTTGGCATGGACCACATCTACGAGTGGCGCTTCCGGGTTGCCGACGAGCAGGTCCAGGTCGCGATGACCAACTTCCAAGCGGGGCGACCGGTCTTCACCGCTGACTTCAGCGCAACCCGCCAGCTTATCGAACCACGCGCCCTAACAGCAGCGCTCTGGCGTCACCCCATCCAACCCCTGAGGATGCACCTTGCGATCTACTTGCACGCGGCGGTGCTCTTCCTCAAACGTGTGCCCTTCTTTACTCATCCCAAAAAGCGGGCCGTAACTAGCGGGTCCCAATCCAAATGAAAACGCAATCACCAGTACAGCCGAGTCAAGATCTTCAGCAGCCTAAGACCGGATTGCGGAACCCCCAGCAGCCCGCCACCGAGGGACCGCGACCCTCGCTCCTAGGGCGCATGGTGCTCACCCGCATGGAGAGCATCGAATCGGGGAAGCTCAGCCTGTTCGAGGGGGGCCGCTGCCACGACTTTGGCCAGCCGCAACAGGGCCTGCCCGATGCCACGATCGAGGTCTGCGACGTGCGCTTTTGGGCTGCCATTGCGCTGCGCGGTAGCGTCGGTGCCGGCGAGGCCTACTCCCAGGGTTGGTGGCGCAGCGAAGACCCCGTCGCCGTCATTCGCCTGTTCGTCAGGAACCAGTCTGCCCTGGATGGACTCGAGGGTGGAGCCGCGCTCATTTCGAAGCCGCTGCTCGCTGGGTACCACGCCTTCCGGCGCAACAGCGAGAAGGGTAGCGCGGCCAACATTCGTGCGCACTACGACGTCTCGAATGAGTTCTTCGCGCTCTTCCTCGACCCGACGATGACCTACTCTTGCGGAGTCTTCGAGAGCGAGTCCGCGACCCTAGAGCAGGCCTCTGTCGCAAAGATCGATCGTCTGTGCCGCAAGCTGGAGTTGACGCCGGACGACCACCTACTCGAGATCGGAACGGGCTGGGGAGCCTTCGCACTGCACGCAGCCCGCGAGTACGGCTGCCGCGTCACGACCACGACCATCTCCAAGGAACAGCACGACCTAGCCCAGGAGAGGATTCGCGCCGCAGGACTCGAGGGGCAGATCACGCTGCTCTTTGAAGACTACCGACGCCTTGAGGGCCAGTACGACAAGCTCGTCTCAGTCGAGATGATCGAGGCCGTCGGTGCCAAGTACTACCCCGAGTTCTTTGATTGCTGCTCCAAGCTACTGAAGCCCGACGGCAAGATGGCTCTGCAGGCGATCACCATTGCAGATCAGCATTTCGAACGCGCGCGCCGCTCCGTGGACTTCATCCAACGCCATGTGTTCCCGGGCTCCTGCATTCCCTCGGTGACTGCACTCTGCTCCGCGGCCACTAAGGCTGGCGATCTGCGCATAACCGGGCTCGATGACATCGGCCCCCACTACGTCCGCACCCTTGCGCTCTGGCGCGAGGCCCTGTTGGAGCGCTGGGATGACGCCCGCGCCATGGGGTACTCCGATGAGTTCCTTCGCCAATGGGAGTTCTACTTCGCCTACTGCGAAGGTGGATTCGCCGAGCGCCATATCAGCGATGTTCACATGGTATTCGAGAAGCCCGGCGCTCGCCCATCCCTCACAGCCCCACCCGCGTGACCGCAATGCGAAATATTGCCAACTACATTACCTTTCAAGCGGGCTGGTTAGCCTGTGTAGGTGCGGGATTAGCCGGATGGATGTGGTACGGGCCCCTTGCCGTCGCCGCCATCCTGGTCCTTCACCTCACCTTCATCACCCGGCCCGGCGAGCGCTCCCACGAACTGCGCCTAATCGTGCTCATGGGAGTCGCTGGCACCTTGTTGGACTCGCTACTTCACGCGGCGGGACTCGTCAACTATCCCAGCTCCGAGGCCACGTGGGCGTTTGGATTTGCGCCCCCTTGGATCGCAGCTCTGTGGTTCCTCTTCGGCACCCTCCCAAGGCACTCACTCTCCTGGATTGGGGGACGGCCCCTGTTAGCCGCCGTGCTCGGCGCCATCGGAGGCCCCATGTCCTTTTGGGCGGGGCAGCGCCTTGGTGTGATCGAAACAGGCGGCGCGCCGTTCTGGACCTACGCCGTGTTGGCCGCCGAGTACGCCGCCTGCTTAGCGCTCTGCGCTCTACTGCCCCCTGTTGCGGAGCTCAAGTCGCATAAGACGCTTGGACCCCACGGCGGTCAATGGGGAACGGCTTAGCTTCTCCCAAGACGGCATGAACGGGGCAGGCCGAGCCTGCCTTGGTAGACTTAGGCCATGAAGCAACCCTCACCCACCCAACGGGCCGATCGGCGGACTTTCCTTAGCGCGGCCGCGA
>JBLHWM010000206.1:0-6538 GCA_047629095.1 Planctomycetota bacterium | reverse complement strand
CCTCGATCGCGGCATTCGCGCGCTGGAGCAGAGCCTCGGCGACCTCGGCCACAGGGTCTTCGTAGGTGGCCTCTGAGGTCATGGTGGCGGGGGTGCCGCGCATGTGCATGGCGCAGTACAGCGCGCCAGCCTTGGCTGTGACGGCAAGGATGCGCTCGTCGAAGAGCCCGCCGGAGACGTCGTTCACAAGCTCGGCGCCGGCGGCCAGGGCGGCGGCTGCCACGGTGGACTTGCGCGTGTCGATGCTGAGGCGCGCGCCGCGGCCGGCCAGGGCCTCGATCACGGGGACCACGCGAGCGAGCTCGATCTCGGGGGCGACCTCTGCGGCGCCAGGCCGCGTGGATTCACCGCCGATGTCGAGCCAGGTCGCCCCCTCGGCGATCATGGCGAGGCCCTGGGCGACGGCCGCGTCGACGCTGGCGTAGGCGCCGCCGTCCGAGAAACTGTCCGGCGTCGTGTTCAGAATGCCCATGATGCAGGGCGGGGGCAAGATGTGGGCCACGCCCGTTTCTAGGCCGTGCATCACGCGGTAGCGCTCGTTGCCGCGCTCCACGCCGCTAAGATCTGCGGCTGGACTCACTCCGCGGATCCCTCAAGCTCGAAGTTGATCAGCCGCGGGGCAAAGCGCTCGAGGCGCTTCGCCATGACCGCCACCGCTTCGGGATTCTCATCCACCAGGTAGAAGACACGGTCGTTGTTGCCAGCGGACTCGCCCGTCGTGCCGCTGCCGCCGAAGAAGTCCAGCACTAGGTCGCCGGGATTCGAGTGCACCTTGACGATACGGTCCAGCACGCCCAGAGGCTTCTGGGTCGCGTAGCCGGTCTTCTCCTTGCCATTCGGGCTCACGATCGTGTGCCACCAGACGTCGGTCGGCGTCTTGCCACGGGCCGCCTTCTCCTTACCAACCAATCCCGGCGCCATGTACGGAATGCGATCCATCGCCTCGAAGTTAAAGGTGTAGGCCTTCGGGTCGCGGGTGTACCACAGGATGTTGTCGTGCTTGGCCGACCACTTCTTCTTCGAGCGACCGCCGTAGTCGTAGGCCCAGATGATCTCGTTCTGAAAGCACTCCCGGCCAAAGATCCCATCCAGGGCAACCTTGCAGTAGTGGGACTCGCGGTAGTCGATGTGCAGGAAGAAGCTCGCCGTCGGCTTGAGCAGGCGCTTGGCCTCTTCCAAGCGCGGTACCAGGAAGCCCATGAAGTCGTCGAAGCTGTCGGCGTAGCCCGCGCCCGCCACTTCCGTCGTGCGATAGCGCTTGCCCTGGAAGCCCGTGCGGTCGCCGGCCTCGCCCTCGCTAACCTGCTGCACCGAGATGCGCTTGCGGTCCTGGCGGCGCCCCGTGTTGAACGGTGGATCGATGTAGATCAAGTCGACCGATTCTGACGGCATGGCGCGCAGGATCTCGAGGTTGTCCCCGAGGTGAATCGCGTGGCTCATTGGATCGTTAGTCATGGGTGACGAGTTTTGCCCCCGGGGGTGCAAGCCCAGATTTGGGTTCCAGGTGAGGCGTTTCGAGTGTGGGGGCCAAGGTCGTGGTTGGGTCGTATGGCTAGTGGCCAGCCTGGCCGAAGGAGCGCACCTTTAGGATCATACTCTTGAGCAGGCCGGGGGAATCAAGGAGCTGTGGGTTGCCCGGCATCAGCGCGGACTTGCCATGGGCTGCGCCTCCATCGACGAGGATTGCCCCCAGGGTCTCGTCGCTGGTGGCGGCGTTCCATGCGGGGTCCCCGAAGGACTGCAAGACAACGCCCAGGGCGGGGGCGGCGATGCCATCTCCGAGCCCCTGCTCGCCGTGGCATACGACACAGGTTTGCCACATCTCGTCGGCAGCACCGGCAAAGGGGTCCTCCATGACCAACTCCTGCTCCATGGCTTCGACGGCCATGGGCTGAACGCCCTCGTCCGTGGCCTGGCAGGCGAGCAGGGAAATCGAGGACAGGGCGAGTAGACTCAGGGGGTAGTTGATTTTCATAGGCCAAGCATCTAGCCATACCCGGTGGGCAATTCCCAGAACCTATTGCTTGTCCGGAGAACCCCAGGCACTCTTCCTTGACTCCACGAACAGGTACAGCTGCTCGACCTTCTCGCGCGCCCAGGGTGTCTTGCGCAGGAACTTCAAGCTCGACTTCACCGACGGATCGTTGGTGAAGCACTTGATGTCGATTTCGCGTCCAAGCTGCTCCCAGCCATAGTGCTCCACCAAGGTGGTCACGATGAACTCGAGGGTCTTCCCGTGCAGCGGGTTTTTGGGCTGAGGGTTGGTCATGAACGCGGTGTCGAGAAGGAGAGGGGGTCGGGACTCAGTCGCTCTCGGAGGGCGTCTGATCCGTGTCGGGACGGTCCAGGTAAAGAGCCACAGACCAAAGGATAGCTAAGCTCAATCCGCTGACCCAAGAACTGCTTGCAAGGCCGCTGCCAATCAACACGATGGTGAGTGGGGTCAAGTTGTCCGAAAGTGGGCTCCGCTTGCGAGCTGTGGCGATCCGCATGAGGTCGAGCACTCCCACGATGATCAAGGTCACTCCAAAGATCTGCATGCCAACCTTCGTGAAGGGTAGGGCATACGCGAGGTCACCTTCGGAGGCGATGGCTATCCCTACGACAAGAGCGATGAAGATGCCAGCGATTGTGGCGGATGGGTTCTTCGGTGAGGTCGTCATAGTGTGCGAGACTGGGATTCGAAGGTAGGCGAGGCGAGAAGGGGGCAGGCCGCATTCTCGCATCCCGCGATTCCACCCGCAATGTTGCTCTAGCAGGAACCCTCAGGATCTGCGCGCGACCTTGGAGAAGCAGTACAAGCTGATCGCGCCAGTGACGAGGCCAAGGCCGATGGCCAAGAGCCTTAGGATTGGCCGTCCCTCGTCAAGGGGTGGGCGCGGACCCGTGTTGTGCCTAGCGATGGCATCCATGGACAGGTCGCGGCTGGTCTCTGTGTTTTGGCTCATCCATGCCAAGAACAGGCTGAACGCCATGATGGCGAGGCAGTAGTAGCCCAGGGACTTGAAGCCGGACGTATCCAACATCGCTCTATTCCCCCGGTTCGAGCTGCTGCTTGAGCACCTGGAACAGACCTTCGTTGGCCGGGATGAAGAAGTCCATCAGGGCGGCATACTCTTCGGAGTCGCGGTAGCCGGTGCCGTAGGACAGAATGCGCGTTGCCTCGCCGGCGAGGTCCTCGAAGACGATCACGTTCATGAGGTTTTGCGCGTCCTCTTTCATGATCTCGGGCCAGAACTCTGCTATCTCAGCCTGCAGGGTCAGCAGCCGCTCGGGAACGTAGTTGAGGATGTGGATCGTGTTCGTGCCAGGATCGCCGACCTTGGCATCCGGGCCATAGTGAGTGCGGATCGTGCCGCCAACCCGAAGGTCGATTTCCACCGTGGGCGAGGCCCAAGCCTGCCAGCCCGCGTTCGTGGTGTAGGCGGCCCAGACCTGTGGAACGGGAGCGTGGACCAGTACCTCCTGCAACAAGACCAGGTCACCGGCTTGCCCGCGAATCAGCTCGCTTCGGATCTCGGAGGGGGCGTTGCCGGGTGCGGGCGCCTGCATGGCCACGTCGACGGTCTGGTGGGCCTGGCTAGCGCAGGCTGAGCCTAGAAGCAGCGCGCAAGAAGACAGGGTGCGCTTCATGCACCACCGCCAGCGCTCTCTTCGGAGACCTGCCAAACACCCTGCTCGATGCCGCCAATCCCAAAAATTGCGATCTGCCCTCGGCCCGGAATCTCCATGTGCTCCAGCATCACCTCGGCCCCTAGGCGCTTGGCGTCGGCGACGGCAGCCCGTATATCAGCCACGCGTAGATAGGTGCGAACCAGAGGCTTCTCGGCGGCGTGCATGGGTTCGCGAATGCCACAAAGGGATCCGCCGGGTAGGCTGGCAACCAAGGCGCCCCCCAACTCGGGAGCCTCCTGGAACTGCCAGCCAAAGGCGGACGCGTAGTAGTTCTTAGCCGCTTGGGCGTCCGTTGCGACTACTTCCAGGTAGTGCATTCCGTTCTCCGAAACCGTCATAATCCTGCCTCCATTTTTAGATCGTCAACTGTGTGGGACTCACTCGATCGGCCTCCCAAAGAACAGCACGTCATCAGCGGTGTCCACGCGCTTAAAGCCGAGCAAACCATGCTCTGCATACAGCGCTCTGCTGGTTGGCATTCCATCGCGCTGACTTGCTGCAGATCGCTACTCGTGGGCGATCTTCTTATCCGTGAACAGGAAGTCCCGCAGCTCCTTGTCCATGACCGAGTCCTTGCGGCGGATCCACTCCAGCACCATGGCCGCATGCTCCTTCTCCTCGTCGCGGTTGTGGGCCAAGATCGCCCGCAGCTCGGGATCCTTGCAGGCATCGACGCGCTGGTTGTACCAGTCCACGGCCTCGAGCTCTTCCATCAGGGAAGTGATCGCCCGGTGCATGTCGCGGGTCTCGTCGGTGAGCTCTTCGATTGGTTCGTGGTAGCCTTCGTTAGCCATGGTGGTCTCGCTGTTTCTTTTGGGGTGTTGAGCGGCATGACAAGGGACCGTCGATTCGGCCGCGTCAGCCAAGCTGCAGCCTAGCGCAGCCGATTGTGCCGCCCAAGCAGCCCGCCTGAAAAAGAACAGGCCTGGGGCAATGCTCACTTGGAGCATGCGAAGTGGGTAGGGCCGAGACCTCGGAAGCGGCCTCCAGGGCAGCTGAACACGGCTCGGTCCTGACCGACTCTGCAGGTTCGAAGAGGGGATGCCGAGTAGGTCCTTTACGGGCGGGTTGCTGGCTAGAAACGAGCAGCCCATCTTACGAGCGGCCTAGTACAGGTCCGCGAAGGCAGCTTCTAAGTCCGGGAAGCTAAAGTCGAAGCCCTCTTGGCGCAGCCGCCGCGACACCACATAGCGCCCGTAGATTGCAAGCGCGGGGTCTGTTCGCAGAAAGAGTGGGGCACCGATGCGCACCATCCAGGTCGCCGCCGGCAGCCCGATCTTGACTCCCAGGGCCCGCCGCAGAGCCGCCATGAACTTGGCGTTTGAGACAGGATTGGGCGAGGACATCACGTAGGCGCCGCGCATCTCCGTGTCCGTGATCGCCCGCACCAACAGGCGGTTCATATCGCGCTCGTGAATCCAACTCATGCCCTGGCGACCATGACCAACTGTCCCGCCGAATCCAAGGCGCGCGACCTTGGCCAGGCGCGGCATAGCACCCGCGCCGCGTCCAAGTACGAAGCTCGTGCGGCAGACTACCCCGCGGACTCCATCCGGCAAAGAGCGCTCAAACGCAGCCTCCCAAGCGCGCCCTACATCCGGCGCCAGCCCATAGCCAAAGGCCGAGTCCTCGTCGCAGAGCACGTCCTCCGAGGGGTCGCCATAGATGTGCGCCGTGGACATCTGCACCCAGGCCGGGGGCTTCTGATCTGCGCGTGCCATGGCCGCGCCAAGCACCTCCGTAGACTCGACCCGCGAGCGCAGGATCTCGTCACAATGATCGGGAGTCTTGATGCAGTCCACTGTGCGCCCGACCAGGTTCACCAAGGCATCGGCACCGTCGAGATGCTGCGCCCATGGTCCCACCTGGCGGCCGTCCCAAATCGCATGATCCCAGGCCGTCGCTTGGGAGGGCGGTCGCCGGGAGAGCACGACGACCCGGCAGCCTTGGTCGGTGAGTTCACTAGCGAGGTTCGTGCCTAGGAAACCGGAGCCTCCCGCAATGACGACCTTTTTTGGATGCATGATTTAGAAGCTCTGGTAGAGGTCAATCCGAGAATGCTGTTCGCATTTGTAAGTGGACTCGAAGCGCATACCGACTCAGATCCGGCCATCGAGCCAGGTCTGCACCGCGAAGTATATGCCGACCCCAATCACGCCTGCCGCCATTTGAAGCGCTCGCCGCCGCTTGCCTCTTTTGTAGCGCTCTTGGAAGCGCTCGCGCCGCTGTTTTGTGGTTAGGCCAGGATCCGCGCCAAAGCCCTCGGGTGCCGCTTCCGCCGGCTTGACTATGCTCCTCATGATCTTGCGCAAGACTCGTCGACTTTGAAGCGCATCACCGAGCATTTCAGCAGGGCCCCGGGTGATCCAGTTGTCCTCATCATGGTCATCGAGCTCGCGCAAGCAGCGCACTCGAAGCGTAACGTGCAGGGTCTCATTACCCTCGTTCAAGCTGGGCTTGCAGAGCACCTCTACGCCGTTGCGCGAGAACCACCCCAAGAGCCCCAGCGGCGTCGAGCCGCCCAAGACAGCCAAGCCCGTTCCGCCGCGAATCCCACGGGCGCGAAACCCCGTGGCAGTCTTCGTCAGGAAGATGTCCCGCACTCCCGCGCGCTCAAGCACCGCGCGCACATGCCCGGCAGCATGGGGCAGGTCCAGGGCGGGCAGGGTGGTGGTGGCGCTGAGCATGATGGGAGCCGGGAGCCTTGGTCGGCTGGATGAGCGAGGCATTTGGCCCGACTGAAGTAAGTTAGTCCAGCATTTGGTCTAGGCGTGATGATCGTCACGAAAACTGGCGAGATTGTCGGCCTCTGGCGCATCCTCAGTCCAAGGCGTTAGCTAAGCCGGAGGTGAGCATGACTCCA
>JBLHWM010000205.1:0-6538 GCA_047629095.1 Planctomycetota bacterium | reverse complement strand
CGAGTGCCGCACCGCAGGCCGCCGCGACACGGAGCTCGACCGAATCTCCTTGGAGTAGTTCGAGCCAAACCTCGCGCACGTCTTCCCCGCGCTGCAGGTAGCCCATTCCGAACACAGCGCTGGCGCGTAGCTCGGTCGAGTCCTCGCCCGTGGCCAGCTTTAGGATCGTCTTGCGCGTGCCCTTGTCTTTCGCCCCACAGGCAGCAAGTGCGCGCACCCACGCACCCTCGAGCTCCGCATCCTTTTCCTTCTTCATGCCAGCCTTGACAAGCTTGAGCGCGTCGGAAGCGCCGAGTTGTTCGAGGGCCACGGCGACTTCCCGGCGGTCGGTCGTTTTCTCCAAATCGGAGAACTCCTCAACGGCCTCCCAGAAGCGGACCGGTGACAGGTTGCCAATCGCGTGCAGAGTCTCGGGGATTCGATTGCGCGCAAAGCCCACCAGCAAGAAGCTCAGCTGCTTCTGCACGTACTCGACAGCCTCCTCCTCGTCCGTAAACATGATGCGAAGCACGGCCTCCACGCCAACCATCCCCATGAAGTTGGACTTGGTGTCGTCGAGTGCGAGATCGAGCTCCTCTGGGGTCATCCCGCGACCGTTCTTGTCACCGGCAAGGGGCGTATAGGTGCGCCCCATCAGCAAGCGGCGGGGCGGGCGGGCCTCTTCCGAAAAAGGCGCTGCGCCTTCGGGGTCCACCATCCTTTGGGCCGCTTCGAAGCACCACACAAGACCGTCGCGATCGATCTCGTAGGGAACGGAGAGCAGCACATTCGCATCGGAGTCCAACCAGATGTACTGGGGCACACAGAAGACACCCTCGTCGTTGACCTGGAAGACGCTCTCGGCCAAGTCCGCCATGACGCGCTGGTGGTCATCGCACTCCATCCCCTTAAACCTCGAGCAGTCTCCCTTGGCCTTGTGCACGCTGTCGGCGGCAACAAGATTAAGGGTCTGCTCGGCCAGTGCGCGCACGCCCTTGTCCTTGGTCAACTTCGCGAGAAAGTTCTCGCTGCGCCCCTCGCCCTCAAAATCGACGGCAACAAACACGACCTTCTTCTCGGCCGCTGCTTGCGTTAGAGCATCTTCATAGCTGGCTTGCCATTCGAAGTTCCCGGAGACGGGCAACAGTGAGAGGCCACTGGCAAGGACGGCACAGACTTGTAGTAAAAACATGAGAAGAGGCGGCTTGAGGTTTAGAGGGGATGCGGCATTCTTACCCGAGGGCTGGACAGGCCGCATCGTCCCCACCCTAGCCCCTTCGTTCAACTACCGCAACCGAGACCGGTGCTCCCAATACGGGTATTCTGTACAAGATATGGATGGCGAGCGCGGCTCCGACTTCACCCCTAGCAAAAGGCCTGGGACAAGTCTTAACTCGCCCCAGGCCTTGGTCAACGGTTCGGGCTTATTCGCCCGATCCATCCGAAGTGTGTGTGCGCTTGTTCTAGGGCAGTAAAGTCATAGGCACGGCGTTGCTAACGAAGTTCAACTGGCCAGTGACCTGGTTCACCGTTGCGTAGGCGTGGTGAACGACCAAGGAGACAAGCGCCGGATCCAGGCCGGCGGGCAGAGTGAATATCGCAGTAGCTTCACCACCGGCACCCAAGGCCCCGAGAGAGTTGGCAAGCGGCGGACTGTTGGGAGAGTTCAGCGTGCGCAACAGATAGCTGTCAACGTTCAGCGGGAGGACAAAGCCACCGGAGGCGATGCCCGGGCTCGTGCCGCTGATCGAACCGAGCAGCAGGTAGAGATCACCGCTGTTCGGTGCCGTCAACGTCATGATCTGCGTGCCCCCAGTTGTGAGCGAGATCTCGTAGAGATCAGCAACCAATGCAGGCGCTAGGCAGTCGTCGAGCACGCCGTCGCCGTCGATATCCGCAAAGGGTGCACTCGCGAGCTCGCAGTCATCAAGGATGCCGTTGGAGTTGCAGTCGAGGCTAGTACCAGCTGCGAGGTCCTTGAAGTCGGCGATGCCATTGGTATTGCAGTCGTCCGTGACATTGTTCTCGTACCAGCTAACCTTGTCGTCCCCTTTTGAGACCGTCAACACCTCCACGTCACCGTCGCCGTCGAGATCTGCTGCGAACACCTCATGCCCGAAAATGAGAAATTGTGAGTTGTCTGGTTCGATCGCATGCAAAGGACCGAAGCTGCCGCCGCCAAGGTTTTCGAACCATGCGAGCATGTTGAAAGCCGAAGACCCCACTGCAACCACATCCGCGTCGCCGTCTCCGTCAAAGTCTGCTGCGTGGACCGACCTTGCGCCGGCAACGGCACCAACCGAAATCACCTGCTGGGGGCCGATGGAACCACCACCTAGGTTCTCGTACCAAGCGACCCTCGAATCATCCCTCGATGCCGACAGTACATCCGAGTCGCCATCGCCATCAAGATCGGTCGTATAGACCGATGTGAAGAGGCTTCCGGTAGTAGAGATGACCTGCTCTGAGTCGAACGCCCCTGCGCCTAGGTTCTCGTACCATACGATCTTGTTGCCCGAGAAGAAGGTGGCCAACACATCTGCGTCGCCGTCGCCGTCCAGGTCCGTCGCGTGAACATCCGTTGCGGCCCCAGATCCTGCTGCGATCAACTGCTGGGCACCAAAGATACCTGCGCCTAAGTTCTCGTACCAGGCGACACTGCCATCACTAACGGACGCAGAGAGCACGTCCATATCACTGTCCCCATCGAGGTCGATCGCAAAGACCGTCCCAACGCCGTTGGAAGCCGTCGAAATCACCTGCTGCGATCCGAAGACACCGCCACCGAGATTCTCGTACCAGGCCACTTTGTCGTCGGAGGTAGAGGCCGAGAGGACATCGGGGTCCCCGTCCCCATCGAGGTCAACGGCGTAGACCGACTCGGCCCCATCAGCGAGAGTCGAAATGACTTTTTGAGCGCTGAAGGTCCCGCCCCCCTGGTTCTCATACCAAGCGATCGTGTCATCGGAGGCTGACGAAGACAAGACATCGATGTCCCCGTCTCCGTCGATATCGATTGCAAAGACTCCGGATGCTCGATCTGCTGAATTCGTCAGCAAGTTTTGCGCTGAGAAGCCTCCGGATTGCGCGAAGAGCGCGGGGGTAGTGACGAGGCTAAACAGAAGTGTGTTGCGGGCAAGGGTGGGCACTGAATGGGCCATGAATGAATCCGGGGGGGGGGGGAGTAGAGTGAGGTCAGCGCCCTTAGCGGAAGCTACGGAGCGTGGGAACCCGACCTGCTCGCCAGTTGACGGGCCAGTTCAGCTAGCGGTTCCTGAGGATCCGGCCAAACCAGCTAAGCCTTGCGGGAAATGTACCCAACGGGTGGTCAATCAGCTCACGACCGATAGTAGCGAGTTCGAAGTTGTCGGGCGCTCCATGGCTGAGGAGGCCCGGAGCTAGGCTCAGGATTGCGACATGGGGCCCGAATCAAGCGTCACTCCCCTGATGAAGTCGGCTTGGTCTCGTCGTAGATTGGCGCTTTGAAGCCCTCGATATCCTTTGGCAGGATGCCCCTTCGGTAGCCGCCGAAGTTGAATGTGGCGGGGTTGTACGGACCGATGAACTCGATCGGCCCGTCAGGGCGAATGGCCTCTTCCAAACCCAAGCACCACAGGTGCGCATTCAGCATCATGCGGCGAAAGCCGGGGCTCAGCAGATCTTCGGAGCCGCCGTGGGTCGTCGCGAACACGCGCGACTTAGGGTTGCCGGGTTGGTACGTCCGGACCCAGGCCACCGCGTGCTGCACCTGCTGCTTTTCACTGATCGTGCGCGGCGAATCGGGAGTCATGCCATCGAGGATCTGCCCACGCAGCAGAGTCGTGCTGCCCTCAACGGGGTGGCCCACATACCCGCCCGTGACCGCGTGGGGTTCCTCCACACCGCGCAGGATCGCGTGGCCAAGTTCAGCAGGCTCTGGGATCAAGTTCGAGCTCTGGGTGTGGTTGCCACCGAAGTGACCTACCCAGTGTTCGCCCAGGATCTGCTCGCCAAACCCGTCCTTCCACGCATCACCCTCGGTGCCCGGTTCGGCGCCGTGCCCCGCGTAGCCTTCATTGTAGTGCGCGAACTTCCCCTTGAGCCCAGCAAAGGCATGGGTCGAAGTGCGCAGTCCGATGACGGGCTTACCCGTCTGCAGGTAGTCGTCGATGTGCTGCATCTGCTCGTCGGCAAAGTGCTGGAAGCGCAGGAAGACGACCATCAAGTCTGCGTCCGCTAGGACACCCAGGTTAGTGATGTGGCTACTGCCCGGTTCGATGAAGCCCGTCTCGGGATTCGTCGTGACGATGAACGTGCACTTGAACCCGTAGCTCTGCGCGAGGATGCGCGCCAATGCGGGCAACGACTCTTCCCCGCGATACTCGTGGTCCCCCGCCAAGAAGACGATGTGCTTGCCGAGGCCAGGCCCTTCGGTTCCCTCCCAGACCACCGTGTTGGGGTTGGAGAGCGCGGGCTCACTAGGCCGCGACTCAGGTCCATCTTGGCGATCGCCAGAGCTAGACGAGAAGCTCGCGAGTGTGGCCCAAAAGAGCCCGGTGCTGAGGATGGAGAGATGGAGTAGCACTTTGGGGGAAATCATGACTGGCTATGGTAGTACCTAGACAGGAGAAGACGAGGAACTAGATTCCGACGACCCAGTGGAGTCGCTCCGGCGACGGCCGGCCCCAGTCAACGGCCCTACGCTAACGACTTGATCTGGAACTCATCGAGCCGGACGGCTCGCCCTTCCTTCGCGGAGAGATCCGCAGCGAACAGAACCCGGTGGGTTTCGAGCGCTGTGGCAAAGTCTGTCTTCGCCATGGGCCGGCTTTCGGCGCAGGCGTCGGCGAACTCTTGAAACTGTGGTTGGTAGGGATGGTCGGCAACGTCTCCCGAGTCGATAAGCGCGGTGTTCAGCTCGGACCAACCCTCCTTGACCAGACCCTCTAACTTGGCCGAGTGGAACTTGTTGTCCAGCAGGCTGCCCTCGGATCCACAGAGGTGCACGTGGAAGTAGTAGGGCTGCAGGCAGTCAACGATCGAGGCGACTTTGCCCACGTGGCCATTCGCAAACCTCAGCAGGGTCGTGCTGGAGGTGTTGTACTCATAGGGCTCAAAGACCTTGGCGGTCGAGCGCGTCTGGTAGCTGGTCACTTCGACAACGGGGGAGTCCATGAAGAACAGCATGGCGTCCAGGGCGTGGCAACCGGCGGTCAGTAGGCTCGAGCCGCCGTGCTCCTTCTTGACGTTCCATGGGAACTGCCCGTACCACGGACCGATGCCGTGATAGTAGTCCACTTCGGCATGGTGAATCTCCCCGAGCAGGCCTTGGTCGATCATGGATCGAACCAAGGTGAAGTGCTTGGAGTAGCGGCACTCGAAGCAAACCGCGCCCTGGACTTGGTTGCGATCCAGAGCCTCTTTGACGCGCAGACAATCCTCGAAGCTCATGGCGATGGGCTTCTCGATGATGACGTGCTTGCCTGCATCGGCGGCCTGTATTGCCAAATCGGCGTGGAGCGACGGAGGCGTGCAAATGTCGATCGCACCGATCTCGGGATCGGCCAGCATCTTGGCAAAATCGGTATAGGTTTCGAGCGAGATGCCGTGCTCCTTCTCGAGCTCCTCAGCATCGAGCTCTCGCCTCGAGCAGATCGCCGCGATGGATGCACCGTTCACTTCTTTGAAAGCTTCGATATGGGCGGTTGCGGCCCAGCCGTAGCCGACGATTCCGATTTTGAGTTCTTGCATGTTTTTAGGAGGGATAGCGTCGAGTGGTCGCCAAGCTTACAAGATGGGAGGATCTCGTGTCTCGCTCCCTTCGCCTCTAACGCGCAACAAAAGTGCAGCTCAGCGCCAACTCGAAACGAGCTGGCACTTAGTCCCGGGCTACCGATTCAAACGCGCGCGTGAGCCTGGTCTCAGCCTCGAAAGCCAGCCTGGCCGTTTCGAATGCGCTAGAGTCTTGGGTCCGTCAACAAGGCACATCTACTGATCTGCGCTCCATGGCTAGAGCACTCGCTGCAAGATTCGGGCTCTACTCGCTTGGCTCGGTGGCGAGACCGCGGACGAGTGGTCGCAGGACAGGCAAGAGGTTCTGAGCGAGGGCGCGGTGGCCGGCGGTGTTGGGGTGCAGGCCGTCGGGCAGGTTCAGGTCGGGGTCCATGGCGACGCCCTCTAGAAAGAAGGCGACGAAGGGAACGCCGGTGTCCTCGGCAATGCGAACGAACAGCTGCTCGAAGCCCGCGGTGTATTCCTGGCCGTAGTTCGTCGGGAGCTTCATGCCGAGCAGCAGGGCGTCCACGTCCTTGTCGTCGAGCTTCTTTAAGATCGCCCGTACGTTGGCCTCGATGGACTTCAGGGACACGCCGCGCAGGCCATCGTTGCCGCCTAACTCGACGATCATCAGGTCGGGGTTCTGGCGCAGCAGCCAGTCCATTCGCGCTAGGCCGCCGGCTGTTGTGTCGCCGCTCACGCCAGCGTTAACTAGGTCGATGCCCAGGCCCTCTTCGGCCAGGAGATTCGCGAGTACGGCGGGCCAGGCTTCGTTCGAGGGCAGGTGCAGTCCGGCCGCCAAGCT
>JBLHWM010000204.1:0-6641 GCA_047629095.1 Planctomycetota bacterium | reverse complement strand
GTCAGCAAGGCCCGTGCAACCTCGGAAAACGACGAGCTGCTCGGCGAGAAGCGCACGGTGGATCCGGCCGCAGACACCCTGTTCGAGTACGAGCGCGGCTTCTACATCGAGCGCCTGAAGCTCCGCAAGTACGACTTCGACTCCCAACTCGTGCGTCCCTACCTCGCCTACGACAAGGTCCGCGCGGGCGTAATGGACGTGGCCGCGAAGCTCTACGGCGTGGATTTCCGCCTGAACACCGAGACCGAGCGCTGGCACGATTCCGTGGATGTCTTCGACATGCTCGATGGCGGCGAGGTTGTCGCGCGCCTGTTCCTGGACATGCACCCCCGGGACGACAAGTTCAAGCACGCGGCCATGTTCGACATGACCACTGGCCTGGCCGGTGGACCGATCCCCGAGGGCGTTCTCGTCTGCAACTTCCCCGAGCCCAAGGACGGCGACCCGGGCCTGATGCTGTTCGACGAGGTCACGACCTACTTCCACGAGTTCGGCCACCTGCTGCACTATCTGTTCTCCGGTAGCCAACGCTTCCAAGCCTTCGGCGGCATCGCCACCGAGTGGGACTTCGTCGAGGTGCCCAGCCAACTCTTCGAAGAGTGGGCCTGGGACCCAGCTATCTTGGCCGGCTTCGCCAAGCACCACGAGACCGGCGAGTCGATCACCCCGGAGCTAGTGCAGAAGCTGCGCTCCGCCGAGGAGTACGGCAAGGGATTGCAGGCCAACGGCCAGATGTTCTACGCCATGTTGGCCCTGAGCTACTACGAGACCGACCCCAAGGGCCTGGACACCACCGAGCGTTTGATCGAGCTCAAGAAGCAGATCATGTTCTCGCCCCACGAGGCCGACACCCACATGCAGGCCGCCTTCAGCCACCTGCACGGCTACTCGGCCATGTACTACACCTACATGTGGTCCCTGGTCATCTCGAAGGACTTCTTCAGCAAGTTCAAGGGCGACCTGATGAACACCGAGACCGCCACCGCCTACCGCAACAAGGTCACCAGCCGCGGCGGCGAGGCCGACGCCGACGACCTCTGCACGGATTTCCTCGGTCGCGAATACGGCTTTGAAGCCTTCGAGGCCTGGCTAAACGCCTGATCCGAGCCTAGCGCCTAAAGCGCATCCACCCAAGCCACGACGAGGTCCGCAAGTTCTGCTTGCACCTCGTCGTGGCTTCGGTTTTGGCTCTTGAGCACCTTGAAGTCGTGGTCCGCGCCATCGATCACTTGAAGCGTGGCTTCACCGGCGTAGTCCCTCAAGTGCAGCTTCAGCAGGTCCAAGTCCGCGAGCTTGTCGCGGGTGCCTTGGAGGAAGAGCGCGGGCAGGTCGAGGTCGGGAAACTGCTCCACGCGCAGCTTCTCGGGTTTGCCCGAGGGGTGCAGCGGGTAGCCGAACATGACCAGCCCGGCGCAGGCCGCGCCGTCCGCCGCGAGGTAGCTGCCCATGCGGCTGCCCATGGACTTGCCCGCGAAGATCACGGGCCTTCCCGGGAGGCGCTTGTTCAACGCCTCGAGCGCCGCGCGGTGGGTCTCGACCAAGACCGCCTTCTGCTCCGGTGGCCGCATGCCCCCGGTCTCTTCCTTCTTCTCTTGGTAGGCGTAGTTGAAGCGCATCACCGCGAATCCACGCTGCACAAGCGCCTTGGCCATGGCCGCCACGAACGGTGACGACTTGCCCAGTCCCGCGCCGTGGGCCAACAGGATCACGTGGTCGCGCGGCACACCCGCGGGCGTCTCCAGTACGGCCGAAGTGCGCTCTAGGCACGCGCCATCCAAGTCGATGGTGAACTCTTCTCGCTTCATGGCTGAACCATAAGCCTCGAAAGCGGCCCGTCGAGGCGTTTGGCCAATATCTCTGGCTCACTCGCCGATCCGAGTGGCCGCCCGTGCTAAAAACTGATCCATGAACTCCTCCTCCTCGAACTCCGATCTCCAGACCACGACCCTTTGGTACCACCCGACCCAGCAGCACACGGACCAGGTGATGGGGGATGCGCGCTATGAAGGCCGCACGCCGACCTATGTGATTTGGAACCTGCTCGAGCGCTATACCCGCCCCGGCGACCTAGTCGTCGACCCCTTCTGCGGCGGAGGCACCACCCTAGATGTGGCCGATAGCATGGACCGCCGTTCACGCGGCTTCGACCTAGCGGCCCACGCCGGTCGAGCCACGGGCGCAGGCGGCCTGGTCGCAGGTCGCTCGGGCCCCGGCGCGGAACGCGGCGACGGCGCCCGCAGCAACCGCGTCGAGCACGGCGACGCGCGCAAGCTGCCCTTCGAAGACGGCGCCTGCGACTTCGTGTTCATGGACCCGCCCTATTCCACGCACCTCGAGTACTCCGACGACGAGCGCTGCATCGGCAAGCTCTCCGCCTTCGACGACGCCTACTTCGAGGCCATGGGCCAAGTCTTCGCCGAGGCCGAGCGCATCCTGCGCCCCGGCGGCCACCTCGCCATCTACGTCAGCGACTCCTACGAGAACCGCCGCGGCGACAAGGTCTTCTGCAGCATCGGCTCCGAGTTCTACTGCATGCTGCGCGCCCGCATGCGCCCCGTCGACCACGTCGCCGTAACCCGCGGCAACGTCAAGCTAGACGATCGCGAGCAGCACGATGCCGCCCTCGAAAACAACTACTACCTACGCGGCTTCAACCACCTGCTGATCTTCCAGAAGCCGTAAGAGAGCTTCCCGATGGTGGTTCCTTGGAAAATTGGCCAATTGTGATCGACTCCGGGCCACGCCCGTGAATGCGAGCGGTCCGAAAGCGTAGGATCCCACTCGATAGCCCGCTTCCCCCGGATTCAGTTCGGGGCAACCGCACTCAATCCTACCTATGCATACCTTCACAGACTCTCTTCGTCGCTCTAACTCCCGTCGCCGCGGTGCTATTAGCCGCACTGTTTTGGTCATCCTGGGGCTGGTTGTCGTCTTTGGCGGCTGCAGCGCTATGTCCTTTAATGGGATCGTCGACAAGGACGAGGCCATCGCCGAGACCTGGAGCAAGATCGGTGTGCAGTACCAGCGACGCGCGGAGCTAATCCCGCAGCTGGTCGAGACGGTCAAAGGCGCCGCGAACTTCGAACAGGAGACCATCACCGAGGTAACCGAGGCGCGCGCTTCGGTCGGTAAGGTGAGCCTGCCCACGGATCTGTCCGAGGGCTCCGAGGAGCTCGCTTCCTACATGGCGGCCCAGCAGAAGCTTGGCTCCTCCCTGTCGCGGCTGTTGGTTGTGTCGGAGAACTACCCGACCCTACGCGCCAACGAGAGCTTCCTCTCGCTTCAGGATCAGCTCGAGGGAACGGCCAACAGGATCGCCGTGGCTCAGCAGGACTACACCGAAAAAGTGCGCGGCTACAACTCGAAGATTCGAGGCATCCCGGGGGTGTTCATCGCAGGGCTAGGAGGTTTCGAGCGCAAGACGCAGCTCGAATTCGATCCTGCCACCGAGGCGCTGCCCGCCGTCGACTTCAGCGACTTCGGGAAGGAGTAGTCCCCTGTTCTTCGCCACACTATTACTGCTCTTTGCCGGTGCGCCAACCGCGGTCGACGTTCCCAAAAACGACGGCTGGGTCACGGACCTAGGCGACATGCTGACGGACTCGGAGGAGCGCTCCCTCGAGACCCTCATGGAGTCCTACAAGCGTGGCACGTCCCACGAGATCGCGCTGTTGACCCTGCCCGATCTGGACGGTGCCTCGTTGGAGGCGCTCTCCCTCGAGGTCGCTCGGACCTGGGGCCTGGGCGGAGTGGATGCCAACAACGGCGCGCTGCTGTTGATCTCTCGGGATGATCGCAAGATGCGCATCGAGGTCGGCCGCGGACTCGAGGGCAACCTGACGGATTCGGTATCCGGTCGCATCATCCGCGATGTGATCTCGCCCCCGTTCAAGCAGGGCCGCTTCGAGACGGGCATTCGCTCGGGAATCGTCGCGATGCACGCGGCCATCGGTGGCGACTATGGGCCGATTGAGGCAAGCGAGAGGGCAAAGCGCCAAGGCGGCTCTCTGTTCAGAGCACTGCTTCCCCTGTTGGTCTTGATCTTCTTTTTCCTTGGCAACAAGGGCAATCGCGGCGGGCGAGGGGGCAGCAATCTGCCCCTGTGGATCTTACTAGGTTCCAGCATGGGTGGAGGTCGCCACAGCGGCGGCTCCGGTGGCGGAGGCTTCTCCGGATTTGGTGGCGGCGGCGGATTTTCCGGCGGCGGCGCATCGGGAGGATGGTGATCACAATGGATACCTCAATGTACAGCATCATAGGTCTGATCGAAGAGGGCAGCTGGGCTATAGGCAGCGACGGCCTACTGCACACCTTCGCAGCCGGGCTCCCCTGGTTGGCCTTCGCTTTCTTCCTCTATCTCATCGTTCGGGCAGGCATGCGATTGGATCGCTATCGAGCTCTGTCCGTGCTCAATGAGGCGCGCCAAGAGGACATTCACAAGGCGGTCATCGCCGCGGAGCGCCGCACCGTCGGCGAGATCATTCCCGTCGTCCTGGAGCGCTCCGACGAGCATCCCCAAGCCAACTGGCTCGCTTCCTTAATCACGGTGCTGCTGGGCTCGGTCCTGCTGGTTCCATGGCTACCGTGGGGCAGTCCCTTCGCCTTGATTGCCAGCCAACTGGCCCTGGGCGCCCTGGGCTTCCTGCTCACCTGTGTCTTGCCCGGCTTTAAGCGCTGCTTCGTCTCCGACGAGCGAGCGGCCGCTGTCGCCGGCGAGCAGGCCATCCAGGAGTTCTACGGCCTCGGCCTGCACCGCACCGAAGCCCAGACCGGCGTCCTACTCTTCGTCAGCCTGTTCGAGCACCGAGTCATCGTACTCGGCGATGAAGGCATCGACGCCAAGGTCACCCCCGAGCTCTGGAAGACCGTCGAAGAGGCGATCCTACGCGGAGTCAAAGAAGGCGACCTGTCCCATGGCCTCGTCGAAGGAATCGGCCTCTGCGCTGACGTCCTCGAAGAGCACTTCCCCTGGACCGAGGGCGACCGCAACGAGCTGCCCGACCGCGTCATCGTGCGCGCCGAGTAGCTTGACGGCGGGGCCTGCATGCAGGCCTCAGGCGCTGACTGCCTAGGCTAGAGGGCGAGTTCTAGCTGCGCGACTTCAGTAGCTGCTCAACCGCCAGGGGCCTGCCTACGGCTCAAAGTCGGGCTTTAGGGCAGGTGCTCGCCAAGGAAGCTGAGCACCTCGCTCTCGTACTTGGCCCTATCGTCGCGCATCAGGTCCGTGTGGCCGGAGCCCTCGAATAGGGACAACCGCTTGGGCTCTTTGGCCGCGTCGAAGAGGTCTTTGGTTTCCGAGGCGGGGGTGAAGGGGTCGGCGGCTCCGGCTAGCATTAGGACGGGGCAGCCTAGGTCGGCGATGTAGTCGATGGGGCGTAGGTCGGACGTTGTGATGCCTAGGCGCAGGGGGAGTTGGAGCGTGAGTAGGGGCGTGACGACGTGGGCGAGGGGGCCGATGAAGTGGTCGATGCGGTTGTGGATGGCCTGCTGGATGGTGGGGTAGACGCACTCGAGCACGACGGCGTCGGCTTGGAGGTCGTCGGCGAGCAGGGTTGCGGCGCCGCCTAGGGACCAGCCGATGATGCCGATCTTGTGGGTGGGCTGGCGTGCGCGGGCGTAGGCGACGGCGGCCTCGGTGTCGAGGGATTCTAGGTAGCCCATGGTGATGGACTCGCCGGGGCTCATGCCGCAGGCTTGGAAGTCGATGGCTAGGACGGCGTAGCCAGCGGCAGTCATCAGGGCGAGCCGCTTGAGCATGGCGCGGCGGTGGCCGTCCAGGGGATGCAGCAGCACGATGGTGGCTTGGGCGCCGGGCGTGTCGATATACCAAGCGGAGAGCTGGGAGCCGGAGGCGCTGTCGATGGTGACGTCCTCGCTGTTGTAGGATGCGGGCAGGGAGCCCACCTGCCCGGGCTTGGCTGCGGTCAAGACCGATCCCACATAAGCACTGACGCCGAGACCGCAAAGGAATGCGATCCCGGTGGCAATCAGCCAACGGCGGCGCTTGGAGAGCTTTGCGAGGTTCATGCTTGGTGGCGCTTCGGGCCAAGGGGAGGCCGCTCACAGCGGTAAGTCGCCGGCGGTATCACCTGGAGAGTCTTGGGGATGTCAGGCCACAATGGCCTCTAGGCAAGGCAAGCCGAGCCAGGACCTTTGATCCGGGCTCGGCTTGCCTAGGCTGCCAGCTCACTACCGCTCTACTCGAAGGTGATCTCGCCCTCGAGCTCGCCTTCGAAGAACATGGTCTGGCTCTGGGTGAACTCGCCGAACTCGGGGTGCACGATGAGCACGCCTTCCTTGACGCTGAAGTTGGACTCGCCGACGATGGTCACGGATGCGATGTGGCCAGCGGCCAGGTTGAAGTAGAGCGTGCCTTCGTATTCGGAGTCAATGGTGATCGTGCGGGACTCGGTGGCCGAGTCGATTTCTTCGTCTTCGACCTCCATCTCCTCGCTGGTCTCGCCTTCGCTCTCGAGTTCGATGGTGAACTCGATGACGCCCATGCGCACGTCGCCGACCTCTTCGACGCCCATAAACGTGCACTCGATCTCGCCTTCGAGGTTCTCGTCGATGCGGTCGTCGATCTCGTCCCGGGAGGGCTCGTCATCTCCGTCCATGAAGGTGAGCTCGCCGCTGGGGGA
>JBLHWM010000203.1:0-6683 GCA_047629095.1 Planctomycetota bacterium | reverse complement strand
CCTTCCCGCCTTCGCGTCCAACTGGATACCTCTCCAGAAACATGCGCTGCCTCCCCAACCCACCTCACCCACAAATGAGCCAATGAAACGCGCCCTTATCATCGACGACTCAAGGACCATGCGAATGATCCTTAGTAGGTACTTGAAAGCCCTTGGCTTTGAGATTCAGCAAGCAGGCAATGGCCTCGAAGGGCTGAAGGCTCTTCAGGAAATGGACTGGGCTGATATCGCCTTGGTCGACTGGAATATGCCCGGCATGAACGGCATCGAATTTGTGCACTCAGTGCGGGCCCAGGAAAAGTACAAGGACCTTCGAATCATGATGGTCACCAGTGAGACGGACGTCGGTCGAATGATTCAGGCCCTGGAGGCAGGGGCTGATGAGTACGTGATGAAGCCGTTCACCCAGGAGATGATCCAGGACAAGCTCTCTCTTCTTGGCCTGGCTGCATAGGGCACGTGATGGAACCTATTAGAGTACTCGTCGTTGACGACTCGGTTGTCATCCGACGCCTCCTTACCGCCGTGCTGGACTCGGCCCCTGATATAGAGGTCGTTGGATATTCCACCAATGGGCGGCTCGCCCTTGAGAAGATCGCCCAGCTTGAGCCCGACGCTGTCAGCCTGGATGTGATGATGCCGGAAATGGATGGCATCGAATGCGTTCGAGAGATTCGCAAGACCTGGCTCCATATGCCCGTGATCATGTTCAGTTCGATCACCGAGAAGGGCGCCAAGGTCACCATGGAAGCTCTGGACGCAGGCGCGAACGACTTCGTGACAAAGCCTTGGAAGACGGACGATTTCGCTGACTCCGTTGGCCAGGTAAGCGCGCAGTTGCTCGACAAGATTCGAGCTCTCCACAAAGCCAATCAGCATAAGAGCCAGCCCGAGGGGCCAGGAGGAGCACTTGCGCCTCGCAGCACTCCGCTTCATGCCACATACAAGGCACCTCCTAAATATCCAACGGGGACAATCCGACGGGGCACACCGAGCCAAGTGGAGGCACTTGTGATCGGGTCTTCAACGGGCGGTCCAAATGCTCTCAATGAGCTTTTTGCAGCCTTGGCTCCCGGGCTCGACGTCCCGATTCTTATCACTCAGCACATGCCACCAATGTTTACTAAGTTACTCGCAGAACGCCTCGATAAGAGATGCTCGTACTCTGTGAAAGAGGCTGCCCACGGCGACGTCGTGGAGCCCGGGCGCGTTTACGTCGCACCTGGAGATTGGCACATGCGGCTTGTCCGCAAAGGGACGTTGGTCTTGATCGACCTCAAGCAGGACGAGCCGGTGAACTCTTGCCGTCCAGCCGTGGACCCGATGTTCACGTCAGCCGTTCAGGTCTATGGCGGGGGGCTGTTAGCAGTAGTCTTGACAGGCATGGGGCGGGATGGAACTGACGGTGCCGTTGATATCGCCAAGGCCGGTGGCCAGATTGTCATCCAGGACGAAGCAAGCAGTGTCGTCTGGGGTATGCCAGGTGCGATTGCCGAGACGGGAATTGCCGACCGAATCTTACCGCTCATTGAAATCTCAGATGAGATCAGTACGCGAATCAGCAGCAAGCCAGGCGTCCGTGCCGGCAATGGGGAAGCACAATGAATATTACCAAGCTTGATTTCGACTACGTGCGCAACATCGTGCGGAAAAAATCAGCCATCTTGCTGGATGACAACAAAGAGTACCTTGTCGAGATGCGGCTCTCAGCCTTGGCCCAGAAGGAGGGCATCGATGACGTGAAGTCGTTGATCTCGGATGTACGTGAGAACGGAAACGTGAAGTTACGGGACCTTATGGTGGAAGCCATGACGACCAATGAGACGTCCTTCTTTCGTGATCGGCACCCGTTTGACGTGATGCGCGAGAAGATCATCCCTGAGATGATGGAGAAGCGGGCTTCTTCTAGGACGCTCAAGGTTTGGTGTGGAGCTGCTTCCACTGGTCAGGAGCCGTATAGTCTCGCGATTTTGCTCCATGACTGCATGCCACACATCTCGAGTTGGGACGTCAAGATCACCGCCACGGACATCTCGCCCGAGGTGCTGGAAAAAGCGGAGAATGGTCTCTACACCCAGCACGAGGTCGGACGTGGATTACCCGTGACTATGCTTGTAAAGAACTTCAATCGGAAAGGATTGGAGTGGCAAGTCAAAGATCACCTCAAGGCGCTGGTGGACTACCGCCGATTCAACCTCGTAGAGCCATGGGTGGGTCTTCCAAAATTCGACATCATCTTTATGCGCAACGTCTTGATCTACTTCGACACTGATGTGAAGAAGCAGATTCTCACCAACGCTCTCAAATACCTAGCACCTGACGGCTATCTGTTCCTTGGTGGCTCCGAAACCTTGCTTGGTCTTGGCTTGGACTACCAACGCGAAAATCTCGGTCCAGTCTCTGCCTACTGCCCAACTACCTAACCCTAATCACAACTCGATTCTATGGATAATCTTGCTGAACAACTCGATGCCGTCATGCTCTCTGTATGGGAGACAATGATTGGTACTAAAATCATGAGCACCGAAGTACTGTCCCCTTGGAAGGGCGAAACGGAGACAGGCATGATGGCCTGTATTCAGATCACGGGCAACTGGGAGGGCGCAGTCACTATCGAGTGCACGGCTGCCCACGCTCGAGCCATGGCCGAAACCATGTTCTGCATGGAGCCCGGTGAGGCCGAAGATGAAGAAGTCATCGATGCGTTCGGCGAGCTCGTAAACGTAGTCGGTGGAAACGTCAAGGCCATCCTGGACGGTGGTGCAGACCTGTCGCTTCCCGCGGTAACCACTGGTCTAGATTATCGCATCGTTGTGCCCGGAAGTACCGAGGCCTGCCAGCTGGCATTTGACAGCGAAGGCGAGCACATCCGCGTCGGGCTGCTCGCCCGCCAGTCCTAGCCTTTCCCCAATCAATCAAGCACTCCTACCTACAATCAGGAAAACCCTATGAAAATTCTCATCGTCGACGACAGCAAAGCAATGCGCATGATCGTCAAACGTACCCTTCGCCAAGCGGGATTCGGAGACCACGATGTGGTTGAAGCCGAAGATGGCGCTCTTGGTCTTGAGGCCACAGCCTCCGAGTCCCCGGACCTCGTCCTCTGTGACTGGAACATGCCCAACATGTCCGGCATCGAGTTCCTCCAGGCCCTTCGCGCCGCAGGCAACAACATCGACTTTGGCTTCGTGACTTCGGAGTCGTCCGCAGAGATGAAGGCAGCGGCCAGCGAGTCTGGCGCCCTGTTCCTAATCACAAAGCCCTTTACCGCCGACAGCTTCAAGACACAACTCTCGAAAATGCTCGGCTAGTGACTCCGTTGCGCTGTGCCGGAGTATCTATCTAGCCTTCCAATCGGGGGGCTAGATCTTTCGCGTTTCCACCTATCGATTACCACCCCATGACCGTCCAGGATTACAAACAACTGGTTAGCTCGGCACTACTGCTCTCCGAAGAGGTCACCTCTGCGGAAGCGCTTGCCTTGGCTTCTATGCCGGGTGCTTGTGAGGCGGATCGGTATCGCATCTTTGTCGAGATGGAGGAGACCTTTACGAAGGGGTCGTTCGCGAGAATCGAGTTTGTTCTCCCCGGAAAGCCGGGGCGTTGGTGTGCTGCCGGTGAGGTGATCTACGAGGTCAAGCTTCCTGCTGTCGGCGTCCCAAAGGGAGTCTGCCTCGAGCTATTCGGTTTGAACCTGACTGCCCCCGAATCGCCAGTGGCGGATGAGGGTGCACCGGAAATGCAAGAAGGCGAACAGGGGCCCGCCCTAGAGTCCGCAGGTGCCTTTGATCCGACAAACCTATCGTTGGACTCTGAGGATGTTTGCAGCATGCTCAGAGACCTCATGGGGCGTGAGTTGGAAGTTGGCGGTGAATGCGAACTCCCCGCCGGACTCAAGGACAATGCCGTCATCGCAATTTTCCGGAACGACGCAGGTGAGTCGATCTTTACGATCACTTTTGACAAGGGCGGAGCCACCCGTGTCGGGGGAGCACTCACGATGCTGCCCGAGGATCTGATGAACGGAAAGGCCAAGAGCAAGGACCCGCTAGAAGGGGAGCCCTTGGAGAACGTTTCCGAAGTACTGAACATTATGTCCGCGCTGTTTCACGAAGCTGGCTCACCACATCTAGTTCTGGCCGAGGTCATCCAGGGGGCGGAGATGAGGGAGTACAACGGCGGAGAGTTCGTTGCGCTCTTCGACGAGCCCCGCTGGTCTATCGCCCACGGCTTTACGGTCGAAGATTACGGTGTGGGCCAAGTCTACATCGCGGCTCGCTAACCGCGGTTTCAAGAGACACGGACTGGACAAAGCTCCCCAAGCCGTGCATCTTCCAGCATGGTTGAAATCAAAATGGAGTACCTTGGCGAGCTGCGCGTCGAGGCTGAACACGGTCCCTCCGGTGCCCGGCTGAACACAGACGCGCCCCTGGACAACTGCGGCAAGGGCGAGTCCTTCTCTCCCACGGACCTGCTAGCTACGGCCCTTGGGACCTGTGTCATGACGATCATGGCGATCTCGGCAAACAAACACAATCTCGACCTCACGGGCGCAAAAGTACGTGTGAAAAAGTCCATGGCTGCGGACCCGCACCGCCGTGTAGGCAACTTGGTGGTGGAGATCTCAAGTCTTCCTGCGAGCGTTGATCCGAAGCGGCGCAAGGCTCTCGAGACTGCCGGCGCTGCCTGTCCTGTGCACCACAGCTTGCACCCCGATACCAAGGTGGAATTGATCTTCCACTGGAACGGATAGACTCGACGATTTTCCCTGCGGGGCTGCCCTATTCGTCAGTTGGTGAAAGCTCATGCGGGCCTTGAGGAGGTCAACCCCGATCCAACTTCAGGGAGAGCTCTTGCAGGTTCATTTGATGACTAGTTAGCGGTTCGCCGGATCGAGCCTTTTGGCTTGCTCCAGCGCATCCGCCGCCAGGTTCAACTCGCCGAGCTCTTGGAGGCTCTTCGCGAGACCAGTCCATGCGATCACGCTCAATGGTGCTACTCCGGTTGCCCGGTCGTAGGCGACTCGCGCATTGTCGAACTGGCCTAGCTCCGCCCAACTTCGGCCGAGCCCCAGCCATGCTGTTGCGCTGCCCGGAGCGAGGCCTGTGGCGCGGCCGTACGAGGAAGCCGCGCCCTGTGGGTCCTGCATTCGCAGTTGCATCGACCCAAGGTTAATCCACGCTGTGGGATTGCCGAGGCCGAGCTGCGCGGCCCGTTGAAAGTGTTCGAGAGCGAGCTGTTGATCACCATCCACCTGCAGTGCGACGCGCCCAAGGTTCGAGTGGGGACGGCCGTAGGTCGAATCGATTTCAATGGCGCGGCGCCATGCATGGCGCGCACCCTCGAGATCAGCCTCGTTCTCCAAGGCTAGCCCCAGCCCATTCCAGGCTGCGCGGTCCATTGGATAGCGCTCCAAGATCGCCTGCTCGTAGGCGCGGTTGGAGCCGTAGTTGCGGGCCGCGGGAAGGCAGGCCAGCACCAGGCCAGCGGCTGCGGCGATCACAAGCTTCGGCCTGGCGAGGGCGGTTGTGATGCGGTGAAGCGCATAGCCCAGGGCAGGTGTTGCGAGCAGCAGCGGCACGTAGAGGAAGCGCCCTGCGAAGACCTCGCCAGCGGGCACGATTTGAAGCACGGGCAGGGCGCTAATGGGAGCTAGCAGGAGGCTCAGTGAGAGCGCGTATCGCGGGTGGAATGCGCGGCGTAAACCGAGGCAGAGCTTGGCTCCAATGGTGAGCGAAAGCAGCCAGAGGCTCCAGCCCAAGGTGGCTATGGCGGGGGATGCGCCGAGCCAATCCTGGGCCCGATAGTTGGGGACCTGGTCGAAGGGCCAGACAAGGAGCCGGCCGCCCTCGACGAGCGCCGCGCCGGAGGCACCCATGCGTTGGAAGAAGGGGACGCCTGCCAAGGGTGCATGGGGTGCGGACGGCCAGGCGGAGCCGAGGGCGATCTGGCGCAGGTAGCCATACACAAAGAGCCCGATGAGGAGGCCAACAGATGCCGCGGCCAGGTTGGCGGCAGTGCTTTGAGTGCGCGCCTCCCGGCAGTGCTTCCAAAGCACCAAGGCGGGGAAGAGCGCGCTCCAGAATCCGTCCTCCTTCCCGAAGAGCCCAAAAAGGAGAGCGAACAGGAAAGCCAACGCGATCGCGAACAACCTGATCCCCGGCCGGCGCTCGGCAAGTTGACTCTGGAGCAGGCCGTTCAGGGCGAGCGCCGCGGCCAGTCCCGGCAAGATGGCGAGCGTCGAGGTACGGCCCGAAATCCAGGCGACGGAGTCCGCGAGGGCGGGGTGAATCGCGAAGAGCCCCAGGCCAAACAGGCACGCAGTCGTCTCGGCACCGGGCCACGCAACGCGCACAACGAGCAGACCCGCAAGCAGGACCACGAGCCCATGCAGGAAGACGCTGGTCATGTGGTAGCCGCGCGCCCACTCACCGAAGATCGCATGGTCCAAGCGCAGGCTCAGGGATGCGGTCGGGCGGAAGTGACCGGCGTCGCCAATGTGGTGCCAGTAGTCCTGGGTAAAGGCGGCCAACAACGGCTGCTCGCCGCGCACATAGGGGCTCTCCAGGATCGCCTGGCGGTCGTCGAAGGAGAAACCGCCGGGGAAGAGCGCTCCAAACCATGCCAATAGGGCCATTGCGTAGAGGGCGAGTGGCCCCATGCCCGAGGGGCGCTTGTCGGAT
>JBLHWM010000202.1:0-6707 GCA_047629095.1 Planctomycetota bacterium | reverse complement strand
GGCGAGCCTTCTCGATGCGCAGGTCTTTAGCGTTCAGCTCGTCGAGCTCCCGCAGGACCTCGGGCAGCAAGCCCGGCATGGGCTGGGCGGAGAGGTTCGAGCCCCGGGGCTGGCCCTGGACGCCGATGAAGAAGGAGAGCGAGATCAGCAGCGCCGCCGCGATGCTGGTCAGGCCGAGCACGAAGGTCAGGACGGACGGTTCGGACTTGATCGGGGCGGCTGTGGCTGGATTTGTGCCGGTAGCGCGCTTATGGGGAATGAGCTCGTCACGGGAGGGCCCGCCGTGGAAAGCGGCCTGGGCCACCCGGGCGGAGAAGCCGGCGGGAATCGCCAGCTCGTCGCTAGCAACGGCCGCATGGGCCCAGCGCTTGAGGTTGGTCAGCTCGGTCGCACCGCGGCGGCAGCTCGGGCAGGAGAGCAGGTGCCGGCGCAGGGGCGCGGCTTGCTCTTCGCTTAGTTCGCCGTCGAGGTAGCCGGGCACAAGGGCCGTCAGCTGGGTGCACTTAGTTGGATTGTTGGTGCTCATCCTTGCTCTCCGAATTCAGGGTGCAGGCGCAGGAGTGCGTCCTTGAATCGAGCGCGCGCACGGTAGAGGCGCGACTCGACGGTTCCGATGGAGATCTCGAGCAGGTCGGCGATCTCTTGGTAGGTGCGATCTTCGAGCTCACGCATGACGATCACTGTGCGGAAGATCTCGGGCAGCTCGTCGAGAACGGTGTGCGTGATCTCGGCGATCTCCTCGCGCTCCATCCTGGCGCCGGGTGCGAGCACCTGGGGCACGCGCTCGGCGATGATCTCGGGATCATCCACGGCGGTGATTGGGCTGCGGCCACAGCGCTTGATGAAATCTAGCGCCGTGTTGATCGCGATGCGCTGGAGCCACGTGGAGAAAGAGGCCTGGTGCTGGAAGCTGTCCAAGCGCTTGAAAGCCTTAAGGAAGGCGTCCTGGACGATGTCTTCCACTTCGACCCGGTTCCGCGTGTAGTTGCGGACGACGGCGAAGAGGCGGCCCTGGTGGCGCTCGACGAGCAGCTGAAAGGACAGCTGCTGGCCGGCGAGGGTCTCTGCGACGAGGTCGGTGTCGGTGGATACTGCGGGTTGCATGAGGGATCGTGCCATTGCGGGGGATCAGACGCCCCCCGGGCTGGGGTATTCCCGGCGCGTACGAATTCGCTTCCTTCCGCCGGAAGATCCCTCTACGTAGCCTTTGGTGCGGGCTCTGTGATTCCGTGCAGCAGGTGCCCCATCTTCTCAACCTTGGTACGTAAGTACTTTTCGTTGTTGTGGTTATGCGCGAACTCCAGGGGCTCCTGGGCGACCACATCCAAGCCGTAGCCGGCCAGGCCAGCGATCTTCTTCGGGTTGTTCGTGAGCAGGCGCATGTGGCGCACGCCCAAGAAGGCCAGCATCTGAGCCCCGAGGCCGTACTCGCGCAGGTCGGCGGGGAAGCCAAGGGCCTCGTTCGCCTCGACCGTATCCAAGCCGTCGTCCTGGAGGGCATAGGCCTTCAACTTGTTGGCGAGGCCGATCCCGCGACCCTCGTGGTTGCGCATATAGATCAGCACGCCGTGGTCCTTTTCGGCCAGGATGCTAAGGGCGCCGTGGAGCTGGTCCCCACAATCGCAACGCAGGGAGGCGAAAATATCGCCTGTTAGGCACTCGGAGTGCACGCGAACGTAGGTTTCGGACTCCACGGCGGTTCGGGCAACCCGCTTGTCCTTGCCCTGATCGTCCTTTTCGCCTTCAGGCATCCCCACGGTCAGGGCAACGTGCTCCTCGCCGGTCAGGGTAGACCGAAAGATGGACGCCTTGAACTCGCCAAAGCTGGTGGGCAGCGGTACGTCGAGCACAATGGGCTCCACGAGGCGCTCGTTTTGGCGGCGATAGGCGATCAGATCCGCGATGGTGAAGAGCTTCAAGCCGTGCTTCTTGGCGAACTCGACAAGGGAGGGCATGCGGGCCATGGAGCCGTCCTCGTCCATGATCTCACAGATCACACCGGACTCCCGGGCTCCACAAAGTCGCGCGAAGTCCACAGCCGCCTCGGTGTGGCCACCCCGCACAAGCACGCCGCCGGGCTTGGCTCGCAGGGGGAAGATGTGCCCAGGGGAGACCAAATCCTTGGGGCCTGCGCCCTCGGCGATGGCGGCCTGGACGGTGCGGGCACGGTCGCCGGCGCTGATACCGGTGGTCACGCCCGTAGCGGCCTCGATCGAGATCGTGAAGGCCGTGCTCATGCGACTCTGGTTCCGCTGGGTCTGCATCTCCAGGCCCAGGGTGTCGCAGAGCTCTGGGCTCATAGGCATGCAGACAAGCCCGCGCGCCTCTTTCACCATGAAGTTGATTGCCTCGGGGGTCACGTGCTCGGCGAGCATGACTAGGTCACCCTCGTTTTCGCGATCGGGATCATCCACGAGCACAATCATCTGGCCAGCGCGCAGCGCTTCGATGGCCTCGGGGACCGGAGAGATGTCCATGGCAGCTTCGGAAGTCATGTCCTTCTATAGATAAGGAGTTGAGTTGGCCCCGGGAGAGGACCCAAGGCGAGATCAGTCTAACGAATGGGTGGCCCGGGGTTCAGAGACCATGTCGAAATCGGAACCCTAGTCTAAAGCGAGCGCACTTGTGGACAAGTCGGTGGATAACCCTGTGGACGAGTTGGGGGGATCCACGTAAGTCACTTTTTGATAGTGGCTTATGCTGGCCGCTGGGCCAGAGGGGCGATGTGGACGGGCGCGCCCTAATGCCCCAGGGGCTTTGTCCGATAACGGGAGATACCCAACCTCGAGCCCAGCCCAATCTCCTATGAAAACGCAACTCTGGATCCTTTTTTCTACCGGTGCCATCCTCGCTTCGGTCGCCGTAGTCGGCGGCAAGGAGCTTACCCGAATCGACGGGGCGCTGGTCCAAGCCCGCAATAGTGCGGACTCCGAGAGGGAAGCCGGGGCGGCGGTCATCGCCAGGGAACTGAAGCAGCAGCGCGAGGAGCGCACCGCCTTGACGCAAGAGGTGACACGGCTGGAGTTGGAGATTCAGCGGCTCGAGGGAGAGCGCTCGATTGAAATCGCGGAGCTCCAGGAGAACTACCTGAAGTCACGCGAGCAGCTCGAGTCGCTTTTGAACTCCTCGTCGAGCCAGCTCACAGTACTCGAGTCGTCGGTGTCGCGCATCGAGGGCGCCGAGTACGCGTCCTTGATCCAGGAGCTCAACGCGAACATGAACGACCAATGGGGTGCGCTCGAAGCGCGCCTCGACACGAACTCCAGCGAGCTCGTGAAGAGCCTTAGCGCTCTGAACAAGCTGGACGAGCGCTTGAAGCAGCGCCGCGACACCCAGAAGATGTGGCGCGAGCTACTGGGCCCCGTGGTGCAGCTCGCCGGGGACAGCAGTGTCGGCAGCGGCGTGCTGCTGCAGTCCATGCCCGTGGATGAGCGCTGGCGTACTTTGGTCGTGACCGCGTGGCACGTGGTGCGCGATATCCAGGGCACCCAAGGGCTCGACACCACGGTGCCTGTCACGATCTACGACCAGGTTGGTGTGGTGCGGATCGAGTCCGCGAAGCTGGTCAAGCACGATGCGCGCATCGACGTCGCGATCCTGGAGATCTTTAGCTCGCGGCCCTTCGCCAACGGAGCCAAGCTTCCGAGTGTGGATAGCTTGGCCCGACACGCTGTCTTCGATCGAGTCTACGCCGTGGGCTGCCCCCTAGGCAACGACCCGATTCCGACGGCGGGTGAACTCGCGGACACCAGCCACGACATCGACGGCCAGAACTACTGGATGATCAACGCGCCAACATTTATCGGGAACTCCGGCGGCGGCATCTTCGACGCCGAGAGTCACGAGCTGCTGGGCATCTTCTCCAAGATCTACAACTACGGTGCCGCTCAACAGACCATCATCCCGCACATGGGATTGGTCACGCCCATGGGTGCGATCTACGACTGGATCGAGGCAGAGGGGCTGGATCTCGACCAGCCGAACTAGCGCTTGGAATTGCAACCGCGCCCTTCTCGCCAGTTGGCGGGAAGGGCGCGGTGCGTTAAGGGAGCTCGGTTGGCTTAGTGGCGGAAGTGACGGGCACCGGTCATGACCATGGGCACGTTGCGCTCGTCGCAGGCATCGATGACGGCCTGGTCGCGCATGGATCCGCCGGGCTGCAGGATGGCGGTTACGCCGGCATCCATGGCGGTCTCGACGCCGTCCGGGAAGGGGAAGAAAGCATCGGACGCCATCACGGTGCCCTGGGCATCGTCGCCGGACTTGCGGGCAGCGAGGTAGGTCGAATCGACGCGGCTCATTTGCCCCGCGCCAACGCCGGTCACCCGTGTACCCTTGACGAAGACGATCGCGTTCGACTTCACGTGCTTGCCGACTTTTTCGGCAAAGCGCAGCGAGGTTAGTTGCTCGTCCGTGGGTTGAGTCTTCGTCACGACCCGAAGCTCGTCGACCCCAGCCACCTTGAGGTCCCGGCCCTGGAGCAGGAACCCGCCGACGACCTTCTTCAGCTCGATGTCCGAGGCGTCACGGCCGGCGGCATCAAAGTCACCCAAGCTCAAGAGGCGCACGTTCTTGCCCCACTTCGGCTTGGTGGTCAAGAGCTCGAAGGCATCGTCGTCGAAGCTCGGCGCGATGATCGCCTCGACGAAGCGGTTGCCATCCACTAGGAAGGTCGCGGCGGCCAGGTTCACCGGGCGGGTGAAGGCCAACACCGAGCCAAAGGCGGAGACGGGGTCCCCGGCCCAGGCCTGCTCGAGGGCAAGCTCAATGGTCTCGGCGGCGGCGGCGCCACAGGGGTTGTTGTGCTTCGCGACGCAGACGAAGGGCTCGGTGAATTCCTTGGCCAGGGACAGGCACGCATCGATGTCGACGATGTTGTTGTAGGAGAGCGCCTTGCCGTTCAGGACCTCGGCGGTCGCAACGCTCGGCTCGCTGTTCGCGGTGTAGCGATAGAAGGCCGCCTTCTGGTGCGGGTTCTCGCCGTAGCGCATTTCGATTTGCTTCACGCCCGCCAGGCTGAAGCTGTCGGCGAAGGAGCCGGGGGCGAGCTCGTCGGCAACCTCTTGGTCAAACATCCAACGGCTGATCGCGGCGTCGTAGCGCGCAGTCAAACCGAAGGCCTTCACGGCCAGCTCACGGCGCAGGTTCATGCCCAGGTCGCCAGCGTTCTGCTCCATGGCGTCGATCACGCGGCCGTAGTCAGCCGGGTCCGTCACGATGCCGACGAACTTGTGGTTCTTGGCAGCGCTGCGCACCATGGACGGGCCGCCGATGTCGATCTGCTCGACAGCATCCGCGCGCGAGACGCCCGGCTTGGCCACGGTCTCTTCAAAGGGGTAGAGGTTCACCACGACCAGGTCGATGCCCGAGATGTCATGTCCGTCCATGGCGGCGACGTGCTCGTCGTTGTCGCGCAGGGCCAGGATACCGCCGTGAATCTTCGGGTGCAGCGTCTTCACGCGACCGTTCATCATCTCGGGAAAACCGGTGTAGTCCGAGACTTCTCGCACCGCAATTCCGGCCTCGGAGATCGTCTTGTAGGTGCCGCCGGTGGAGAGCAGCTCGACGCCCATCTGGGTGAGCATGCGCGCGAAGTTCTCGATACCGGTCTTGTCTGAAACGCTGACCAGAGCGCGTTGAATCCGAATCGTCATCACTTTATCCCACGCCCGGATTGGCGCAGTTTGAGGGGTAGGGGAAGGTGGGAGCGCGAAGAGTTTACACGCCTTCGGATTCCCCGATGGGATGGGCTCCTAGATTTTAGAGCGGGGTCCCGAATCCCTACTCGTCGAGCAGCTCGGACAGTTTCCTAGAGAGGTCCGAGCGCGTGTAGGGCTTCCGCAGCAGGCCTACCCCAGGACTGCCCTCGAAGTCACGCAGGCGCTCCGTTGGATCGTGGCCGGTGACGAAGAGCACGGGCTGGTCCGGCTTCAGCTTCCGAATTTCTTGGAAGACCTCGACCCCGGACATGCCCGGCATCACCACATCCAGTACCACCACATCCAGGGGAGGTGAATCGGCGAACAGGGCTAGGGCCTCGACGCCGCCAGGGGCGGAGATCACCTCGTGGCCGCTCTGCTCCAGCATCAAGCAGGTCACGTGGCGAACTGAGTCCTCGTCCTCGACGACCAAGCTACGCCTAGGGATCACCTCTTCCGCAACGATCGCCTTGGAGGAGGCCTCAACGTCCTTGTCGCGTCCGGCGAGTAGTGGGATGTAGATGCAGAACTCCGCTCCGCTTCCCAAACCTCCCTCCACGTCGATCCACCCTCCGTGTTGGGAGATGATTCCGTAGACCACCGACAGGCCAAGGCCGGTCCCCTTGCCCGCCTCCTTTGTGGTGAAGAACGGCTCGAAGATCCGGGCAGCGGTCGCCTTGTCCATACCCGTACCTGTGTCGTGAACGGACAGGGTCGCAAACGCTGCACCGCTACCGCGCTGCTCTGAATCCAAGTTGATCAGCAGCTTGCCGCCGTCGGGCATGGCTTCGCGCGCGTTCACCACCAAGTTCATGACGACCTGCTGAATCTGACCTGCGTCGGCGTGAATCGTCAGCTTCGTCTCCGGCCGCAGCACAGAAACCTCGATGTCTTCCGGCACAAGACTGCGCAGCATCTCCGTAGACTCCATCACCAGTTCGCCAAGGTCGACAATGCGGCGCTCGAGGACCTGGCGTCTAGTGAAGGCTAGAAGCTGGCTTGCTAATC
>JBLHWM010000201.1:0-6768 GCA_047629095.1 Planctomycetota bacterium | reverse complement strand
CGCAGCGACAAAAGCCTAGCGCAGCGCAAAAGCCCAGCGCAGCGCCCCCCTACTCTTGCTTAAAGACGGGGTCTGGGGCGCCTAAGGTTAGGGCGGTTTCGTGGCCTAGGTGGATGTCGAAGCCGCGGGGGCCGTCGACTACTTTACCAGTGACGAAGAGGTAGTTTTGGACCCCTGAATCGCCACGGTTTTCTAGGTTGAGGTGCTTGAGCTTGGGACGAAGTTCGGCAGAGATCTTGGCGCGGAAGGCGCGCTTGTCATTCGATGTGCGGAAGAGCAGAGTTAGGGAGCCGTCGGACTCCTCGAAGCTGCGGTCAACGGCGCCAAAGACGGACTTCGGGTAGTCCGAGGTGTTGCCCGCCTCTACGGCTCCGGCGAGCTGGTCCTCGTTCTCTGCATCCAGGAAGGTCTCAGGGGAGCCCGCCGCGCGATTGCGGTATTCCTCGATGGCGTCACCGCGGGCGCGCCACCAGGGCAGTGCCGCATCGTAGTCGCGTTTGTTCCAAGGCTCGCTCTCGCTGGCGGGCTTGTTGACTTCGGGGTTCCAGATTCCAAGCTGCTGCTTCTTGGCCTCGGCCTCGGCGGCCAAGAAGGCTTTGTTGCAGATGCGGCTGTAGCCATACTTTGTGAAGTAGGGGCTCCAGCCCTCCTCGACCAACTTCAAGTTGAAGTCGGTGCCGTCCGGGAGAACGACGTGGCAGAGCAGGCGACCGTAGACATCGTAGGCTTCCTCGCCGGCGGGGAAGATCACCCCGACTTGGATCACTCCATCCTCATTCGCGAGCGCGTTGAAGAAGTCGATGGCCCACAGCTTGGTCTCTTCGCCGAAGAGGGTCTCGGGCTTGCTCGGATTAAACTCCCTGCCCGAGAGCTTCTCTTCCGTGTCGACGGACAAGAGGCGCAGCTTCTGCTTCTCGCCGTTGCGCGTGATGTGAATCGTGTCGCCGTCCACAACCTTGACCACGTCAAAGAGCTGCTTCGGCTTGCCGGGCAGCCAGTCGTTCTTCGGAGCGGACTCCTCTTCGAGGGTCTGATCGAGACGCTCTTGAACGGTGGCAAGGGCCTTGTTCACGCTCTCCATCTTCTCTTCGAGAGTCGGCGCGAGAACCTGCCAGGCATCCTCGCCCGCCTCGGAGATCTTGGCGAGCTTGGTGGTCACGAGGGAGCGCTTGGCGTCAAGTGCGGCCAGGCTGAAGCCAATGGTGATCTGGGCCTCATCCGAGGCGCCTGCCAGGCTCGCTTTGAGGGCTGTGATCTCCACATCGGCGGCCTCGAGCTTCGACTCGATCCCGCTGACGAAGTCGGCCCGCGTGCCGGCGAAGAGCTTCTCCGCGACACTGGTTGCGGCGTCGAGGGCATCTCCGATGGAATCCATCGCGCTGTCTCGGGCAGCTTCGATTTCTGCTGCGCTATTCCCGTGGGCCGCCTTGGCGGCTTCGACGCCGGCGTTGACGCTATCGGCAAGTGCCCCTGCTTCGACCTGCGCTAGTTCCGCGGTCTTCTGTGCCGCCTCGATGGCCTTGTCTTTCGCCTCGGAATCCCCACAGCTAGCTGTGAGCGCCATGGTGATAGCGAGTCCAAGGGCAAGTGCGTGATTCCCAAAGGCGTTGCGGGCCAAAATGGGGGTATTGATGTGCTGGTTCAGGTCGTCGGATTGCGACATGTTTTATCTCCTCGTGTTCTCTTCTCGGTGGCTCTTTCTAGTCGAAGAGCGCGGGGCTTCCCCGGTGGGGTCGCGGGCCTCATCCTAACTGTCGGCAGGCGGGGTCGATGGTCTTGGGCCAGACTTCGTCCTTTCTTCATGGATTTTTGCCTTTGCAATTCACTCGGAGTCCACAGTTCGGCCCCTCGGGGGCGGAAAGCAGGGGGGGAGTTTGGTTAGGATAGGCGCGCTATGAGCTCTGGAACCACAAATGATATCGAGCCCCAGCAAGGGGACCATGACGACGATCGCAACGGCAACAAGGGGGCCCAAGCGGCCGAGACCTTGACGACCGAGGCCTCCCCGGGAGATGGCGAGGAAAGTGACGCCAATCCCAGAGCCGAGGTCAGCGATGCCCTTGAGGCTTCCCATGGGGAGCCGATTGCGGGGCAACTGCTGCGGGGCAACTCCGTTTCGCCCGGCCTCGTGGTCGGGCGAGCCCACCGCAAAGATCACGACCTCTCCATCATTGAGGAAGAGCGCGTCGCCATCGAGGACGTGGACGGCGAACTCAACCGCTTTCGTTCAGCCCTCGAGGCCTCGAAGAAGCAGATCGGTGCCTTAAAAACCAGGCTCTCGGGTCAGGTCGCGCCCAATGACGCGCGCATCCTGGACACGCACCTCGCCTACCTGAAAGACTCCGTGTTCATCGCGGATGTCGAGCAGTTGATTCTGGTGGAGCAGCTGCGACTCGATGCCGCGATCGCGAAGGTGATCGGCGACTTTGATCGTATCTTCCGCCTCGTCGAGAGCGAGACCCTGCGCCAGAGCGCAGTGGATCTGCGCGACGTCGGCATCCGAGTGCTGCGCAACATCGAAGAGGGCCACACGCCGGAGCCCGAAGTGCCCAACCCCGAGCGCTATATCCTCGTGGCCCGCGAGCTGTCGATCGTGGACATGTTCGACCTGAACAACGAGCACGTCCTGGGCATCGTGACCGAAGGTGGGGGCCTCACCAGTCACGCTGCGATCTTCGCGCGGTCCATGCGCATCCCGACGATCACTGGAATCGATGGTCTGCTCGACACGGTGCAAGAGGGCGACCACTTGATCCTAGATTCCGCCGAGGGTCACCTGCGCGTCAACCCCGGGGAGCTGGTTCGGGCCCAGTACACACGCACCGAAGATTCCGCCGAGATCTCCGGCGCGGCGCTCGAGTCCAAGCCAGCCGAACCTCGCATGGAGCTGCCCGTCCGGACCAGCGACGGCATCCAGGTCGAAATCGCGGCAATCGCGGGAAACCTAGCCGAAGTCGACCGTTCCGCCGATGTGGGGCTACCGGGAATCGGACTCTACCGAACAGAGCTACTCTATCTTTTGGATAAGGAGCAGCCGAGCCGCGAGGCCCTGGTCGCTCACTACCGAGCCGTGGCCGACAAGGCGGGCCCCGGCCCGATTATGCTGCGGCTGTTGTCGGCGAACTCGGGCCTTGGTCTGCGCTACCTCTACCCCGAGCGCGAGGCGAACCCGCATCTGGGCCGCGTGGGCATCCGCATCCTGCTGCACCAAGAGGCGGTGCTGCGCCGCCAACTCCAGGCGATGCTGCTAGCCATCCCCGAAGGCGAACTCGAAATCGCGCTTCCATTTGTCACGGACTGTGGCGAGCTGCGCCGTGTCAAAGAGCTGCTCTTTGAAGAGCGCGTGGAGCTGCGCAAGTCCGGCGAGCCCTTCCACGACGAGCCCAAGATCGGTGTTGTGGTCCAGACTCCCGCATCGGTCTTCGGCCTTGCGGACCTAGCGAGCGAAGCCGACTTCTTGACGATCAACCTCGACTCACTGCTGCAGGGGCTGCTCGCTGCGGACCGAGACACTGGGGAGCTAGCTGAGTACTTCGAGACCATGCACCCCTTCGTGCTGCGCATGCTGAAAGGCGTGGTGCGCGAGGCGTCAGAGGCCTCGAAGCCCTTGAGCATCTTTGGAGTCTCGGCTGCGGATGTGGCCAACCTGCCGCTGCTCTTTGGAATCGGTCTGAGGCGCTTCCTTGTGCCCGCGCGAAAGGCGATCCGCTTTGGCGACGCGGTGCGAGTCCTCGACTCGGCGGCCGCCGCCAGGGCCGCCAGGGTCGCGGCCGCGAGCTCGTGCCTAGGGGAAGCCCAATCGGCGATTGGGCAGTACCACCATGGCTACGCGCGTCCCGGCAGCTGACACTGAAATGTGGGGCAGGAGTTGGGCCTTGGCCTACTCCATGGACTCCACCGTCGGCTGACCGCTGATGCTGGTGAGATTGCGGCTCGTGGAACCTGGTGCGAAGTCCGCGAGCACCTTGGCCATGGTCTGCCCGAGCTGCTCGGCCTGATCCACGCGCCCGATGGCGAGCAGGCTCGAGCCGGATCCGTTGATGGCGACCATCGCCGCACCGGCGTCCGTTGCGGCTTGGAGTGCTTGGCTGCCGCCGGGAATGAGGGCAAGGCGGAAGGCGTGGTGGAGGCGATCCTCCGCCCCAAGGGCGAGCAACTTCGGGTTCCCTGTGCGTAGGCCTTCGAGCAACATGGCGAGTCGCCGCGGATTTTCGACCGCGTCGGCGAAGGCGACTTGGGTGGGCAGGCAGGCGCGGGCTTCGGTGGTCGTGAGGGTGGCATCGGTCCACGCGACGGCGAATCCGAGGTCCGAACTAAGGGGCGCATGGACGAGGCCGCCATCGTGGGCCGAGCGGCCCGTGGCGCCCGGTGCGGGTGGCAAGCAGAGGGTGCAGCCGCCGAACAGCGAAGCCGTGATGTTGTCGGGATGGCCCTCGATCTCCATGCCTAGGCGATGTAGCTCGGCGGTGCTCATTGCATGGCTCTCGCCGCGCCAATCGGCGAGCACATCGTTCGCGAGTAGCAGCCCCGCCGTGACGGCAGCACCACTGGAACCGAGGCCCCTTGCGGTCGGTATTTCGCTTTTGACTCTAAAGTGGCCATTCGGAGGACTAGTCCCCTGTGCGGCAAAGACAGCGTCAAATGCCCGCAGCATGAGGTTGTTTTCACGGGGCCAAGAAGCGGCGAAGTCCGCGGCCAGGTCGAGTTGATGGCCCGTGGAGTCAGGGCTGCTGGCCGCCTCGGAAGTGGGGCTGAGCTCAACCTCCAACCAGAGGGAGAGGGCCAACCCAAGCAGGTCAAAGCCCGGACCTAGGTTGGAAGTGGAGCAGGGGATGCGCACCTTGCGACGGGCGAAGTGGTGGGGGGCTGAGTTCGTGGTCATCGTGGAGATTCTTGGCTTGGGATAAGGAGCCTATCGCGACGAGTGGCCCGCGCCGGTCAAACTCTGTCCATTCCCATGATTGAATGGCGAATTCCGGATTTTGGAACTTTTAGATTGCTACGACGGTTAGTGCTTGTGCATGACTCGACCGCAACATATTGTGTTCATAGATCTAAACGAAAGGGTTGACTTCGATGCGACCGGCCTCTCAGTAAGCCTGCGCGCCGCCCCGACCCCAGTCCATATTTCTTCAGCTATTCAGGAGCCCAATGTTCGAAGACAGAGAACGTTTCTTTTCTCGCCTAAGCACCGTCAACGGCCTCGTCACGATGCCGTCCCTCGGTGGATGGATCCTGGTCTGCGTCGAGGATCCGAGTGACCTCGCCCGCAAAGTCAACCGTCGCACCGAGCCGGGGACAGTCTCTGTTCCTCGCCAGGTCAAGGGCGCCGTGCGCCTCCCTGTGCGCAGTCCCAAAGAGAACGAAGCTCTCTTTAGTGTGGTCCGCGAGGTCATGCAACTGCGCACCGCAAGCGTCCGTCGCGTCGTCGGCTAACAGCCAGTCCAGGCAAAACTCAGTTCAACGGGCCGAGCTTCGGATCGAATCCGCGGCACGGCTCAACCTACGGAGCCCCTCTCCTGCGCGTCAGGAGGGGGGCTCCGTAGCTATTAGCGCCATGTGTATTTGGGTTAGGAATATTCTGCCGTACCCGGTCGCCTTTCCCCCTCCTCGCCCCGCTCCAATTCCGTAGGCTCCCCCTTATGAATACCACCACTGGAATCTTGGCCTTAGCCCTCTCCGTTTCGCCCCTCTGGGTTCACGATCAAGAGCCGACCTCCCAGCCGACTTCGCGCCCCACAGGGGAGGCCACCCTAGAGGTAGCCAGGGATCCCGTTCCCAACAGGGGCGCATTCGACCTTGCGTTAGCGAAGGACCAGGTCGATGCGGCCGTCGGCGCTGCCGAGATCGCCGCGCACATCCAATACTTGGCTTCGGATGAGCTCGAGGGTCGTTACACAGGTTCCGCCGGTGGCAAGCTCGCAGCAGACTACCTCGCGGCTACCCTCGCGAAACTCGAAGCCCAGGGCATGCAGCCCGCGGGTGACAACGGCACGTATCTGCAAGACATTCAGCTGAGCGTTGTCAGCTTTCCGACCATGCCGGTACTGATGGCAGACACAGGCGATGGACTACTGCGGCAGGTTTACGGCACAAGCTTTGAGCTCACCGCTGGGCTTGAAGGCAAGGGAGAGCTAGGCGTGCTCGCGGTGGAGGAGCCAGATGATGCCCGTCTGGAATCGCCCGATCTCGCGATGGCCCTCTACCTGAACCTAAGTGCGACAGAGCGTCGCGATGTGTTCGAGAAGAGGGGGGCCAGCTGGCAGGCTGCTTGGGGGGCGATCATCTTTGAAGGCACCAAGCGCGAGGGGCGCGAAGAGTCGAATCCCGCTCGAGTCCGAAGGGTCGCGGCGAAGTTGGACGGAGTCTCACTCCCCGTCACGTTCAAGGTCAAGGGCGCCCTGCGAGAGTCTTTCGAGGACGGATCCGTGAAGCGAATCTCGTTCGAGGTGAGCGGCTCTCAGCCCAAGGCCTACAACGTTGTGGGCAAGCTCCCCGCAACTCTCAGCAACGCGGGCGGTGGTCCAGAGGGGCCACCCTCGGCAGCGGCTATGGGCGCGATTGTCTTGAGTGCACACTACGATCACCTGCGCTCGCGTCCGCGCAGTGAGGGGGACGCCGAGGATGTGGACTTGATCTATAACGGTGCCGACGACGACGCTTCGGGAGTGGCCGCGGTGCTCGAAATCGTGGAAGCCGCTGCCTTCGAGCAGCATCGCGAGCGCGACATCATCGTGCTGCTCGCGACCGGCGAAGAGATCGGGCTCG
>JBLHWM010000200.1:0-6795 GCA_047629095.1 Planctomycetota bacterium | reverse complement strand
GCGCGCGCCCCCCACCCCGGCCCCACGCAGGCCCCGAGTTGTCCGCAGGTACTACGGTGCTCTATGTGCCGTTTTGTTGGACCAATCAATATGCAGGAACGTTCCCTTGGTGTCCGATCAAAAATGTACTGTTCGGGTAAGTGGTCACCCGTGCCCCCTGGGTGGGCTCGTGCTAGGCAGTCCCGATGCCCATTCTTCCCGCTGGAAACCGCATTCTTGGGGCCTTTAAGTGGGCTGGAATGGCAAACTACCCGGGACCGAGTGCCAAATCCCTCTTTCCCGACTCCCGGGAGCCTAGGCGCTCAACCCAAGCCCTGAACGCCATGAAGTTCCGCATCGAATACTGCACAGGCTGAAACTACCTCCCCCAAGCGACCGGTCTGGTCGCTGAACTCAAAGAGGCCTTCTCCGGCGTCGAAGTCGAGCTCGTCAAGAGTTCCGGTGGCGCTTTCGAGGTCACCCTAGGGGAAAACTTGATCTACTCCAAGCTGGCTACGGGACGATTCCCCCAGTACCAAGAGGTCCCGCTGCTCTGCTTGGGATAGCCTGAAAGTCCACCCGTCTCCGAAGCCCCTCCTTTCATGACCACCAACACCGCTCCACGCCTTGGCGTTGGACTCTTCCTGATCTCCGCCGCCGTCCTGGCATTGCAGGTCCTCTTGACCCGCATCCTGTCCGTGCAGATGTGGCACCACCACTCCTATATGGTGGTCACGATGACCCTGCTCGGGTTCGCTGTGGCGGGCAGCATTGTTACGGTCAGGCCCAAGTTGCTCGAGGGGGATACCCGTGCGCGCTTGGCTTGGTGTGGGGTGCTCTTTGCCGTTTCGGCAATCGTGGGCTACCTGATCCTGGACTCAACGGCCGAGCACGCATCGGACCTCACCAACGAGGGGCACTTCTTCACCTTGGGGCTGTTCTACAGCTACCTGCTGATCCCCTACGTCTTCTCGGGGCTCGTGGTGGTGATCGTGCTCTCGGTGGCGAAGGAGGTGCACAAGCTGTACATGGTGAACCTGGTGGGCAGCGCTCTTGGAGCGTGGATCTTCATCATGGCCGTCGCGCCTTTGGGTGCCGAGCGCCTGTTAGTCGCCTGTGCGGCCACCGGCCCCTTGGCGGCGCTGGCGTTCCTGCGCTCGAATCCGGGCGAGACCGCAGCCAACCTGGCCAAGCCGCGCCTGGCCGCATTCGCGACCTTGGTCGCTTGCATCGGGCTCTTCTTCGTCGCGCCGACCTTCCTGCAGGTCAGCGTTGCATCGAACAAGGCCGAGCCCGACCACATCGCCATGATCCCAGGCGCCGAGCCCTTGGAGACGCGCTGGAGCTCGCTCTGCCGCCTGTCCATGGTGAAGATGCCCGCGGGCATGATCGACATCTACCAGGATGGCGACGCGATCACCGTGATGCACTCCGACGAGAGCTGGAAGGCGGTTCCGCCCGTCGCGCTCAACACGGTGGGCTACCTGCCGCACCAGATGGCTGGGGCGAACGGAACCGAGGATAGGCGCTCTGAGATGGATGTGCTGGCCATCGGCATCGGCGGGGGCATCGACCTGCGCTACGCCCTGGACCAAGGGGTCAACAGCATCCTGGGCATCGAGATCAACCCCGAGACCGTGCAGATCGTCGGCACCGATTTCGCGGACTTCAACAACGGCATCTATCAACGCGAGGGAGTCGAGGTTCGCGTCGGCGAGGGTCGCAGCACCCTGCGTCGTCTCGACCGCAAGTTCGACCACATCCAACTCTCGGGAACGGACACCTACACCGCGGGCAACTCCGGCGCCTACGTGCTCAGCGAGTCCTACCTCTATACCGACGAGGCCCTCGGCGAGTACTTCGATCACCTGACGCCGACCGGCACGCTCAGCTTCATCCGCCTGGCCTACCAGCCGCCGCGGGAGATGCTGCGCTTGATCGGCATCGGCCTGGAAGAGCTTCGGGCCCGCGGTATCGCCGAGCCCTCGAAGCACGCCATCGTGATCTCCCACGAGGCACAGCATCCAAAGGACCCGGCCTTGGTCGTGCGCTTCTCCGCGTGCGTCTTCAGCATGGAGCCCTTCTCGGACGCGGTGCTGGACTACTACGCCCTGGCGGATGCCAACTGGGAGGACCACTACTCCATCTATTTGGCAGGCCGCGACCAGTGGGACAATACCGGGATTCCCGAGAAGACCGCAGAGCAGCTGACCATCGCAAGGGCCGCCTACAATGATCTGGGCGCGGCGATCGAGTCCGGCACCGAGGCCGCCTACTACAGCTCCTACCAAAACGGCCAGTGGGACATCAGTCCGGTTGGCGATGACTCACCGTTCTTCTTCAACTTCCACCACTGGAATGCGCTCTTCGCCGATGTGGAAGAAGAGGCCGAATGGCTCGAGCATACCGGCGGCCCAATCGGCCTGAAGATCCTGGCGACGCTGCTGATCCAGACCTCGATCTTGGTGGCGCTGATGGTGGTCTTCCCGTTGTTGCTACTGCGTCGCGAGGGCCTCAAGGCGCCCAACGCGGGCCGCCACTTGGTCTACTTCCTCGGTCTCGGTGCGGGCTTCATGTTCCTGGAGATCAGCACGATCCAACGGCTCGTGCTCTTCCTTGGTCACCCGACCTATTCCCTGACTGTGACGCTCTGTTCGTTCCTGCTCTTCGCGGGTCTCGGCAGCCTCTATGCTGGTCGTTTCATTGGCCGCGAAGCCGCCGCCCTGCGCAAGATCGTGCCCCTATTAGGCGTCGTGATCCTGGCCCTGGCGGTGATCCTTGAGGTCGCCCTGGACGGCGCGCTCTCCCTGCCGCTTCCGGCGCGCGTGGCGATCGTGATGGCGCTGCTCGCCCCGATGAACTTCCTCATGGGCATGCCCTTCCCCCTGGGATTGGCACGCCTGAAGAGGCTCGAGCCGCGCCTCGTGCCCTGGGCTCTTGGCGTCAATGGTGGCGCCAGTGTCGTGGCTTCGATCCTCTGCATTGTGATCGCGATGGAGTCCGGCTTCCGGGCCGTCTCGCTGATCTCGGTGGTGATCTACGTGGTGGGAATGTGGGTCTTTACGAGCGGACCTTTGGCACCAAGCAAAGACGAGGCATGAATCCATGGGGCCGTGTGATACAACGGCCCCATGGACCTCTCTCATCTTGAGCACACCAGTGCCGAAGGGCGCCTTGCGCGCACCAAAATTGTCGCGACCATCGGACCCGCATCCGAGAACTGCATTGGCGAGCTGATCGACGCGGGGCTGCGCACCGCGCGCATCAACTTCAGCCACGGCCTGCCGGACGAACACCGGCGGCGCGTGGACAACATTCGAAAGATCGCCCTAGAGCGCGGCGTGGGCATCGGCATCCTCGCGGACATCCAGGGCCCGAAGCTGCGCCTGGGGACCTTCGCCGGTGGCAAGCGCGAGCTCAAGGTCAACGAGAAGCTGGTGCTGGTGGAGGGCGACGGCGAGTCCAAGGAGGGCCAAGCGCTCCTGAACTTTCCGGGCTTCTCCAGCGCGATCCGAGACGGGCACATGGTGTTCCTAGCCGATGGCCAGTGCGAGCTGGTCGTGGAGAAAGTTGTGGGGGGCGAGGCCACGGCACGGGTCGTCCGCGGCGGCTGGATTGGCGACCGCAAGGGCGTGCACCTGCCCGACACCGAGCTCGCGATTCGTCTTCCCACGCCTAAGGACGTGGCCGACATCGCCCTGGCCCGGGAGATGGAAGTCGACATGATCGGCGTCAGCTTCGTGGGCACCGCCGCCGACCTTCGGGCCGTGCGAAAGATGGCGCCCCAGCCCTTGATTGTGGCCAAGATCGAACGCTCGGCCGCCCTGATCAACCTGGCCGAGATCCTCGAGGAAACCGACGGTATCATGGTCGCCAGGGGCGATTTGGGCGTCGAGGCGCCTCTGGAGAAGCTACCTCTAATCCAGAAGGACCTAATCGACCAGGCCTTGATGGCTGGCAAGTTCACGATCACGGCCACCGAGATGCTCGAGTCCATGGTCTCCGCCGCCCGGCCGACCCGTGCCGAGGTCGCCGACGTGGCCAACGCCGTGCTCGATGGCACCGACGCCGTCATGCTGTCGGCAGAGACCGCGGTGGGGGCCTACCCCGTGCGCGCGGTGGAGGCCATGCAAGAGATCGCCCTGGCCATGGAGGAGAGCGCACGCTATGCGCGTGCGACCCGCGTGGCCTTCCGCAACGCCGAGCCAAGCTTCTCGAATGGCACCGCCCTGGCCGCCGTTCAGGCCGCCAAGGCCCTTGGCATCCAGCGCATCATCTGCTTCACCGAGACCGGTACAACCGCCCGCCAGGTGTCGCGTTTCCGGCCCAAGGCCGAGGTGATCGCTTTGACCCCGCACCGCCGGACCTTCCAGGCCATGTCCGTCATGGGCCACGTGAGGCCGGTGCTGTTTGAACGCCGAGACAACCTCGAGACCATGCTCACGGACGGCTCCCGGGTCCTGGTGGATCGCGGCATCTGCTCCCTAGGAGAGCAGGTCGTGATGGTCGCCGGCGTGCCCCCGGGCATCGCTCGGACGACCAACGTAATGAAGCTCCACCACATCGGAGAAGTCTCGAGCCTCTACTAAAGGGGGGACGCGGGGAGCATTTTTGGGGTAGAAACTTCAGGTAGATCTGTGGTTTTCGCACTGGCCTATTGACGAAAGCGACTCCCTAGGAAAAGGTGTTTCCACGTGTCTGTCATTCAATCCATCCGAGGCGAGCTCGAACGCCTCCGCCTCATCCGCCACAAGTATCCTTCGGAGCAAGAACTCACGAAGGAGCCGCGCAAGGCGGCCCGCGTCATCTGCATCGCAAGCGGTAAGGGCGGCACCGGAAAGAGCATCATCGCCACCAACATGGCGTACATGAAAGCCCGCGAGGGCATGCGGGTTCTCCTGGTTGACTTCGATGCGGGCATGGCCAATGCGCACCTCTTGCTGGGCGTCGCGCCGAAGTACGATCTTGGCCATGTGATGCAGGGAGAGATCCCTGCCCACGAGGCCCTAGCGGACGGACCCTGCGGCATGAAGCTGCTCTCCGGTGGCGTTGGGCGCCACGCCCTGGTCAACCCGACCAGGCGCCAGCTCGACCGACTTTTCCGCGCTCTGAACCCCCTAGAGGCCGACTTCGACCTGGTCATCATCGACCACGGCGCAGGTATGGGCTACGCCACGGTCGCCCACTTGGCCGCCACCAGCACGCTAATGTTGGTGACCAACCCCGAGGTCACCGCACTCTCGGATGGGTACGCTCTGTACAAGCGTGCGAACATGGTCAACCCGGAGATTCGGGTCGGTCTGGTGCTCAACCGCTGCGCTTCCGAGGTCGAGGCCAGCAATGCCTGGGAGCGCTTCCGCGGCGCGTCCCAGCGCTTTCTCGGCCATGCGCCGCAGTACATCGGATGGGTGCCCGCTGACGCCAGCGTCTCGCGCTCCATCGCCCGTCGCGAGCCGGTCACCATGATGGATCCGAGCTCCCCTGCAGCCCACGCAATCGAAGGCGTCGCCCAGTGGGCGCCCATCGACTACGCTCGCACCCAGCGACCCTTCTATTCTCGAGCGCGCTCGGCATTGCGCTAGTCGGCACTCGCTTGCCGCGGCTGTTTATAAATAGCGGTTGAACCCGGACCAAGGATTGGCCATAACGGCATTTGTAGCCCTTCCACCTAGGGCGCATCCCAATGCAGATCCTCACCCTGGCAAATCAAAAGGGCGGCTGTGGCAAGACCACAACCGCAATCCACCTAGCCGCGGCGCTCCATGCCGCCGGCGAGCGGACCCTCTTGGTCGACCTCGATCCCCAGGCCCATGCGACCCTCGGCTTGGGGTGCTTTGTAGGCAGAGCGCCGTCCCTAGTGGATGTGATGCGCGGCGAGGTTCCCGCCCTGTCCGTCCTGCGCGAGCTGCGCCCGGGCCTGTCGCTCTTGCCGGCGACGTTGAGCTTGGGAGAGTTCGAGGAAGAGGCCACGGTCGCACTCGGCACCGAGCGCGCACTCACTGCTGCACTCGCCCCCATCGCGGAGCACTTCGACTACGTTGTCGTCGACTGCCCACCGCGGGCCGACGGCATCCTGACCGCGAACGCCGTGCGCGCGGCGACGACGGTGATGCTGATCGTCGAGACCGGCGCCTTCGCACTGCAGGGCGCCCTGCGCGCCCACGGACTCTTCGAAGAGATCATCGAGCGCGAGGGCAGCGAGACCCCGATCCGCGTGCTCGCCACGATGTTTGATGCGCGCACGCGCTTCGCTCGCGAGGTGCTGGTGGGCATGCACTCTCGCTTCGGTGAGACCATGTACGACACCGCGATCCGCACCAGCGTCAAGCTGCGCGAAGCCGTGGCCTCCGGCGCGCCCTTGCAGTGGCGCAGCCCCAAGGCCCGCGCCTCCACGGACTTCGCCGCCCTTGCCAAGGAGGTGCGCCAGGAGCGCCCCGCCTCGCGCTCCGTCAGCACCCTCTCGGACTTCTAAACCATGGACTCCCTAGCTCTCCTGTGCAATCTTCACGGCGACGGCCCCGCGACCCTTGCGGGGCTGCGCGAGCTCGGCTGCTTTGAGCTGTTCGAGGTCCTGACCATCTCGCCCGATTCGCTCGTTCAGCTGTTCGAGGGCAACGAGCGCATCGCCAGGCGTTTCGGCCGGGAGGCCGCGTTGCTGGCCGACCGCCTAGGGGAGCTGCCGGTTACCGAAGAGGTGGCTGCCGAAGCGCAATCCTTCGCCTACGATTCCATCGAGGAGGTCAGCCCCAGCCCCGATATCGAGGAGTTCATACCCGAACCCGAGAACTGGGCCCCCGAGGTGCTCACGCCCTTCCC
>JBLHWM010000199.1:0-6854 GCA_047629095.1 Planctomycetota bacterium | reverse complement strand
CCGGATCGATGCCCAAGAGAAAGTAGTCCACATGTCTCGATCAAGGCTACCATCCAGCCTCGACAACCGGCCATGATCCCCACCTGCCATGCGCGCTCTACTCCTAGTTACTGCCTACACCTGCTGCTTACTACTTCCCCAAGATGGGGTGAAGCCGGCGCCTGTTTTTCCCGATATGCCCAGCGGAGCGCGGCCCGCTCTCGAGGTTGAACATGCCAAGGCCGAGAAGCCCGAGGACATGCAGGTCTATGTGGACAGGATCCTCGGCAGCGAGGTCAGCTTTGGCATGGCGCCGATTCCCGGGGGTGTGTTCTCCATGGGCAGCCCGAAGGGCGAGTCCAGTCGCAACCCGGACGAGGGCCCGGTTCACGAGCTGGAGATCGCGCCGTTTTGGATGGGAACCCACGAGGTGACCTGGGATGAGTACGAGCTCTTCATGGACAGGAGCTTCGGAGCCGAGGAGGCTGGTGATGATGACCAGCGCTCGCCCCAAGAAACCTGGGCCGACGCGGTCAGTCGCCCGACGCCGCCGTATGTGCCCATGGACTTCAACATGGGCACCGAGGGTTATCCCGCGATCTCCATGACCCAGTTCGCGGCGAAGCAGTACACGAAGTGGCTCAGCATGAAGACGGGTCGCTTCTACCGACTGGCGACAGAGGCCGAGTGGGAGTACGCGTGTCGCGGGGGCGCGGCTACGGCTTATCACTTCGGCGATGATGCGAGTCAGCTCGACGACTACGCCTGGTACTTCGAGAACAGCAAGGAGTCCTACCACCCCGTTGGCAAAAAGAAGCCGAATCCATTCGGGCTCTTTGACATGCACGGGAATGTGGCGGAGTGGGTGTTGGATGGCCACGGCGAGACCACCTACGCCGACCGGGCGATCGCTGCCAAAAGGAAAGACAGCGCGCTTGTGAATCCGATCCATTGGCCCTCTACCGAATACAGCCGCGTCGTGCGCGGTGGATCCTGGGATGACGATCCTGGCGACCTGCGCTCGGCGGCGCGGCGCAAGTCTCGGGAATCGTGGAAGATGCTCGACCCGCAGCTGCCCAAGAGCATTTGGTATCTGACCAACGCGCGCACGGTGGGCTTCCGCCTCGTGCGTCCCCTGTTGGAGCCAAGCGCCGAGCAGCAGGAAGAGTTTTGGCAGGCGGACATCGAGCGCATCGCTGCGATCCAGGAGCGCCAGCGGAAAGGCGAGCGCTAGCAGCTGCCCGGGAGTCCGTGCGAGGTCGGGTTAGGCCCTTTCCAAAAGTGCTGCTAGGATGAAGCCATGAACACCTCCCGACGCTCCTTCATCAAGAACTCTTCCGCGGCCCTGTTCGGCGCCTCGGCCCTATCCAATCTTGCAAGCGGCGAGGTCCAAGACACCTTGCCCCAAGCCGGGCCCAGGAATGCCTTTGGCGACGGCCCGCTGCGCATCGCCCTGATCGGCTGCGGCGGACGCGGAACCGGCGCTGCCAGCCAAGCTCTGCGCACGGCAGAGATGGGCATGGGCGACGTCAAGTTGGTCGCCATGGCAGACGCCTTCAGCGACAGATTAGATAGCAGCCACAGGGAGCTCACCTCCTGGCACCCCGACCAGGTCGACGTTCCCGAGCAGCGACGCTTCACGGGATTCGACGCATACAAGCGCGCCATGGAGTCGGACGTGGACATGGTCGTGCTAGCAACCCCGCCGGGGTTCCGGCCGATGCACTTCGAGCACGCCGTCGGCCTCGGCAAGCATGTCTTCATGGAGAAGCCCTGTGCCGTGGACGCGGCCGGTGTGCGCTCGGTGATCGCAACGGCGAGCAAGGCCGACGAGGCGGGCCTCAAGGTCGGCGTTGGCCTGCAGCGCCACCACCAGCAGAGCTACCTCGAGACGATCTCGCGCATCCACGACGGCGCCATTGGCGACCTGACTCTCTTGCGCTGCTACTGGAATAGCGACGGCGTCTGGGTCCGGCCGCGCGAGGCTGGCATGAGCGAGATGACCTACCAGATGCGCAACTGGTATTACTTCAACTGGCTCTGTGGCGACCACATCACCGAGCAGCACATCCACAACCTGGACGTGTGCAACTGGCTCGCCGGGGACTATCCCGTCGAGGCCCAAGGCCAGGGCGGGCGACTGGTGCGCAACGGCCTCGACCACGGCGAGATCTTCGACCACCACATGGTCGAGTACACCTACGCGAGTGGGCTCAAGATGATCAGCCAGTGCCGCCACATTCCTGGCTCGGCCTCCAGCGTGGCGGAGTTCGCCCACGGCACCAATGGCACGGCGAATGTCAGCGGCGCTAGCATCAAAAGCGAGGGTGGTTGGAGCTGGCGCTTCCGCGGCGATGAGGAGAACCCCTACCAGGTCGAGCACAACGACCTCTTCACCGCGGTTCGCTCGGGCACGGCCTACAACGAAGCCGTGAATGGCGCGAAGAGCTCGATGACCTCGATCCTGGGACGCATGGCAACCTACTCGGGGCAGATCGTCCGCTGGGACGACGCTCTCGCTGCGGACCACGACCTCTCCCCCGCAAAGTACGACTTCAACGCTGCGCCCCCGGTCCTGCCGGACGCCGAGGGTCGCTACCCGATCGCTATCCCGGGCATCACGCCGCCGTACTAGTCGCGGGACTAGGCTCTGAATTGACCAGGCCGGTCCGCACCCAATCGCGGGTGCGGACCGGCCTGGTCCATTCCAAGGTTGAGCGCTGGCTCAGTCGTTCACAAAGCTGTCGACCGCCACGTAGGCGTCGATCACTGCGCGCTCGCCCTTCTTGCCGCCGATCGAATTGCCGTGCTCCATGCCGATGATCCCGTCAAAACCCTTGGCGTGGATGTGCTGGAAGATGCGCTTGTAGTTGATCTCGCCGGTGCCCGGTTCATTGCGGCCGGGGTTGTCCCCGACTTGGAAGTAGGCGATCTCGCTATAGGCCGCGTCGATGTTCGGGATCAGGTTGCCCTCGGTGATCTGCTGGTGGTACAGGTCGTCCAGGATCTTGACCGACGGACTGTTGACCGCGCGGCAGATCATGTAGGCCTGGGGCACCTTGGAGAGGAAGCAGCCCGCGTGATCCCTCCATGGGTTCAAGGGCTCGAGAACCATCGTCAAGCCCGCGGGCTCGAGGATCTCCGCGGCGAAGCGCAGGTTGTCGATGACGTTCGCGGTCTGGTAATCCCACTCGATGCCGTTGTTGTAGCCACCGGGCACCACCGTGCACCACTTGGCGCCGACCCGTGCGGCGGCCTCGCAAGCCTGCTCCATCTCCTTGCGAATGCGCTCGCGCATGGCGGGATCCGCGGACGCAAAGGTCACGTCCCTGAACGAGGCGTGGGCCACGAAAACGCCCATGCGCATGCCCAGCTCGTCGAGGGTCTTGCCGAACTTCTCCTGGTCGGCCACGGAGAAGTTCGTGATCCAGTTCTCCTCGACCGCGGTGAAGCCCTCGTCTGCCATGAAGCGCAGCTGGTCAAAGGGATCGTCCCCCGCGTGGTGCTTGAACATGCCCAAGTGCGGCGCATAGTTCAGCTGGAAGCGCGGGCCTGATGGGCTCTGCTCTTTACCTTCGGGAGATGCGTTGGCGACACCTTGCATGGCAGCTCCTGTGGCCAAGACCCCGGCGCTACCCTTGATAAATTCTCGTCGTTCCATGAAGACGAGCATACAGGGAACTTCGGATTGCGCGAAACGCCTAGGGAGTAATCTCCCGGCAGCGGGGGCCTACTCGTCCTTGGCGAAGGTCAGGACGATGGAGTTCATGCAGTAGCGCTGGCCCGTGGGGTCGGGGCCATCCGGGAAGACGTGACCCAGGTGGGCATCGCACTTGGCGCAGTTCACCTCGATGCGCTCCATCCCAAGGGATGTGTCCGAGTGGGTCTTGACCGAGGCCAGATCCGTGGGCTCGAAGAAACTGGGCCAGCCGCAGCCGGCATCGAACTTCGCATCGGACTGGAAGAGCTCGGTGCCGCAGCAGACGCAGCTATAGGTCCCCTTCTCCGTGCGAGCGTTGTGCTCGCCGGAAAAGGGGCGCTCGGTGCCAGCTTGGCGCGCGACTTGGTATTGCTCAGGAGTGAGCTGCTCGCGCCACTCTGCGTCGGTCTTCTTCATAGGTCTGTCTAACCGATGTAGCGAACGGTGATGTCGCCGTTGACGGTCATCTGGCAGGCGAGGCGTGCGGTCGGCTCTTCGCTGGCAGACTCGATGCACTCTTGCTCGTCACTGTCGGGAGGGCTGACGTTGTCAGCGCCCTCGTCAAGCATGACGAGGCAGGTGGCACAGGCACCCACGGTGCAGGAGAAGTCCACGCCGGAGTCGTTCTTCTCGCAGGCGTCCATCAGGGCGGAGCCGGCCTCAACTTCAACGGTAAGGGACGTGTCTGAGAAAGTAATCTTGGGCATGACTTGGGTGGCTTGTGCGGTGACGAGAAGGATTTCGGGCCCCTTATGTACTGCATTCTCCCGGGGATTCCTAGGGGGCACGCTGGGTGTTTTGGGGACTTCAAACAGGACTCTCTGCCCCGAATATCGGTGTTTGGACTGTATGTCAGGCCATTTCGACTGAAGAGTTTACGTGTGACAACGTATCCTTTCACCATGCGCACGCGAATCCAAACCACGACCGTCTACGCCTCCGGCAAGCTGCTGCTAGCCGGGCTCCTATTAGCAGCCTGCTCGGTTGAGAGCACCTCTTCGGTGAGTCCGAAGCCAGAGCCCGTCCAAGCTGAGGACGAGCAAGAACCCACGCCCGCCCAGGACATCCTGACTGCCGAGGAGCTGGCCGCCGAGGAGGCGCGCCTCGCGGCCGAAGCGGAGGCGGCCCAGGTGCTTAAGTTGGAGCGCGAAGCTGCGAAGAAGAGGGCCGACGACCAACGCCAGAAGCGCTCTAAAAAGCTGTTTGGCGAGGTAATGGAGCCCCTAACCGAAGCTGCCGAGGCCTATTCCGTTCACAAGAATCTCGATGAGAGCTCTTGGATCGGACACGACCAAGAGGACAACCAGGACGACATCAACGCCCTGCTCGACGACGCGATTGGCGTGCTTGGGGTCTCGGAGATCGCGACCACCCGCGCCCAACTGCGCGAGCTCCAAAAGCAGATTGCGAGCCTGCAGATTGGCCTGGTCAGCGACCGCGAAGCTCGGGTCAGCGCGCCCGCCGAGGAGGACCTCAACAAGCTGCAGAAGGCCTACACGGACAGCCGCGAAGACCTGGCCCTGCGGATTCAAGAGGCCGAGGAGAGCATCGCAAATAAGCAGGCTGAGATAGGCGACCTGGAGCGCAACTTTGTGACTCAGATGCGTGCCATCGGCGTCGAGCTAAACCTCGAATCTGCCCGCAGCCTCTTATCCACGGTCACCGGCGACGACTTCATTCAGATGTGCGTGGTCTTCGACAACGTGCGCGGCGTCACGGTGCAACTCCAGGAGCTGACCGAGGAATCGGGCGAGTCCCTGGAGGCAGCTAAGCGCTACTACGGCTCCTACGTGGTGCTGATTCACCTGATGGATCGCATCCAGCTCGAGCTCGTGCGGCGCATCAACGAGGACATGGTGCCGCGCCTCGCGAAGCTCTCGAAGGACGCCGAGCTTCTCATTCGCGATGCCCAAGACAACATCTCCAGTGGTGGCGACCGCACCATCGGCGAGCAGAACATCGCCTCCAACGAGCTGACCATGCGCGCCACCGACTTCTACACGACCTACCTTGGCGAGCAGGCCACGGAGATCATGGAGCGCAACGCCGAGCTGCAGGTCACCCTTCGAGACGCCCAGAACACCCTCGACACGGTGTCTCTTTCCAGCGAGGTCGCAGCCCTGATGAAGGAGGGCTCGCGGAACTTCGCCGCGCTGCTCAAGCTCGATCTACCGGACCTCAAGGGCTTCGAGAACGCCGAGCTCAAGGCCGAGTTCGAGCGCTTGACCAAGCAGATGAACGGCATCAACTAGCCCCTCCCCCCATGGCGTTCCCCCTTGGACCCGACACCGTCGCGCACCTCGCGGACTCGTACCCCCACAACCACGACTACCGGATCACATCGGGTAAACTAAAGCCAAGCTGGCAGCTCTGGCGACGGGCCCGCCGCATCCGCAAGCACTACGCCCCCGGCGGCAAGAGCCTGCTAGATCTGTCCAGCTGCAAGGGCTACTTCACCCTAGACGCCATACTCGCTAGAGGCATGCAACGCGCCCGTGGCATCGACGTGCACGAGCCCGATATCGTCGCCAGCCGCGCCGCCGCCAGGCACCTCGAACTGCACGAACAGGTCAAGCTCGACCGCATGCATCTGCATGAAGTAGCCGCCGAGATCGAGGCGGGTACCGAGACCGCTTTCGACACCACCCTTCTCATCAACACCTACCCCTACCTGTTCTTCGGCAGCCTCCGCGAAGAGCACAACTACCCCGACCACGCTCAACTCTTCCAGCACCTAGCCAAGGTCACCGCCCCAGGCGGCCGCCTAGTCTTCAGCAACCGGTTAGAGGTCGCCCTCTGCCCCGGCCACATCCAAGCCCGGGCCAAAGATTTGGAACTCGATCATCTCTACGACGAAACCCAAATAAGGGCCGCCATCGATCCCCATTTCGAGATTGAGACCCGAGGTAAACTAGGCAAGATCCCCCTCTGGATCCTGCACACAAAATAGGGGGGGGGAGACGCTGCGCTGGCTTAGTCGACGCGTTGCGGCGATGGGTGTGGGTGAGGGGGAGGCTGCGCTTGGCTTCGGTGTTGCGTTGGGGCGCTGCGCGCGGGTGGGGACGCGTGGGGCGACCGGCGCCTCTTCCGCCAGGGGGGCTCCGGAACCCGGACGGCCTGGGGAGACAGGGATTTCTTGAGCGTTTTTTGGGGCCGTCCCTGAGGGATTCCTCCG
>JBLHWM010000198.1:0-6874 GCA_047629095.1 Planctomycetota bacterium | reverse complement strand
CCGCGGGTTCGTGGATCTACATCGGCTCCCAGGGCATTCTGCAAGGAACCTACGAGACCTTCGCCGCGGCCGCTAAGCAGCACTTCGGTGGGACCCTGAAGGGGCGACTCGTTGTGACCGGCGGACTTGGGGGCATGGGCGGTGCTCAACCCCTTGCCGCCACGATGAACGACGCGACTTGCCTTGGTGCGGATGTGGACGAGAGCCGCATCCAGAAGCGTATCGACACGCGCTATTGTGATGTGATGCTGCACGACATCGACGAGGCGATCGACCTAGCCCTGGAGTGGAAGCGCGACGGTGTGGCCAAGTCCATCGGAGTTGTGGCCAACGCGGTGGACCTCTTGCATCGCATGATCGAGCGCGACGTCACCCCGGACATCCTGACCGACCAGACCAGCGCCCACGACCCGGTGGATGGCTACGTGCCGAACGGCATGCCCTACGGCGACGCGCTCGCTCTGCGCAAGTCCGATCCGGCAAAATACGAGGGCGAATCTCTGCGCACGATGGTGGACCACGTGCGGGCGATGCTCTTGTTGCAGGAGCGCGGCGCGGACACCTTCGACTACGGCAACAACCTACGCGGTTTCGCCAAAGAAGCCGGCTGCGAGGAGGCATTCGGGTTTGAGGGCTTCGTGCCGAAGTACGTGCGACCGCTGTTCTGTGAGGGCAAGGGGCCGTTCCGTTGGGTGGCTCTCTCGGGCGACCCCGCTGACATCGCGGTCACGGACCAGATCATCCTGGACCTGTTCCCCGAGGACGAAGCGCTCTGTCGCTGGATTCGTATGGCGGGCGAGCGCATTGCCTACCAAGGCCTACCCGCGCGCATCTGCTGGCTTGGATATGGCGACCGGGCCAAGGCTGGGTTGGCGTTCAACGAAGCTGTGAAGAGTGGCAGAATCTCGGCTCCGATTGCGATTGGTCGTGATCACTTGGATTGTGGTTCGGTGGCTTCGCCTAACCGCGAGACGGAGGCGATGAAGGACGGCACCGATGCCGTTGGCGATTGGCCAATCTTGAACGCGATGCTCAACGTCGCAAGTGGCGCCTCTTGGGTCTCGTTCCACCACGGTGGTGGGGTCGGGATTGGGTACAGCCTGCACTCGGGCCAGGTGACGGTCGCCGATGGAACCGAGGAGGCCGCCCAGGCCGTGGAGCGGGTCTTGACGAACGATCCGGGAACGGGGGTCATGCGGCACGTGGACGCCGGCTATTCCGAGGCCGAGGACTGCGCTCGAGATCGTGGGATGGATTTGCCCATGATGGACTCCTAGGGCAAGGCGCGGCGATGCCCTTGGGCTTTGGGGGACATCTCTCGCGCACGATTTCTATCTCGGCTAGGATTCGAACTCGGGGTTGGGATACGGGCAGAGGCTCGTTGGAACGAGGTGCGGGCCTATTGTGGGTGTTCTTGGTTTCGGGACTTACTCGTGTCCTATGGCCGGCTGCTTGATTGGTTGGGCTCGGGCTAAAGAGGGGGTCCGAGCTTGGCCGATAGGATTTACTAGGCCCCGCCACAGGCGCAGGGTCCCCTCCAATCCTCGTTTTGGAGCGTTCGCATCCTAATGGAACCTCACCTCTTAGCCGACCAGCCTTCAAAGTGCTGTGATCACTGTAGAGGACCCCTACATCGCGGTCCTGTTGCAGCTTCGTCGACACCTTCGCCCGCATGGCGGAGTGCTCCTCGGGGTTCATCTAAGTGCCGCTCGGTCGAATAGCCATGACTTATATTGCAAAGGCCACATGGAGCAGACTCGCCGGAAGGAAGTGCGGTTTACACCAACCCGGCGGCTCTCTCCAACTCGCAGGCTCGGATGAACTCGTAGCGAGCACTCGGCTTTTTGCCCGTGTTCAATCTTACTTTTGCGGGGCCGCATAACGATGTCCTCCACTCCATTCACAGGCCAATCTGGCAAGTGCATTGTCGTCGGTGTTGGCGACATGAAGGTCGCGTCAGTGGAAGCTGGTGCGCTCGCCACCAACGCTCTCGGTTCGTGCATGGGGCTGACTGCCTATGACCCCATCGCGAAGGTTGGCGGCATACTTCACTACATGCTGGTTCGGCCCCGGGAAAGGGAGAGCGCCCGTGCGAATCCATACATGTTTGCGCTCTCGGGAATCCCAGCTCTATTCCGTTCTATCTGCGAGCAAGGGGGGCAGAAGGAGCGTCTCATCGTCTGCGCGGCAGGCGGGGCGGAGATCATGGACGACGAGGATGGTTTCAGCACTGGAAAGCGCAACCACTCGATCTTGCGCAAGCTGTTTTGGGAGAACGGAATCGTCCTCCACGGTGAGGATTGTGGCGGTCATGCAGCCCGCAATATGACGCTCGACCTCACGACGGGAAAGGTCACGGTCACGATTAAGAATGAGGGCTCGCAGCTATGGCCTCGATAGATCAAATCCTAAATCAGCTCGATAGGCTGCCCGCTATTCCGGTAGCGGTGACTCAGCTCATCTCGAATCTGTGCGGCTCGGACGATGACCCGGCCAAGGAGTCGACCGCGAACATTGTCATGCGCGACAGCGCTCTCACGGCATCCGTTTTGAAGGCCGCCAACTCTGCAGCTGCCGGGTTCAGTATGCCGGCGACCTCTGTGCAGGAAGCACTGCAGCGCGTTGGTGAAAATCACCTATTGAAGATCGCCTTGGCCCATGCCTCCCAGCAGGCGCTCGGTGGAGAGGTCGTCGAGTACGGTCTCGGCAAGGGAGAGGCTTGGCTCGGCGCCCTTGCGGGCGCACTGGCTGCGGAGGAGATCTCGAAGTACACCCGGAAGGGCGACCCAAACATCGCCTTTACGGCAGGTCTGCTGCGGGACATTGGCAAGCTGGCCATGGGGCTCGTTGTTGATTCCAAGGAGCTGGAAGCCCTGCTTGCGGACAGCAACGAGGACATCACGGGTCGCGAGCGGGAGGAGTGGGGCTTCGATCATGCCCAAATCGGCGCAGCCCTCGGCCGCGCGTGGGGGCTACCGGAGGAGCTGCTCAACGGGATTCGATTCCATCACAATCCGCCGATTGATGACGAGGCGGAAGACCTCTACGACATCGTCCACTGTGCGGACAACCTGGCCCTTACCCTTGGCTACGGAGTCGGGAACGACGGACTGAAATACTCGATCAACCTGGAGAGTCGTGAGAATCTAGCCCTGAACCGAGCAGCATTCGAAGATGTGCTCGTCTCGGTCCGCCTGCGCATGAACGAGTTCATCACCGACCTAGAGGGGTAGCTCGTCTAGCGAGTTCGCCGCCGTTGGTCACGTGCCTGGATCCGCCGGCTCTCATGGGCTGTGGCCTTGTGCAAGGCGGCCCGACTTGGAGTCGCGATTGTGCCCCGGCTCGCGTCGGCGTAGGACTCGAGAAAGCGCTCTGAATCGAGCTCGTTTATGCGTAGCCCAGCATCCGCCAAGAAGCCCGCAAGGTCGACGACGTGGCACCTTGGCGCTCGCTCAAACTGACCTCGCCATGGGTCCAGGATCGTCAGCGCCCCACTCGGCTGGCGTACGAGGTTGCGCAGGAAAAAGTTGCGGTGCGCAAAGCCGGCTTGGTGCATGAGGCTCGCGAGCCTGCCGGCGTCTGCCATAACTTCTTGGCGCTGCTGGTCCTTGGCTTCCTTGAGATAGGCCCCTAGGTCCACGGCGCCAAGCACCTCACGGGTGGCTAAGAACTGCAGCGTGGGCTGGCCAAGCGGGCCGCGCTCGACACCCGCCAAGAGGGGCTCGGCGGCCGGCACGCCGCGCTCGATGAGGGCGATCAGGTTGCCCATCTCACGCATGCGGGGCACGGCCCTGCCCAGGAAGGCGCGGCTCGCGCCGTGGCGCAGGGCGCTCTTCCAGGAGAGCCGGCCGCCCTTGACCCAGGCGCGGTCGGAACCCGCGCCAAAGGGTACCCAGCTACCCGCGTCCTTTTGACCGCGCCGGTCGAGTCCGGCGGCCAAGAGTTCAGGATTCGGCGCGGTACCTTTAGCCGAGGAGAGCCAAATCGCGCCGCCGGGCAGGGCGAATCTTGCGCAAGGTGGGTGGCTGCCGGGCTTCGGGGCCGGGTTCTTGGGAGAAGGTGGAGGAGTCATCGGGTCGGTGCTTCGTTTCGCCCGCATCCTAGCTAGAATCCGTGCCTATGACGGCATCGGAATCGAGCATGGGTGAAGAAGAGGCGGGAAGCGGCGACTTGGCGGCCGGCGGTACGAGCGGTTTCCTTTGGGATGACTGCGAGCCCGCCAAGGACCCAGTGCCGGAGCCGGCTGATGAACTCGTGCCCGAGTCTAGGGAACCAAAGGAAGCTAACGAGCCTGGCGAGCAGCCGGAACAGATGGAGAATCGTGAGATGGCAGAGCCTTCGATCTGGGATGTGGGTCCCCAAGCGCCAGCCTCGTCCCAGGCATTCTCAGGCTCGGTCGAGCCCGCTTCGGTGGAGGTGCTGCTCGAGGGCTTGAACCCCGCCCAGGCCGAGGCGACCAAATGGGTGGAAGGGCCGCTGCTGATTTTGGCCGGCGCTGGCTCGGGTAAGACCCGGGTGATTACGCACCGCATTGCGCACCTCGTTCGCACGGGCGCGGCTCGGCCCCACGAGATCCTGGCGATCACCTTCACCAACAAGGCCGCCAAGGAGATGCGCGAGCGCGTCGAGGGGCTCGTGCCGGAGAAGGGCCTGTGGATCAGCACGTTCCACTCCATGTGCGCGCGCATCCTGCGCCGCGACATCGGCGTGCTGCCGGGCTTCACCCGCGACTTCACGATCTACGATACGAGCGATAAGAACCAGCTCGTGAAGACGATCCTGAAGGACCTCAACTACGACACCAAGCGCTTCCGCCCGGGCATGGTGTCCGGCTGGATTTCCGAGTGGAAGAACACGGCTTGGGCCGAGGCCGGAGAGCACTACGACGACGGCCAGATCCAGGGCTACGAGGACGAGGTGCTCGTGCGCACAAGGCGCACCTACGACGAGACCATGCGGCGGAACAACGCCCTGGACTTCGACGATCTCTTGATCCGTACCCTGGAGATCTTCGAGCAGCATCCCGGCATACGCGACCAGTACGCCCAGCGCTTCCGCTTCGTCTTGGTCGACGAGTACCAGGACACCAACCGCATCCAGTACCGCCTAACTCGGCACATCGCCGCGCACCACGGCAACCTGGCCGTCTGCGGCGATCCCGACCAGTCCATCTACGCCTGGCGTGGTGCGGATATCCGCAACATCATGGACTTCGAGAAGGACTGGCCCGGCGCAAAGATCGTCAAGCTCGAGCAGAACTATCGCTCGACCAAGAAGATCTTGAAGGCGGCCCAGGCGGTCATTGCGAACAACACCGAGCGCAAGGAGAAGGACCTCTTCACCGAGGGCGAGGAGGGCGAGGACATCATGGTCCTCGAGTGCGGCGACGAGAACGACGAGGGCGACTCCATCGCAGGTATGATCCATGACTTCAAGGGCATGGGCTACAGCTTTGGCGACGTGGCAATCCTGTACCGGGTGAACTTCATGCAGCGCGCCCTCGAGCGCGGCTTGCGCTTCTCGGGCGTGCCGTACCAGATCGTGGGGGGCGTTGAGTTCTACAAGCGCAAGGAGATCCGCGACCTCGTGAGCTACCTGCAGCTGATCGCAAACCCATCGGCGGACGTGGCCTGCGCGCGGGTGCTCAATGTGCCGGCCCGGGGCATCGGCGCAAAGAGCGTGGAGAAGCTCAGCGCATGGGCTAGGGACCGGCGCGTGCCCCTGAGCCGCGCTTGCAGCTCGAAGGAGGCCCTGGCGACGATTCGCGGCCGCGCCAAGAACAGCCTGGCCAGCTTCGCCGAGCTGCTCGAGTCCTGGCAGCCCCTGCTCCAGCTCGGCGCGTCGGATGCACTGCGCCAGGTGATCGAGGACGTGAACTACTGGAAGCACCTCGACAACGGCGAGCCCGAGGCCCTGACCCGGGCCGAGAACGTGGAAGAGCTGGTGGCGAGCGCCGAGGCCTGGGACAAGGAGTTCCCCAAGGACGGCCTGCGCGGCTTCCTGCAGGAGGTCTCTCTGGTTAGCGAAGTCGACGGCTACGATACCGAAGACGGCCAGGTCGCCCTGATGACCTTGCACGCGGCGAAGGGGCTCGAGTTCCCGATCGTGTTTATCGCCGGGCTCGAGGATGAACTCTTGCCCCACGTCAACGCGATGCAGTCCGAAGACGGTGTGGAAGAGGAGCGCCGGCTCATGTACGTGGGCATCACCCGCGCCCGCGAGCGGCTGGTGCTGACTCGGGCGATCGTGCGCAACCACTTCGGCGAGTTCGTGTCCCGCAATGGGTCGCGCTTCCTCGACGAGATCCCGCCGGAGCTCTACGGCGAGCAGTCCGAATCCGAAATCACGGAGACGGCCCTCGGTACCTTCGACGACAAGTCGTCGGGCCTCAAGGTCGGGATGTGGGTCCACCACGATCACTTCGGCAACGGATCGATCGAGGAGCTCGTGGGCTCGGACGTGAACGCAAGGGCGACGGTGAAGTTCGACTCGGCGGGTCGCCGAACGCTGCTCCTGAGCTACGCCAATCTTAAGGTGCTAAAGTGAGTGACTCCCCCGAGAAGTCGCTCCGCGGGGCCCTGAACAAGCTGCACGAAAAGGCCGCTGCCGAAGGCACTCTACCCGAGCTCGCCAAGCTCCTGGACCAAGCCGCAGCTCGCGCGCACAGCGGCGCGGACGCCGCCGCAGCTCCAGCTGCTGCCGAGCTGCCCGGCCGCTTTGGAATGATCGGCCAGAGCCCCGCCATGGAGGCGCTCTTCAGCTTGATCGAGCGCGTCAGCGCGAGTCATGTCCCCGTGCTTGTGCACGGTGAGACGGGCTCCGGCAAGGAGCTAGTGGCCCGCGCCCTGCACACGGGAAGCCCCCGGGCGGACAA
>JBLHWM010000197.1:0-6921 GCA_047629095.1 Planctomycetota bacterium | reverse complement strand
CGCCAGGGCTCGCCAAACTTCGTTCCGAGCACCTTCATGTCGCCGCCGGCGTTGACGACAGCGTTCGCGATTCCGTGGTCGAGCAGCACCGCCATGGCGCGGTCGACGCCCAGGCCTTTGGCTATGCCTCCAAGCCCGATTTGAGTTCCCTTGGGAAGTGCAATCGTGAGCGCGTCGAGGTCGAGCCGCACCTTCTGGAATCCCACGGCTACTAGGGCTAGGTTGATCTCTTCGGAGCTGGGAACCCGAGGTGGAGTCGCCTTGAAGTCCCAGAGCTTGCCGACACTCGCAAAGGTAATGTCGAAGGCTCCGTCCGTGAGCTCGCCGATCGCTAGGCCGTAGCCGATCAGTTCCGCAAGCTCTTGGCTGACAGGCTGGGGCCCTTCGCCCGCCTTGGCATTCAGCCGGGTGAGGGGCGAGTCCCGCCAGCTGGTCATGACATCTTCGACGCGGCGCAGTTCGGTCTCCGCCGCTTGCAAGGCTTGATCGAGCTTGGCGACATCGGGCCCAATCACCTCGATCGAGACATCCGTCCCCATGGCACCGAAGGAGGTCCGGCGCAGGAACTCTTGGTTCGCTTCCTGGACGAGCGGGGTTTCGGTCGCCTCGCTCTTTGGCCCAGGAGCCTGAGACTCCGGGGTCGCACCACAAGAGGCCAAGACCAAAGCGGCAAACATGAGCTGGGGAGCCGCCCCACTCGCTCGATAGAGCTGCCTAGAGATACTCATTCCAAGAGGTCGGGGCCTCGTGATCGTTCCAGACCACCTGGCCGTTCTTGTCGATCACGATCACCGTGGGGGTGCCGGTGACTTGGTACAGCTCGGTTAGGGCTAGGTCTTCATCGCGGATCTGATCGTAGGTCAAGCCAAGGTCGAAGATGGTCTGCCGAAGCATGTCTTCGTCCACGGCTGAGTCCGGTCCCGAGACGACGCCGACGATATGGATCTTGTCACCAAACTTGGTGTGCGCGGATTCGATGGCCGGAGCCTCCGCGATGCAAGAGCTTCACCAGGCCTGCCAAAAGACAAGGGCAACGGGCAGGCCTCGCTCGAGGTCCGCATTCAAATCGATGACCCGCCCTTCGATGTCATGGGCGGATAGAGCACTCCGCGCATCTACTACGACCGCCTCACTCGCGGGGCTCGATGCGCAAGCGGCAAGGACTGCAAGGAGTGCCGCGGAGATGAGTTTAGGCATGGTGCTAGTAGCTGGTGGACCAGCCGATGTTGAAGAAGATGTGGTCGAGGCCGTCCGAGCGATCGAGGTAGTTGACGCCGAAGTCCCAGGCCTCGCTGGGATCGCCCCATTTGATGTGGGCGCCGAGCAGGCTCGAGTCAAACTCTCCAAGGTCCGAGTCCTGGGTGCGCTCCTCGCCAGCCGCCGGCGCAGTGGTGAAGTGCTCGCCATAAGCATCGGCGGCACTCTGAGAATAGAACCGGTAGCGCAGATCGAGCAAGAGCCCGGACTCGAATTCGTGGAGATAGCGTGGCGTGATGTCGTAGGCGCCAATGCCCCAGTCATCGTCGTAGAAGCGTGTGCCCACTTCGACTGCGTCGTGTGGGCCTAGTTGCTGGCGCAGGCGGCCAAACACCGACAACCGGTTGCGGCTGTCGGGCAGCACTTCGGCGAACTCGATTCCGTTGGCGTTGTTCTCGAGGAGCGGGTTGGCGGGGGAGCCCGGAATCTCGGCGACCACTGCGTTGTAGGCGGTCTCGAGGAATCCAGTCTGGGCCGAATAGGTTAGTCCAAGCTCACCGTGCAAGGTGGGGTTGATGATTTGATACCAGCTGACCGTGCCCGCGAGGGACGTGCGTGACTCGTCGGCGTCCTCGGACCCGTCAAAGCGGATCGGCGAGACCACGTCGAAGTACCCATTCAGGTTGAAGGACAGGCTCGCGTCGCGATCTTCGAAGTTGCGTGTCCAGCCCGCTCCCAGTCCAACCGACGCGTAGTCGTACTCCGAGGCAACGCCAAGGTGCCAAGAGAAGTTGTCAAACTCCGACAGCTTGTGCCGGAACGCGGCGTCGAGACTAAAGTAGTCGTCACCGGAGGCGCCGGACTGGCCGTCGAACTCGGACAGGCGATCGATGGATGCGCTCGACACCTTGTCGTAGCTGAACTTGATGTCATAGCCGTAGTCCTCGGACACCTGGTGGTCGTAGATGAAGACGGGCTCGATGATGGTGAGGCTCTCGTCGAGGAACGGGTTGCCGGCCCCAGAGTCGTCGCGGTTGTAGAAGCCAAGGCGCACGCTCCACGTGGTGTCACCCGCCTCGCCGTGGGACTTGGCGCCTAGGCCGTCCGCTTGTCCGCCGCCAGCCGCGGGCTCCGTACCGTTATCCTGCGCCAAAGACGAGCTCGAGAGCACGGCGAGCAGCAGGCCAGCCCTCAATAACATCCGCAGCCTCCGCCGGCTGAGCTGCCAAGGCCACCAGCCGCGCCTTCCGTGGCGTAGAAGATCTTCTGCTCGGCAGACGACAGGGTCGGGGAGATCCCGAGGTCCATCACGGGACTCGAAAACGCCTGCTTCTCGTAGAAGGCCACGGTATTGCAGGAGCCGGCGCTGAAGAGCAGCAGGAGGCCGAATAGGAGTCGCTTGTTTCGCATGGAGGGTGGTGGCATGACGGCCACGTTGAAGTCACTGGTTCGCGGACTTGGATTCTCGGACATGTAGCTCTCAATAGCGTTGTGATTTCATCATTCCTGGCCCGCATGTCAGAGATGTCATCTTCCGAAGGCCGGATCCAAGCTTCCCACTTGCGTTCTTAGCTGGCGAGGCGATGCTCTCTTTCATGAAGAGAGTGATCTTGAGTTGGAGTAGTGGAAAGGACAGCACGTGGGCCCTGGGCGTCTTGCAAAGGGACCCAGATGTGGAGCTGATTGGGCTGTTGACCACGGTGAACAAGACCCACGAGCGCGTCGCCATGCACGCCGTGCGCAGCCAGCTCCTGCGGGCCCAGGCCGCCAGCATCGGGCTGCCCCTGCAGGTGATTGATCTGCCGCACCCATGCACGAACGAGCAGTACGAAGCGATCATGGAGGACGCCCTTGAGGCATGCATCAGCACCGGCGCAACTCACATGGCGTTTGGCGATCTCTACCTTGAGGACATCCGTGCCTACCGCGAGTCCAACCTCAAGGGCACAGCGCTCGAGCCGCTGTTCCCAATCTGGCAGCTGCCCACGGACGAGCTCGCGCACAGCCTTGCCCGGCCCGTTGCCGAAGGCGGCGTGGAGGCGTACCTCACTTGCGTCGATCCGCGCCAGGTCCCGGCTAGCTTTGCCGGCCGCACCTACGACGACGAGCTGCTGGCCGACATTGCAGCGCTGCCGGTGGGGGAGAAAGGCCCTGTGGACCCCTGCGGCGAGAACGGCGAGTTCCACACCTTCGTCGTGGATGCGCCCATGTTCGCCCACCGCATCGACATCCGCCCCGGTGAGATTGTCGAGCGCGAGGGCTTCGTCTTCGCCGACTTCACCAGCGCAGCGGATGCCACAAGCGCCTAGTAGCTCGTCCTAAAAACCGCCGACTCGACTTTGGCCTCTCAGATCCTGGATGGCTCGGTCGGGACCGAGCCCTGCTTTAGCGGTCAGGCAGGAGATATCCGCGGTCTCGCCCGCACCCTCCTCGCATGCCCAAGGTTGGCTTTGTCTCAGCGCGGCCGCCTGCTAGCAGAATCGAATCCCGGCTGGACTAAGCGTCGAAGCGCCCCTTGGCGTCGCCAATGGCGCGGTAGGTGGTGTTGCGCTCGACGGCGACCCGGCCCGCATCCTCGATCCAGCGCACGAGCTCCTCGCGCTGGACTTCCTGGGGCGTCGTCGCGCCAGCCTCGTGGTAGATCTTCTCCTCGACCACGGTTCCGTCCACATCGTTGGCGCCGAAGCTTAGAGCAGTCTGGGCCGTGGGGATGTCCATCAAGATCCAGTAGGCCTTGATGTGCGGAATGTTGTCGAGCAAGAGCCGCGACACGGCGATCTCGCGCAGCTCGTCCAAAGCGGTGGGCGCCTCGAGGTGGGCAAGCTCGGAGTTGTCGGGGTGGAAGGACAACGGGATGTAGGCCTGTAGGTGGCCGCCGCCTTTGGTCAGCGACGTGTCCTGTAGCTCGCGCAGCTTGATCAGGTGGTCGACGCGGTGCTCGGGCTTGTCCACGTGGCCGTGCAGCATGGTGCAGTTACTGAATAGACCCGCCTCGTGCACTTCACCCGCCATTTCAAGCCAGCGGCTTCCAGGCATCTTCTGGGGGTAGGTCGCCTGGCGAACCTCTTCGTTGAAGACCTCGGCGCCGCCGCCCGGGCAGGAGTCAAGACCGGCCTCTTTCAGGTCGGCCAAGACCTCGGCCACAGGCTTCTTCGCCTGCTTCACGATCTCGTCGAGCTCCACCATGGTGAAGCCCTTGATGTGAATGTCGGGGCGCGCAGTCTTGATCGCGCGCAGCAGGTTGAGGTAGTAGTCGTAGTCGAGCTTCGGCCAGACTCCGCCGACCACGTGCACTTCGGTCACGGGCTGGTCGAGCTGCTCGATGATCTTCTCGGCTGCGTCCTCGGGCGTCATCAAATAGGCGCCGTCCTGGCCGGGCAGCCGCTGGAACGCGCAGAACTTGCACAGGCGATTGCACAGGTTCGTGTAGTTGATGTGCTGGTTGACGTTGAAGTAGGTCGCGTCCCCGTGCAGGCGCTCGCGCACGTGGTTCGCCAGGGCGCCCACGGCAAAGAGGTCCGGGTTTGCGTAGAGCTCCATGCCTTCGTCATAGGACAGGCGCTCGCCCGCGATGACCTTGGTTGCGATGTCGCCTAGCCCCGCGGCGCTGGCCTGGGAGTGCAGGCGCGCTTCGGCGGCGGTGTGGGAGGCGCTGGAGTAGGCCGAGGCCGGCGGGATGGTGAAGGCCGGCTCTAGGATTGCTGGGATGCTCATGCTCGGATCTCCGCGATAGGCTTGGAGAGGGCTACGCCTTCGCCTTGGCGGGCGGCCTCGGGGAAGGCGGGAGTTGATTCGCTAGGCCCGGGCACGATGGCGAAGTCGCCCTTGCCTGCAGCCCTGTGGAAGGCCGCCTCTTCGCGGCTGTTCGGCCATCGGGCGGGATCCACGGGGGCCGCGTCGTAGCGCGTGTCCGCAATGCCGTACCAGGAGTTGCGCTGGACCGGCGTGTAGCCGCCGCGCTTGATCACCTTCTCGAGGTCATCAATGGCCGCCAAGTTGGAGCAGCCCGCAGCGGAGACGACGTTCTCTTCCAACATCGTGCCACCGAAATCGTCGCAGCCAAAGCGAAGGCTGATCTGCGCCATCTTGATGCCCTGGGTGACGTAGCTGGTCTGCATGTGCTGCACGTTGTCCAGGACGATGCGCGCCGTGGCTTGGGTGCGCAGGTACAGGGCCGGCGTGGACTTGCGCGGGTAGAGGTGCGCCTCGGGGACGCCATCCGGTTGGGTGTTCCAACAGGCAAATGCGGTCAGCCCGCCGGTCTCATCCTGTAAATCGCGCAGGCGTATCAGGTGCTCGATGCGCTCGGGCGCGGTCTCCACGTTGCCGAACATCATCGTTGCCGACGAGCGCAGTCCCGCCTCGTGGACCTGGCGGTGAATGTCGAGCCAGCGGTCGGTGGTGGTCTTCTTCGGCGCGATGATCTTGCGCACGCGCTCGACCAGCATCTCAGCTCCGCCGCCGGGCAGGCTGCCCCAACCGGCCTGGGCTAGGTCGCGGATGATCTCTGTGACGGGTCGGCGCTCGATGCGCTCGAAGTGCTCCAACTCGGGAGCCGACAGGGTGTGGCAATTGATCAGGGGATAGCGCGAGCTGATCTCGGTGATCAGGTCACACCACCAGTCGCTCTTGATCGTCGGGTGGTGCCCGCCCTGCATCAACACTTGGCGTCCGCCGAGTTCGGCTGTCTCGGCCACCTTGTCCATGATCTCGCCGCGGTCGAGCTCGTAGGTGCGATCGGACTTCGGCTTGGCGTAGAACGCGCAAAAGCCGCAGTCGGTGATGCAGGCGTTGTAGGGGTTGATGTTGCGGTCGACGATGTACGTGACCACTGGGTTGGGATTGTGCCGCAGGCGCACGAGGTTCGCGAGCTCGCCCAATAGGACGATGTCCGCGTGCTCGTGGAGCGTCAGCGCCTCGTGACTATCGATGCGCTCGTTGGCGCGCACCTTGTCTGCGATGCGAGCGATCTCGTTGGCCCGGGGGCCAAGGCGTGAGGCGGTGGCAGCCCGGGGGCGCCAGGTACCTGGAGTGGGGTCAGAAGAGTTCATTTCCGTAGCCTGCATGGCCGCAGTATAACGGCTGATATGGCAAATGGCGCGCCCCGGAATCAGGACTCGCAAGGAAGCTATGGGGCACCGTGGTGTCATTTACAGCAGGCGCTCGGGATGGCGCCTAGATCCTTACCGCTATTTACTCAATTTCAAGTCCGCCACAGGGGTGAGTTCGCAGCCTCTCGGTAGCATGAAACTTGCTCATTCCCAGGCCCTTGGTCTGCTGAACCCCACCCAACCTCCTCCATACGAAAGCGATGATCTCCAGCCTACTCTTCGCGGCCCTGCCCATGGTCGCGCCGCCGCCCCTGCTCCAAGATGAGCATCCCACGGATCACCCAGCGGCCAAGGTCGTTGATCTCGACGATCAGTTCGACGACCTAGTCGATGAACTGGACGTTGCGATGGAGACCTGGTGGCCGGAATATTCGGCCGGCCAAGAGGCTGGCCTTCCCGAGGAAGAGCTTCCGGCGTATCCCATCGAAGCTTTCCTTCCGAGGTTCGCTGAGGTCGCAGGTGCAGGCCACTTCGACGCACAGATGTGGATGATTGCAAACGGTGCCTACGATGACAGCGCGGGCCGCTTGATGTGGCTGGAACGCCTGCTAGGCGAGCACACGAACAACCCTGATCTGGCGGATTTCTTTGGCTCCATGGTTTGGTTCTTCCA
>JBLHWM010000196.1:0-6924 GCA_047629095.1 Planctomycetota bacterium | reverse complement strand
TCCGAGGGCACGCTGTAAGGTCCACGGGGACCCTGTACGAGACCGAGCTTCTTGACGTAGACCGACTCGAGTTCGCTCCAGATTTCCCGGCCCCCAAGATTCGCAAGCATGGAGTCAACCAGGACCTTGGCATCGTCCACGGGTGTGCCTCCTAGGCGGATGTCATCGAGCAGCACGACATTGGCCACAGTGGCTAGCTTGGGTACGATCTCGTCTGCGGGACCAACTGCGATACAGAGGAATCGAGCCGGTGAGATCATCTTCACCGCGGCGAGGCTGACCTCTTCCGGAGTGACCTCGCCCATGCGCGCGATGTTCGTCTCCCAGAAGTCAGGGGCTAAGCCGTAAAGGCGCAGGGTCATGGCGCGGTCGAGTTGTTCCGCAGCGGAGTCATAGCGGAATACGTGGCCGCCAAGTAGGCGCGAGCGCGCAGCTTCGAGCTCGGCCTTCGGGACCAAATCGAAGTTGGGCGCCGTGATCACATCCATCATTTCGGAGACCGCCTCGGCTACGGCATCATTACGGGTGCCGCAGAAGGCGTAGAACTGGCCGGGACGCGCGATGCCGCTGCTAAAGCCACAGCCAACCCCATAGGCAAGTCCAAGATCTGTGCGCACGCGTTGGGCAATACGATTGCTCATGCCGCCGGAGCCCACCACATAGGACCACAGGGTAAGGGCCGCATGGTCCTTGTCCGTGATCAGCAAACCCGGTGCGCCAAAGAGCAGCTCGGTCTGGGGAACGCCGGGACGGTCGACCACATAGATCGTGGTGTTGTCCGGCAGCCAGAAGTTCGGAACTTCAGTCGGTGGGGCAAGACCAACCACGGGGAGTCCGGCCACGGCCGCCGTGGAGTAGCGCTCGGCCAGCTCGGTCTTGACGTCGCCGGTGATGCCCATGAGCATGCGGTCGATACCAATGTTCGCTTCGTGGAACGCGCGCAGGTCCTCGATGCGAATACTCGCCACCGTCGAGGTGGTTGCAACTTGGCCAAAGCGGGTGCTAGCGCCCAAAAGAAGCCGCTTCATGGCCATATCGCCAAGCTCGGCAGGGTCGTCATTCGCCCGCGCAATCCCAGTCAAGAGCTGCATGCGAGCAACCTCGACAGCTTGCTCGGAGAAGCTCGGCGCACGCAATAAAGCGCCAATGCGATCGAGGGTACCTTCGAGGTCCTCTGCAAGGCACGAGTACTCGATGCGCAGATGGTCCTCGGTCATCGCGAAGGAGAGCTGCACCGCGTGGGCGTCGAGCCAAGTGTTCAGCTCAATCCCCGTGAAGTCCGAGCAGCCGCCCTCGCGAAGGGCCTCCGCATAGAGTTCCCCGAGACCGGGTTGATGCTTGGGCTCGCGCAGGGTGCCAGCCTCGAAGATCAAGCGGCCCTCCACCAGGGGCAGATCGTGGTCTGCGATGACGAGCAGGGTTGCGCTGCCGTCGCCGCTGGTGCCCTTGATCTCAAGCGCGATGGGTGGGACCGGGTGGAACTCGGCCAAGGCGGGTGTTGCGATCGCCCCGGGAGAGGTGGGGAGCTCTTGGGCGAGTGCGCAGGGAACGAGGCAAGTTAGCAGGAGAGCAGACTTGGCCACGCGGATTGGAAGGGTCTTGAACATGGTGATCTGCGCCTACTCGGACTTGGCGGGTACAAGGGTCGCGACGGTGCGGCTCGCTTGGGTGAAGTACTTGGCGAAGACGCGCTGGATGTCTTTCGCGGTGACCTGGGCTAGGGCATCGGGCTGGGCAAAGAGGTTGCGCCAGTCGCCGCTCTTAGACTGCCATTCGCAGAGGTCTGCGGCCAGGGCTTCGTTGTCTTGGAGTCCGCGCAAGAGGCTAGCCCGGGCGCGGTTCTTAGCGCCGGCCAACTCCGAGGCGGTGGGGCCGTCCTGGGTGAAGGTGTCCATGACCTCGTAGATGCCGGCTTCGAGCACTTCGATGGGGGTGTCCTGGGCGGGGATGCCATAGGCAATGGCGAGGTTTGGGTAGCGGTCCCCGGGCAGGCCGGCTTCGGCGCCGGCGCCGGCGGCCAGGCTGGACCCGCGAACGAGGGCCTCGCCAAGGCGTGATGCACTGGCTTGGCCAAGGATCGAGAGGCCTAGGTTGAGGGCGACCGAGTCCGGATGGGAGCGGCTCGGCACGTGCCACGCCGCGATGACGATGGGCATGGCCGGGAAGGCTACATCGATGCGCCGCTCGGCCTCTTGCTCGGGCTCGGTGACGTTGATTTCGGTCGGCTCGGGCCCTGGCTCGAGGTCGCCGAAGTAGCGCTCGAGCATCGGGATCAGCGTGGCGGGGTCGACGTCGCCGATGATGGCGGTGGTGAAGCGCCGCACGCCGTAGTGCTTGGCGTAGAAAACCTGGGCATCGGTGCGCGAGAAGCTGTTCAGGTCCGCCTCGTAACCAATCACCGGGCGGCGGTAGGGGTGGGTGGTGAAGGCGGTGGCGAGCAGCTCTTCGAACAGCTTGCCGAAGGGGTCGGATTCCACGCGCATGCGGCGCTCTTCCATGACGGCGTCGCGCTCTTTATAGAACTCGCGCAGGACGGGCTTGTGGAAGCGCTCGCGCTCCATCCAACACCACAGCTCCACCTGGTTCGAAGGCAGTGAGACCACGTAGCGGGTCTCCTCGGCCGAGGTGGATGCATTGAGGGAGCCCGAGCCACCGGCCTCTTCCAGGATCTTGGAGAAGGCCTCGGGGTCGACGAAGCTCGCTGCCTTTTTCTGGGCGACCAGAAAGGTCTGCTCGGCCTTCGAGACGGCGCCCGTTTTACCGGCTTCGCGCAAGCTACGAAGGCGTGTGTAGGCCCGCTCTAGCTTGTTCATGGCCTGCTGTTCCGCGGTCCAATCTAGGCTGCCGAGGCGGGCGCTGCCTTTGAACGCCATGTGCTCGAACATGTGGGCCATGCCCGTTGCTCCCTCGTCTTCGAAGATTCCGCCGACGTCTATATAAGTATGGAACGAAGCCACAGGCGCGCCTTCTCGAGGCACGATCAAGAAGGTCCAGCCGTTGTCGAGGGTGTGCTCGACAACGCTGGCTTGGAGCTTGGCAACGCCGGTTAGGGGCGCGACTGTGCCTTGGTCGGCGGGCTCCTGGGGGGGGAGCTCAGCGTGGGATCCAAATGCCCAAGTGGCGGCAAGGGCGAAGACGATCGAGGTTAGTGGCAGCATTGGAAGGCGTGGGGGGAAAAAGCTGCTACCAGCCGAAGTAGGAATGGGCCAGCCAGCGGGCTGGGCGCCCTTGGACACCATCGAGCAAGGCGGTCAGCTCATCGTTGCTGGCTCCGGCTTCACGCGCGGTCTTGAGTTCGCCGATCACCTCGGTGACCAGGCTTCCCGAGTAGCCGGCGAGTTTTGCCTCGAGCTCGTCCAGTTTGAGTTCGCGCCGCTCTGAGCTTAGGTGCACAACGGTGCGCTCGCACTCCTTCACAGCCTTGGTCCAATCGCGATAGCCCTTGTCTTTCTTGAGGGCCGAGAGCTTCTTCGTGGACTTCTTGTCCACGGTGATGCCAAGCAAGGCGCCCCAGTCGAGCAGCACGGATAAGGCCGGCGCGGCGTCGCGTTCGATGAAGGAGTTGCCCGCATCGATGGGGGAGCTGGCCTCGCGCATGACCGCATCAAATATGTTCCTGGCCCTGGCGACCTCGGGGTCGACGGCCGGATCGAAGTCGGCCGCTTCGCGCAGCACATCGATAGTGCCCTCGAAGTCGCCCTGGTTGATCTTCTCCATGGCATGGCTCCACTTGTTTCGCCACACCCGGTGCTCGGGAAGATGGCGGGTCTCCATGAGCTCCTTGAGCGGGCTGTCGAGATAGGTCGAGTAGCCCGGCATGAAGGGCGAGCCCATGCTGAATCCAGGATCGCCTTCCCAGACAACCTTGCCGTTTACATCCACGAGCAGAGTCCGCGGAAGGTTGAAACGGTCGATGGCGAAATCGTCAAACGTCAATCCGATGCCGCCCTCGCCCAGGGAGTCAACGCATACGTATCCGGGGAATGGATGGCTCTCGAGGTAGCTATCGATCTTGTCGGCATCTAGGGCCGAGAAGATAGCGACGGTCTCAAGGCCAGCAGCGCCCCAGTTCGTGTGGAGATCCTGCAGCCAGTCTTCCAGTGGCAGCAAGTCGTTCTGCAGGATGCTGCAGAGCACGATCAGGCGCGCCGTGGGCAGCTCCTCGCTCTCCCAGGAGGTGAGCTCTTCGCCGATCCAGCGCTGTGCCTTGGGCAGAGGAGGGACGATCCCTAGGTAGCTACCGCTTACGGAGCCGGTGTCGCCACCAGCTTCGGCGAGCTCTTGGAAGCGCATCTTGCGCTCAACAGCTGCGCCCGGATCGCCAATCGGACGATCGAGGTAGCGCACGTCCCGGAAGCGGGCCTTACCCGGCGCGGACAAGAGTCCGAAGCCGCCGCGCAGCACCTCGCGATCGGGGAAGGTCTGGGTCGCGGAGAACTCGCCGTCGACCCAGATATCGATGTCGGTGCCGACGATATCAATGCGCAGGGTGTGCCACTCGGCTGCGGACGAGGCACCGCTCTTGTCCTTCGACACGACGGGGACGTGGCGCCAAATGCGGAACTCGCCGCCGCCGTAGAAGCTGGTCAGGTCCACGTAGGACGGCTGACGGATCACCTCGCCGGTGCCTGTGTCGCTGTCATGGGGTGGGTACAGCACGAGGGAGTGGAAGTTCTGGTCGGTCTTCTTGCCGAACACGAGGCCGGCAAAGCCAACCTGGTCCTTCTCCACAAGTACCTTGGCCTCCAGGCTGAAGTCGCCCGAGGTCACGGTGTCCAAGGCGAGGAACTGGTAGTCGTACTGATTCGCGGACTCGAACTGTGACTCGAGCACGGCGCCGTTCGGCGAGAAGGCCGTCTTGCCCGCTTCCACCCAGCCGTCCAGGTTGTTTTCGTTGTAGGCGAGCTTCCAAATCCACAGGCTCTTACCAGAGCTCTCCACGGCGCGCCGGTAGATGTCGAATAGCTCCGGCATGTCCAAGGCCTCACCAAGGCGCCAGGAGACGTTCATCGCCATCAGCGGCTTCTCGGATCCGAGGTAGCGCTCGGCGATAGACATAGCCCGAGTCTCGATCTCCTCGTGCACGGCGTTCAGCTTCTTCTGACGTGAGTCCCACTTTCCGAGTAGGCGCTCGAGGTCCCGCAGCTGCTTGCCCAGGTCTTTGAACTCGCTAGAGCCCTCGCTCTCGGCGGCCATCCAGGTCTCCGTTATCCGGATCGCGTCTAGCATCAGCTGCGAGGCGCGGTCCTCGTCCGCTCGGTGGTCGACAAGGAAGCCAGCGAATGCTTCAAGGGTCTCGATACTATCGGGCTGGGCGAGCAGCGCTTTTTCAAAGTGCTCGGCAGCGGAGTCGAGCTCGCCCCGGGTGATCGCGTTCGCGGCCCAGACCAGGTACGGCCGTTCGATCTCCGAGCGTCCGGCCTGCTGCTCGCGCAGCTCCAAGATCCAATCCTTCCAGACGACGTTAAGTTCATCGATGGTCTTGGGCAACTCGAGGGCTTCGTCGAACTCGGCCTTGGGGGTCGGATCCGATGGGTTGGCGAGCACTACCTCTTCGAAGTTTCTCACGGCGCCGTCACCGCGACGTCCGCCGGACGAGTCGATGAATTCGGCGAACGCGGGACGGTAGACGAAGCGTCCGTCGACGGCGTCTTGGTAGTTGTAGAGAAAGTAGACCACGCCCCAGGTGGGCGCATACCAAGGCGGACCCCAGGCGTACTCGTTCTCGAGGATGATGCGGAACGTCGGCGCGGTCTCGGGGGTGGCGTTGGGGTCCGCGGGGTCGAGCCCATCATCCGGGCCTGTCATCCAGCCCTTCTCCATGCGCGTGGCCAGGGGGAAGAGCCGGTGGTTGGCCGGCAAGTTCATGATTACGGTGCCATTGGCCAAAATACGGCAGCCCTCGAAGAACGAGGCGAGCCCCTCATTCAGCCAGCCGGACGCGGATGTGGCCAAGGAGACGAACTGGTGGGCGGCCTCGTGGAAGAGCGTGTTGGTCATGCCCTCGAAGCCACCGCCGCCGATGTAGGTCTCCACGGCGTTGCCCGTGAAGTGGCCGGCGGACCATTCGACCGGAGGACCGATGCCCTTCTCGAGGTACTCGTCCCGATCCTTGAAGATGTGCAGGCTGATCTTGGGAACGCTTCCGCCGTCCTCTTCCGTGCCGTAGCTAAAGAAGATGCGGTAGAAGGCGTTCATCTGCTCCATGGCCTCGGCAGCGCGAACCATGACCTCGTAGCCGGCGTCCGTGTACGTCGTGTAGTTGTCCCGGTCCTCCTTCGCCTTGGAGCTCCAGTCGCTGTGCTTGGCGTCAAACTCGGCCACCCACTCTTCACTCACATCGGCCAGCAGGTCCTTGGGCTTGGCATCGGCGGCGAGGCTCGGGTCCGGCGCCGATGCGATGCGCTCAATAGCGTCGCGCACCATCTGGTTGTCGGGATCGAGAGCGAGGATCTCCTTGAAGACGCGAATCGCGCTGTGGGGACGGTCGTCCTTGTCGTAGGCCTCGGCCAGTGGAATCAGCTTGTCGAGAAAGCGCTCCTTCAGGCCAAGTAGATCCGCAGCGAGAGGATCGGTTGCTTCGAGGGCCGCGCGTAGCTCCTTGATCTTCTTCTTGGGCGCGCCCTGGGCAACGCTCAGCTGGAAGTAGCGGTGTAGGCAATAGATCTCGTCGTCGCGGTCGTCCGTGGCAACGGCGAGTCGCTTGCGCATCTCCCAGGCGGTCAGCGCCTTGGGATCGCGCTCGAGTGCGCGGCCGATCTGGAAGCGAGCGACTTCGAATTGCCCACGCTCGAGGGCAAGCTCCGCGGACTCGAGAGCGCGAGCAAAGTTGCCACCCTCTTCCCCTGACTGGACCGACGCAGGCAAGCTGACAGACTTGGCCATCGACGGAGTTGCTTCCAATCGGGGGGCAATGATGGCAAC
>JBLHWM010000195.1:0-6936 GCA_047629095.1 Planctomycetota bacterium | reverse complement strand
TCAAATCAGCAGGTGCGTCCACACCAAGCTCGCGACCGAAGATACCGATAGCGATGGCAGTCCAAGGGCGAACTGCAACCTTGCCGCGGGAGAGCTCCTTCATGAAGTACTTGCTGACTTCCTTGATGGCTGAGCTGGGGTCTCCAGAATCCTTACGGGAAGCAGCCTGGGCAAGAGCAATCACAGCGAAGTTACGCGCCTGGGTGTCAGTCACCGTGTCCTTCACAGACATGAGAGCCTTGCGGATCTCCTTGTCGATGCCATCCGGGTCCGCATCTCCAAGCTGGCCGAGGGCAAGCGTGCAGCTTTGGATCACAACCTTCTTGTCCTTGCTCTTAAGAGTCTTCAGGAAGATATCTGCAGCAGCTTCCTTAGCTGTCTCGTTGGCTGTGCCTTCAAGAAGACGACAGACAGCGGTGGGAGCGTGAGCACGAACGTTGTAGTGGTTCCTATCGTTCTGGAAGTACTCGAGCAGGTAGTTGATTTGACCTTCGCGGGTGATTACACCAGCTTGAGCTTGTGCGTCAGCATCAGCTTCAGCGCCCTCAACAACTTCCGCAGCGTCATAGCCAAGCTTCTGCATGGGAACAAGGCCCATAGCAATCAAGCAAGCAACTTTGATGTCGCGGGTCGAAGAGTCGTCGGACTCAAGAGTGGACTGCAGGCTGGCGAAGATCGACTGGCGGATCACCTCTTCCTGGGTGCGGCTGCCCACAAGGGCGAGGCCGTAGGCAGAGAAGGCCCGGGTACGGTTGTTGACTTCGTTGCTACCAACCAACTTACGGCCAGCAGGAGTGTCCTGGAGCAGATCGTTGAGGATCGAAACCGAAGCGTCGTTAGCCAGAATTCCGAGTGCAATAGAAGCGGTCTCGGCGATCTCTTGGTTGCCGTCCGTCAGGAAGCCAGTGAAGATTTCCGCAAACTTAGAGTTGCCCTCTGCGTCGGTCTCGTCGCCAATCTTGGCCAAGGCCATCATGGAACCCGTCACGATATCGTTGTGAGACTCATTCTCTAGGGCGGTCAGCAGAGCCGGGACGATCTTGTTCTGAATGTCCTGGGCCGAAGGCGCCATCGAGTCACGAGCTTCGGTCTCTTCACCGCGACCAAGGAACCAATCACCGGATCCGGTCGTAGTGCCGCCGGCGTTGATCGCATCCTTAAGGTTGATGTAGGGATCCTTGTTGAACTCCCACCAGAAGGACCACAGGGTCAGGTCGGGTCCCGTGTCGCCGCCACCAGTTGCGGACGCGCCGCCACCTGCAGGGCCGCCGCCGGGGCTGCCGGGTGAAGCGGGTCCAGGAGAACCGGGAGAGCCCGGTGAGGGAGATGCGGGGCTACCGCCACCGGGGGTACCGGGGCTGGCGGGGCCACCGCCGCCGCCGCCGCCTGCTGCGGGAGGAACTGTGTCACCAGGACCGCGGTAGGTACCACCGTGTCCGGCGGCCACGTTCGAAAGCGCGAGTCCGCCTCCGATGAGGAGTGCAGTTGAGAAAATTAATTTCTTCATGAGGATCAGTCGCCGCAGGGCGATTCTAGGTTTTAGAGGGTTGATTGAGCTTGGGAGCCTTTTGTGATCGAGGGCAGCCAGGAGTGCACCGGTAAGTAGTATGCAATCCCCATGCCGAATGCGTTTATCCCCGTCCTGATCCCCAACAGCCCATAGGAATGGGTCGGGGACCGAGACGGGCCCGCCAGGGGCAAAGCCCGTGGCGGGAGAGTAACGCCAGGAGTTCTAGACTCCCTCTTTGGAAAGGAATGTAGCGCGAAGGTACTCACGATTCATGGTCGCGATCGCGTCGATGGGGACTCCCTTCGGACACGCCGCTGTGCATTCATAGTGGTTGGTACAGGCACCGAAACCCTCTTTGTCCATAGTACTTACCATGGAGAGGACACGACGCTCTCGCTCGGGCTGCCCCTGGGGAAGCTTCTGCAGGTGCGCCACCTTGGCAGCCGTAAAGAGCATGGCCGCACCGTTGGGGCATGCTGCCACACATCCGCCGCAACCGATGCACTCTGCATAGTCGAAGGCAGCCTCAGCGTCATCCTTGGGGATTGGCACCGAGTTGGCGTCGGGCGGAGAGCCAGTTCCCACCGAGACATACCCACCGGCCTGCTGGATGCGGTCGAACGCACTGCGGTCAACCACTAGGTCCTTCAGGACGGGGAATGCTGCAGAGCGCCATGGCTCGACCTGAACCGTGTCGCCGTCCTGGAAGCGGCGCATGTGCAGCTGACAGAGAGTCGTCTCGGAATCGGGTCCGTGGGCCTGGCCGTTGACCATCGCTCCGCACGACCCACACACACCTTCGCGGCAGTCGTGGTCAAAGGCGACGGGCTCCTTGCCTTCGCCGATCAGCTGCTCATTGAGGATATCGAGCATCTCCAAAAAGGACATGTCACTCGAAACTCCGGGCAGCTCGTAGTTTTCAATAGCACCTTCCGCGTGGCTGTCATTCTGACGCCAAATACGGAGGTTCAACTTCATGATGCGTTCGCTCACTTGTAGCTCCTCTGTGCAAGCTTCACGTACTCGAAGCTGAGATCTTCTTTGTGTAGAGTCGAGTCATTGCCAACACCCTGGTACTCCCAGGCTGCGGCGTAAGCGAAGTTCTTGTCATCGCGGAGGGCCTCGCCCTCTTCGGTCTGACTCTCTTCGCGGAAGTGACCGCCGCAGGACTCGGCCCGGTTCAAAGCGTCCACCGCAAAGGTCTCGGCAAACTCCAGGAAGTCGGCGACGCGGCCGGCCTTCTCGAGGCTCTGGTTCAGGTTGTCGGAGTCGCCGAGAACTTTCACATCTCCCCAGAAGGCCTCGCGGATCCCGCGGATCTTCTCCACGGCCTCCTTGAGCCCTGATTCCGATCGAGACATGCCGCACTTGTCCCACATCGTGAGTCCAAGTTCGCGGTGGAAGGAGTCCACGGTTCGCGATCCGCCAATGCTAAGTAGCTTGTCGGTCTTCTCGCGCACTTCGTTCTCCACCGCCGCAAATGCTGCGTGGCTCGTGGAGACAGGCTGAAGATTTGCACCAGCCAAGTGCCCACAGACCGTAGAGGGAATCACGAAGTAGCCATCGGACAAACCCTGCATCAGTGCGCTTGCACCGAGCCGGTTTGCACCGTGGTCTGAGAAGTTGGCCTCACCAAGAACGAAGAGTCCAGGGATCGTGCTCTGTAGGTTGTAGTCCACCCAGAGACCGCCCATGGTGTAGTGCACCGCGGGGAAGATCCGCATGGGGCGCTGGTAGGGGTTCTCGTCGGTGATCTTCTCGTACATGTGGAAGAGGTTGCCGTACTTCGCGCGCACTGCATCCTCACCGTCACGGGCAATCGCCTCCTTGAAATCAAGGAAGACAGCCTGCTTGGAGTTACCGACGCCGTAGCCTGAATCACAGCGCTCCTTGGCTGCGCGACTGGCAACGTCACGGGGAACAAGGTTTCCGAAGGCGGGGTAGCGACGCTCGAGGTAGTAGTCACGTTCGTCCTCGGGGACCTGATCGCCAGGGCGACTGTCACCCTTCTTCTTAGGTGTCCAGATGCGGCCATCGTTGCGAAGGCTCTCACTCATGAGCGTGAGCTTCGATTGGTGGTCTCCCGACACGGGGATGCAGGTCGGGTGAATCTGGGTGAAGCAGGGGTTTGCGAAGAGTGCACCGCGCTTGTGGGCGCGCCATGAGGCGGTGACGTTCGAACCCTTGGCGTTCGTGGAGAGGTAGAACACGTTGCCGTAGCCACCGGTGCAAAGTAGCACCGCATCAGCCGCGTAGCGCTCGAGCTCGCCTGTGATCAAGTTGCGGCAGATCACCCCGCGGGCAACTCCGTCAATCGTGACCAGGTCGAGCATCTCGCGACGGGGTCGCATGTCGATGTTGCCGGCACTAATCTGGCGATTCATCGCCGAGTAGGCACCGAGCAAGAGCTGCTGTCCCGTTGCGCCACGGGCGTAGAAAGTACGGCTCACCTGGGCACCACCGAAAGAGCGGTTCGAAAGGTGACCACCATACTCACGGGCGAAGGGGACGCCCTGGGCCGTTGCTTGGTCGATGATGTTGTTCGACACTTGAGCAAGGCGGTAAACGTTCGACTCTCGCGAGCGGAAGTCTCCACCTTTGACGGTGTCGTAGAACAAGCGGTAGACGCTATCGCCATCGTTGGGATAGTTCTTCGCCGCGTTGATCCCGCCCTGGGCCGCAATCGAGTGGGCCCTGCGCGGAGAGTCCTGGATGCAGAGACTCGTCACGTTGTAGCCGAGCTCTGCGAGGGTCGCAGCGGCTGCGCCGCCCGCGAGCCCCGTGCCCACAATAAGAATGTTGAACTTGCGCTTGTTCGCCGGGTTCACCTGCTTCATTTCGAAGCGGTGGTTGTCCCAACGGGATTCAATCGGGCCGGTTGGGCACGCTGAGTCCAGCTTGAATTGAGAACTCATGAGTTTGATCCTCCGAGCCAGAAGTAGATTGGAATGGAGATAAACCCAAGGGTCAAAAGCACGGCCAAAACCTTGCCACTAACGCGCAGGACAGGCGTGTACTTAGGGTGGTTAAAACCCAAGGACTGCAAGGCGCTGCCGAAGGCATGGGAGAGGTGAATGCCCAGGGCCAAAATGCCCAACATGTAGACACTTGCGGTGAGAGGGTCGCTCAAGGCGTGCTGCACCGAGGCATAGGGCGCCTCTTCGAAGCTCTCCTTCTGTAGACGAAAATCCCAGAGGTGCTTGATCAGGAAGAGCAAGATCACAACGCCCGTGGGGAACATCGTCTTAGAGGCAAAGCTCTTCTTGCCGTGGGTCCCGGTGACCTCGTAGCCCTGTGGTCGCGCGCGGCGATTCTCAAGGGTCGTCTTGACGGCCAGGTAGATGTGTCCGAGGAACAAGAGGGCAAGGACTGCCTCGGCAATAGGGAGGATCGGAAGACTTGAGATTGCGTGGGCGTAGGCGTCAAACGCGGTCCCGCCGTCTCCAGCAAAGAGGCTCAAGTTGCCCGCAAGGTGAGCGATCAGAAATCCGATCAGCATCAAACCTGTGAGGGCCATGAGCGCTTTCCTGCCTACCGATGAACTTACAAATCGTTCAATCCAGCTCAGCATGGGGTGGCTAGTTCGGACAAGCCGAACCTTAATAAGGGAGGGTAGTGGGGGGGCATGACAGTGGGGGAGCCAGGGTGCTCCGGCCAGGCCATGGGGATTGATACGGCAAGAGCGTACTGCGCCGGGCATACCTGGACAATCCATGGAGCCGATTTCCTAGGCTCAGACTCCAACATTCCTAGGCTTTTGAGATGAAAAAATACTCAACCTCAACGTAGATTTACCTCATGACCTCCCGAATCCAACTCATCCGACATGGCCAAGTCCATTCCGATTGGAGGAGCCGAATCTACGGCTGCCTCGATGTCCCCCTTTCCAAGCACGGGGAAGCCGAGGCTCGCCGAGCGGCTGAGTTCCTCCGTGCGGAACAGATCGACCAGGTGTTCTCGACCGGACTCTCACGATCCGCATACGGCGCGCAGCTCATCGCCTCGTCAAGGAACTTGTCCGTCCAAACCGAACCCGAGCTGCGAGAGATTGAGCGTGGAGCTTGGGCCAAGCTCACCTACGAAGAACTCGAGCGGCTCTTTCCGGGTGCGTTCGAGTCATGGAATCTCAGTCCCTGGGACCAAAAGCCCAAGGGAGGCGAGAGCCTTGACGAGCTGCTCGAGCGCGTCACCAAAAGCCTAGTCAGGATCGCCAAGCAATATCCCGAGCAGACCGTTGCTATCGTTGCCCACCGCCATGTGCTTCGCTGCGCCTTAGCCTGTGCACTCGGCAAGGACGAGTCCCTTCAGCGCATCATCCCAACGGGGACCGTACTCACCCTGGATTGGCCCGAAAGCGGGCAGCCGAAGCTTATCTCCGCGGAGTGCTTCGAGTCCGAGGACAACTGAGTCTAGAGTGCCTTAGTTAGTTATTGCTACTCGGTCCCTTACCGGGACCAGGTCCACCAGCGGGGCCGGGGCCGCCACCAGGAAATGGGACCGAACCAGGACCGCCGCCTTGCATCATGTTCTTGAGCTCGAACATGCCCTCACCAAAGTGATAGGCAAGCCAGACGAAGTGGCAGTCGACGTTGTCGACGGGATCGTCCACCTCAAAGGCCGCCTTGCAAGTCAGGTCGCAGGGACGTTCTTTGTTGAGGAAGCAGGTCTTTTTTTCAGTCATGGGGGAGGCGCGTTGGAGCGCAGTTTAGGAGGCGGGGTTTCGCTTGAAGAGGCACAGCCAGGTGCCTTCAACCACGAGCTCGTCCCTTTGATTGAAGAGCCTAGTCAACATCCGCACGTGGCCACGCTTCGGCGCAGGGTCTTCTTCATGTTCCGCCACCTCGAGCTCGAGGCGCACTTCATCACCGGGTCGAACGGCGCCAACAAAGCGCGCGTTGTTTTCGACGATGGCCTGCAGGGTCTCCACGAAGATACCTGTTCGCCAGCCCAGCCCGGTGGCGACTGCCATGCTGAGTGCACCATGGGCGACACATCCGCGAAAGGCCGTCCGGCGCGCGAAGCTCGGATCCGTGTGCACGGGATTGTCGTCACCAGATACCCCGGCAAAATCGGCAATGTCAGCCTCGCTAATCACGCGCGACTCGGAAGCGAACACCTGTCCGACCGTGAGCTCGTCAAAGTAGAGGCCCCGGACGCGTTGCTGTCCGTTGGTGGGAGTGGAGTCAGATGTCATAGAGGAGTCGCTCGAAGCTGAGCCAAGGAAGGCAACCGGCGACCAAGCCCAGAGAGGAGCATCAGATCGATGTGCAGTAGCTGCTTGCCAAGAACATGGGGAATGCTTGGTCGCGGGACTCTAGCAAGTTGTTTGGATAGGGAACTAGGGGACCCGGCCAAACCCGGTATCGACCTCCCCTCCTGGCCGCAATCCCAAGTGCAACATAACGCACATTATCAGACGTAGCTTT
>JBLHWM010000194.1:0-6965 GCA_047629095.1 Planctomycetota bacterium | reverse complement strand
GTGATCTACGACGAGGCCGGCCTGTTCGACTACGAGCGCACCACGGCCAACCAGCCCCAAGGCGCCGCCGAGGCGACCTCCTAAGCCGGATCCACAAGCCATGATCAACAAAGAAGTCACCAGCGTCGAAGATGCCGTGGCCGACATCTTCGACGGCGCTACGGTCATGATCGGTGGCTTCGGGGAGGCCGGTAGCCCCGTCGAGCTGATCCACGCGCTGATCGACCAGGGGTCCAAGAACCTCACCGTCGTGAACAACAACACGGGCAGTGGTGAGGTGGGCTTGGCCGCGCTGATCAAGGCGGGGCGCGTGGCGAAGATGATCTGCTCCTACCCGCGGTCGATGAACTCGACGGTGTTCCCCGAGCTGTACAAGGCCGGGCTCATCGAGCTCGAGCTCGTACCCCAGGGGACCCTGGCCGAGCGCATCCGCGCAGGCGGTGCGGGCATCCCGGGCTTCTATACAGCAACCTCCGTGGGCACGCCCCTCGCTGAGGGCAAGGAGAGCAAGACCTTTGGTGATCGCGACTACGTGCTCGAGCTCGGACTGACCGCCGACTTCGCTTTGATCAAGGCGCACAAGGCCGACACCCATGGCAACCTGATCTACAACAAGACCGCGCGAAACTTCGCGCCCGCCATGGCGACCGCCGCCAAGGTGACGATCGTTCAAACCCGTGAGCTAGTCGCGCCCGGTGACATCGATCCCGAGATCGTGATTACGCCGGGCCTCTTCGTGAACCGCGTCGTCACCATTGCCAACCCCGCCCACGAGTCGGCCCTGGTCGCCGCAGGAGTCTCTTACCCGTGACTGCAAATCCAACACAGCCGGGCCTGACTCGGGACGAGATGGCGAGCCGCGTCGCCCAAGACATCCCCGACGGTTCCTACGTGAATCTCGGCATCGGTATCCCCGAGCTGATCGCCAAGTTCGTGCCCGAGGGCCGCGAGTTCATCTACCACACCGAGAACGGCCTGCTTGGCATGGGGCCCTCCCCCGAGCCAGGTGAAGGCGAGCCCGAGCTGATCAATGCCGGGAAGCGCCAGGTGACAGCGATCCCCGGTGCGAGCTACTTCCATCACCCCGACAGCTTCGTCATGATTCGTGGCGGGCACATCGATCTGTGTGTGCTCGGCGCGCTTCAAGTTGCCCAGAACGGCGACCTTGCGAACTGGTCCACTGGCGGGCCCGATGCGATCCCCGCAGTGGGCGGCGCCATGGACCTCGTGGCCGGCGTGAAGTCCATCTTCGTCGTCACCCAGCACTGCACCAAGAAGGGCGACCCGAAGCTAGTCGAGGCCTGCACCTTCCCTCTGACCGGCCCCGGCGTGGTCAGCCGCATCTACACGGACCTCGCCGTGATCGACGTGACCCCGGCCGGCTTCCAGTTGGTCGAACTCAGTCCTGGTGTGACCTTCGCGTATGTGCAAGAGCGCACTGGTGCGCCCCTGCTCCCGATTGGGACTCCAGCGGCCTAAAGCCGCTCCGACAGCATCCATCCGACCAATGAGTAGCTCCAGCGATTTGTCCAAAAGTGCCGCACTCTACCAGCGTGCCCAAAAGATCCTGCCCGGTGGCGTGAGCCGTAACACGGTGCTGCGCTCGCCGCACCCGCTCTACGCGGACTTCGCCAAGGGCTGCGTGGTGACGGACATCGAGGGCGTGCAGCGCATCGACTGCTCGAACAACATGGCGTCTCTCCTGCACGGCCACGCGCATCCTGACATCGTCGCCGCGGTCACCGAGCAGCTGAGTCGCGGTACTGCGTTCACCCTGGCCACCGAGGTCGAGATCGAGTTCGCGGAGTACCTCTGCAGCCGTAACCCGGGCTTCGAGAAGTTGCGCTTTGTGAACTCTGGCACCGAGGGCATCATGGCCTGCATCAAGGCGTCACGCGCCTTCACCGGTCGCGCCAAGATCGCCAAGGTCGAGGGCGCCTACCACGGCCAGTACGACTACGCCGAGGTCAGCCAGACGTCCAAGCCCGATGCCTGGGGCGACGTCGATCATCCTGCCAGCTTGCCCGTTGCCTACGGCACACCTGCCAACGCCCTGGCGGATGTAGTTGTGATTCCGTTCAACGACCCAAAGCGCGCCAAGGCTCTGCTCGACGAGCACAAGCACGAGATTGCCTGTGTGCTTCTCGATCCCATGCCACACCGCGTTGGGCTTAGCCCCGCGGACCCGGAGTTCGTCGCGGCTCTACGGGAGTGGACCACGGCGAATGGCGCCCTCTTGGTCTTTGACGAGGTCGTCACCTTCCGCTCGGAGTTCGGCGGTGCCCAAGACTGGTATGACGTGGGGCCAGATCTCACCGCTCTCGGCAAGGCGATCGGCGGCGGCTTCCCCGTGGGTGCCATTGCGGGTCGCGCGGAGGTCATGGACGTCATGAACCCGCTCGCCGAAAAGGTGCTCTTCCCACACTCGGGTACCTTCTCCGCAAACCCGATTACGATGACCGCGGGCCTGACCGCGATGCGCTTGTTTGACCAGGCGGCAGTGAACAAGCTCAACGCCCTGGCCGTCCGGGCGAAGACGGGCATCGAAGCTGCCATCGCCAAGTCAGGTGTCAAGGCGTGCGTTACCGGGGGCGGCTCGATGTTCCGCATCCACTTCAAAGCGGACGCACCCCGCAACTACCGCGAGGCCTACGCGACTCCGGAGGAGAACGCTCAGCTGAAGATCATGCTGGACCACCTCTTCGACTCGGGCTTCATGATGATCAACACCTGCTCGGTCGCGCTCTCCACTGTGATGGGGGAGACCGAGGTCGACAGCCTAGTTGACGCCTTCGACGCGGGCTTTCAGAAGTTGGCAAGCCTGGGCTACTAGCACCCCGTCCGGGCAGCGGCCTACTCGAGTTCCTTGCGCGCGATGGTCAGGAAGAGAGCGGCCGAGATGCCCGCCGCCCCGAAGATCATGCACATGACCATGATCTGGTAGCGCGCCGCGATGAAGGGCGAGACGCCCGAGAGGATCTGGCCTGTCATCATGCCGGGCAGAGAGACAAGACCGACGGCGAGTAGCGAGTTCGTGATCGGGATCAGGGAAGCGCGCATGGCGATCGAGCGCGCGGCGACGAAGCCTATGCCCTTCGCCACTTCGGACTCCATGCGCTCGCCCGCCAGGCTGACGCTGTTCATCGACGTGGCGAAGATCATGCCTGCCAAAGGGATGATCTTGGAGGGATCAAACCATGGATCCAAGCCCAGTACGCCTTGGGTAATGACCAGCAGCACGGCGCCGCCGCCCAATCCTATGGCAGCCAGGGACTTGGGGAACAGGATGCGAAATGGGCCCGCTAAGTTCCCCAAGGCGATCCAGCTGGCCGCTAGCAACATCACGGAGAGGGCACCAAGGATCACCAAGCCGTTCTGGGCCTCGAACAGAAAGACCAGCACGTAGCCGATCAAGAGCAGCTGCAAGAGCATGCGCCCCACAGCGACTAGGGCCGCTCGATGGTCGAGTCTCCAGTGCCAGAGCAGTCCGATGACTAGGGCCACGGGAAGGAACGCGACCGCGAGTCGGCCAAGGGGAATCGTCTCCATGGGCGAGTTAATCCCTACCCGAGTCGAGGTAGCCGAGGGCATTCATCTCGGGTTGGGTCCCATGTAGGTTGCCGTAGCTGGTCATGGCGTTAGAAACGCTAGCGCCTAGACGAAGGTGAAGTGCGGCAGTCATTATGCAGAGTCGTCGCATGGCTACGATTCTCGGCGAGGCGCCTGATCAAAGCGTGCAGAAACGAGGAATTGTTTCGGGGTAGACCCAGGGAAAAGACCGAGCACGAACCCCGCCCATCGGCCAAGATCTTTGGGAGATGGACAGGGTCGTGCTCGGTGGGAAGCGTTCACACTTCGAGGCTTGCGCGGATGCGCCGGTAGGCCTCGAAGCGGGCCTCGTGCAGAGTCCCCTCTGCGATGGCAGCCGGAACGCCGCAGCCTGGTTCGACCAGGTGGCTGCAGTCTCGATAGCGGCAGGAGCCCGCGACCTGGGCGAGCTCGGGGAAGTAGTCTTGGACCTCGTCACCTTGGATCTCCCAGAGCCCGAAGGAGCGCACGCCCGGTGTGTCAATCAGGCGCGTGCCGTCGGCGAGCTCCACCAGCTCGGACGCCGTCGTCGTGTGGCGCCCCTTGCCATCGAACTCGCGGCCATGGCTGGTGCGCCGCTCGCGCTCGGGGTCCATGGCATTCAATAGCGAGGACTTCCCGACGCCGCTGTGCCCAAGCAGCACGCAGGTCTTGCCGGAGAGTCCTTCGGTCAGCTCTGCGACACCCTCGCCGGTCTCGGTCGAGGTCAGCAGGACTTCGATTCCCAGGTCGCCGTAGGCCTTGAGGCGCGCCTCCATCTCACCGCGCTGCTCGGCGTCGATCAGGTCTACTTTGTTAAGGCAGACCATAGGCGTCGCGCCACCGTGCCAGATGGCAATTAGGCAGCGATCGATAAGCGCCGGACGGAAACCCGGTGCCTTGGCGGAGGCCACGATGACCGCTGTATCGACGTTTGCAGCCAGAACTAGGGCCTTATGGCGCGTCTGGGGATCGGGCCGAGAGAGCACAGTGCGCCGCTCGGCAAGCCCGGCGAGACGCAGGTTGCCCTGGCCGTCGTCTTGGACGTACGCGCTGTCGCCCACGGCTGGCCGCGGGCCATCGGGACTCAGCATGACCATCTGGTCGCTGCCGTCCAAGGACACTCGAACGCGGTCCATGAAGACCGAGACCACGAGGGCCCTAGGTAGGTTCTCGTGGTCGAGCTGCGCCTCTCGCTCGGCCTTCTCGGCGGCCTCTTGCTTGGCCTGCTTCAGATCGAGCTGGGGTGCGGGCTTCATCGCCTGAAAGTTGGGCTCGCTGTCTTCGCGGGCCCAATCCACTTGCTTGCGGCGGGGGCCCGAGTTCGAGCCTGACCGCCTCCGTTTCGAGTTCTCTTTTAGCAGGCGCAGCTCCTCACGGCTGCGCTGCTTCTTCACTTGTCTGCGGTGTTTTTGCTGGGTAGAGCGTTTATCGTTTTCGTCCAATGCTGGATCCGGAAGGGTGTGTTTGGTGGGGAGCTCGCATCTCGAGCTCCGGCTCACGCACCGGTTTCGGTCCACTCCCTCGCATGGAGAGCGCAGCTAGACCGGTGGCGCAAAGTGATGGTTCCAAACCTCACACCGCCCAGGAAATCTTGGGTGTCGCGCTTACTGCGCGACTTGCCTTAGTTCCCGAAGGAGGTGGAGGTGAAGCTCACAATGGTCTTGTTCTTGGTGTTTGACATGGCTTCCCTCCAGGGGCAATTGGTAGTGACAAAAATGGAATCGACGGCGACGGTTGAGTCGTGCGCGCCGTTCCGCGATGGTTCGACTATAGCGAGAGTCGCTAATGTCGCAAGGGAGTTTATCCGTCGATCTGCTTCCAGCGGGCGGAGAGCACGTCGGCCATGGCACCGACCTCTTCCGTAAGTCGGGGCGCTTGGAAGCTGTTCTTCAGGGAGATGTAGAAGATCAGCTCGTGGCGTCCCGTCTCATTTGAGTGGCCGCTGGCGATGTCGATGATGCGCATCTTGTGACGGTTGAGGGCCGCACTGACAGACGCTACCTGGGGCTCAATCTCCGACGAGGTCGTAATGACAATCAGGCGCCTGTAGACGACAGGCTTGACCAAGCCGACGAGGCGGTTGACCACGGTGAGAACAAACAGGACCATCAGCGTACCGACGATGGCGAAGCCGTATTGGCCCGTGCCAATCACGATACCCAGGCCCGCGACAAACCAGATGCAAGCGGCGGTGGTCAGGCCGCGCAGCATGTCGCCGCTGCGCAAGACGGTCGCCGCGCCGAGGAAGCCGATGCCCGTTACGATGCCAGCGCCCATGCGGTTTGGATCGAAGACGACCCGGGCGGCCTCGGGCAGGTTGATGCCCGCGTCGGCGATGCCGCGTGACGTGAGGATCAGGAGGGTCGAACTTAGGCAGACTAGGATGTGCGTGCGGAGTCCGGCGGCGCGGCCACTGAGCTCGCGTTCGAAGCCGATCGCACCACCGCAGATCAGGGCGAGCAAGAGCGGGGTGTAGTCTAGCTCGGTGATGGTCGGGCCGATCTGCTGGAAGAAGTCGCTTAGGTATTCCATGGGGGGTGCTCTTGCTTGGTGGGGTGTCTCTCTCTAGCTCTTACAGCTCTCCTTACTCTACTGGCTAGGTCGGATTGCCTTGTTGGGCCGGAACTGGATTCTGAGTAGAGAGGTGCCATCCTCGAACTTCACGAGTGTGAGGGGAATGGCCGGGGAGATCTTGCTTAGACGGAGCAGGGTGTTGCGCCAGTCTTCGGGCCAGATGGTTTGTACTTGGGCTAGGTCGGCTTGTTGGAGCCCGGGTAGAAGCGCGCTGTCTAGCCAGAGGTCGCCGGGGAACTCCTTGTCTTGGACGCGCTCGGCTAGGCGGCTCTTCAAGGTCTCTGTTCGCAGGCCCTGGGGGACTAGGTCTAGGTCCCGTTTGAGGTCGCGGACGTAGATGCCCTTGGTCGCCATGGTCAGGGCTAGGTTGCGAGCCAAGTCGGAGACGAGGATCTTGTCGCCGGGTTGCAGAAGGGCGGCGACTTGGGTGGCCCAGTTGCGGGCGTCGGGGGCAGCGGCTCGGAAATCTGCGCGTGCGCTGAGGGCTTGGTGGGCTTGGATGGCAACAAGGGTTGCGCAGAGTGCGAACAGTAGGTTGCGGGCGGCTTGGGACTTTGCTGCTTGCCAGGCGGCATGCACTGCGATGGCGATGAGGATCGCGAGCAGGGGCGCCATGGTCATGAAGTAGCCGCCTCGCTCTAGGACTCCGCCCTGGGGCAGGATGAGCAGAGCGGGAATCGTGGCGAGCAGTGCGCGCTTGGCGAAGATGCCCAGAGTGCTATCCGCGCTATCTGCGCGTCCGCGTAGGGCGAAGAGCCCACACAGGAAGCCGGCGGTGACCAAGCCAAGGGGGTAGATCAGCTCGTGGAGAAGATAGAGGC
>JBLHWM010000193.1:0-6995 GCA_047629095.1 Planctomycetota bacterium | reverse complement strand
AGTGCGTTTACGTTCCAGTCGTTCTTCGAGCGGGCCGACAGCTTGATGCGTCCGTCGGAAGTCTGGCGCAGGAAGAGCACGATCTCGATCTGCTCCACGGAGCGCAGGATGTCGTGCAGGACATCCGTGTTGCTCTCGAAGGGGCCATGGGCAGGGTCGGCGACGACCAAGGCGATTGTGCCGTTGCCGGCGTATTCGAAGTTGGCCAGTAGAGCGCCGATGTCACCGGGTAGGGCGGCCGCATTGCGTTGGAAAATCGAGGCGTACAGGCGGTCGGGCTCGACTCCGCCGGCGACCATTTCCGATGCGACGCGCAGGGTCTCGGCGTCGGTGTTGCTGTACTTGAACCAACCCGTGTCTGTCACGAGTGAGGTGAACACGCCATGGCAGGCGAGCAAATCCAACTCGACGCCAAGGGCCTTGGCCAAGCGGTACACCAGCACTCCGGTTGCGGAAGCGCTGCGGTCCACGAAGGCCATGTCCCACCACTCTTCCCCATGGTGAACGTGATGGTCCACCACCAGCTTGGTCGAAGGGTGAGCTTCAAGGGGGCCAGCCAGGCCACCACAGCGGCCGAGCTCGGAGATGTCCATCAACACGCAGAGATCGTGCTCCGGCACCTCGCCACCGCCGAAGGTTCCGTACGGCACTTGATCGCTCAAGTAATCGAAGGCTGCCTCGGGTGGATCGGGGTTCAGGATGATTACCTGCTTGCCAAGGGACTCGAGCACGCGACTAAAGGCGGCTTGTGCACCGATGCAGTCGCCGTCGGGGTTTTCATGCCCGGTTAGCAGCACGATTTTTGCGCTGCGGATTGCATCGAGCACGCCCGCCGAAGGCGTCGCGGGGAGGAGGGAGTCTTGGACAGGCACGATGGAGTGGGCTCGGTTGGGAACAGAATGACTTTGGGGGAGTCGAGCGTCTGCTCGACTCCCCCAAAGCCTATCGAAAACCGGCACTAACCGGCAGTCTTCCCGGCTGAACGTCGGGACAATCCGGATCAATCGGGAAGGGCGAGGAGTTCGAACGACTCCACGCCACCAAATGCGGGGGCGTTCGCGGAAGCCGTATCAAACAAGATGCTGTAGCGAATAATGTTGGAGCGACGCGCTTTGACCTCCTGGGGATCCCCGGGAAAGACCGCCTCCCAATACGTGTTGAGCTCGGCGGGGTGACGGACCCAAGCTGTCAGAGACTGCGTGGAGATTGACCCGCCATTCTCTACAAAGTCCGCGTCGCACAGGTCCTCGGGCACCTCAGCGATGCGGGCACCCTGGAAGCGCACGATCACGGGCGCGCCGGCAAGACCACCTAGGTCGGACCCGAACAGCACCTGGGGAGAGTCTCCAAAGGGGTTGTTTATGTCGTTCTTGTCGCGGTACGAGAAGGACGTCCCCGGATCTGTGGGTGCAAAGATCTGCATGTCCCAACCCAGTACAGGTGCCAGGGGATCCGTGAAGTCATCTTCCTTGTAGGAGATCTGAAAGAAGAAGCCATTGGGACGCAACCAGCAGGACTGGCTACCCGATCGCGTGCCGGGACCGGACTCGTCCGCGACCCAGTTTGCCGCCGTAAAGATGTTGCTGGAGTCCGCGCCACCGAACTCGGACCCCAAAACGGGGTCGTAAGGTGCGAGCTTAGGCGCAGCGACAAGGGGATCGACCGGGAACTCCGACTCAATGCGAAGGATGCCAGCTCCTCCGGTACCCCCGGTGGAGAGCCCTGCACCAAGTCCACCAGCGCCACCGGAGACGTCCACAGAAGTCGTAAGTGAGGCGAGCAGCACCTGGCGCGCCTGGATCAAGGCCGCGCCGCCGGAGCCACCTCCGCCGGGTGTGGCTTGGCCGCTCAGGGTGATGCCACCGGGATCCGTTCCGCTACCACCGGCACCACCATTCAAGGTGATCAGCCCGGTAATCCGGACCTCGTTACCAGCCTGGAGTTGCAGAGCTCCACCACCACCGCCGCCGCCAGCTGCGCTGTGAGAGGCATAGAAGTTGATCAGCCCGCTCAGGCAGTCGCCAAGAGCGGGTCCCGTGGTCCTAGTCAGGTAGATGTGGGTGCCGCCACCGCCGCCACCAGAGCCTCCGCGTAGGTTTCCGAGTTCGGGAGAGAGCTCCATCACCTCGGGGGTAACACCAATCGTCAGGGGATCGCCGCCAACGGCAGCCGTTGCGGGAATGAGGCCCAGACCAAGGGGGTCGTTCAGGCCTGGGTTGGGCCAGATCGCATCCGATGCTCCACCGTTTGTCGCGTACCCACCGCCGGCCCCAGGGTTCGCAACCTGGTCGGACTGGCAGAAGTCATTCGCTTGGAGATCGCCAAACTCAACCCAACCCGTGGGCAGGTTGTTCGGCCAGTGCACCCCACCTTCGCCGCCACCGAGGCCGAGCCCAGGTGCCGAGCCGCCAAGTCCCTCGCCACTCGCTCCATCAATGACCGCGCCGGGGTTGGGAATGCCATTTCCGGGGCCCTGGAGGAAGAGTAGCGTTGTGCCCGTGTTGTCCGGTCGATCCGCGCCGCGGCCGCCATCGCCAGCAGCCAAGGAGCCGACACCGCCCGCGCCTCCAGGGAGGTCCGAGGAGACGTGCCCAAGATTCGGGCCGGTCTCGTCTACCGAGACACCGCCCCGTGCCGAGATCTGACCTTGGACCAAGGCCTGGCCACGCACGAAGATGCGCGCCGCATTGGAACCTTCGAGCACGAGCTGCCCGTCACTTTCAATCTCGAGGGACGTGAACTCAAACACGCCATCGGTGACCGTGTCCGACGGCGGCTCGTCGGAGGGAGGGAAGAGCGTGCTGCCCTCGGTGATCACGCCGAAGTTCTTCACCTCGAAGCTGTCGGTGTTCAGGATGAAGGGTGAGTTCGCAAGGGTCACATGCAGGCCGCCATGACGCCCCGCTCCTCCGCCGAGTCCGGGCGTCAGCTGACCATTCGTCTGAAACGCGCCGGAACTGGTTGCGTCGATAAAGGTCGGCGAGGTGAACTGCTCGCCTCCGAGGGGGAGCGAGACCTCGGCAAAAGCAAGCGACTCGGGTGCGAACGAGTAGACCCCGGGGTTGCTGAGGGGTGAGCCCGCCAGGTCCACGATCCCGGAGGAGACCTCCACGACGATCTTGCGGGGGATCAGCCCCGTGCCGGCAGAGGGGAAACCTGTGTCGGGCCGGAAGGTAAGGATCGAACTCAAGGTACTTTCATCGGCCTCGAGTTGAAACTTACCGGGCAGTTCGATCCAGTCCTCACTGCCGCCAATTTGGCCATCGGGGTCAACCGCGATGCGGATGGTAGGTGAGGTCGCACCGCCGGGGTTGATCACGGTGACGGGGCTGATGATATCCGTGAAGTTCATGCGGATCGTGCTGCTCGAAAAGACATCCTCCAGGAGCGTCGGGCCCGAAGCCAAGGCCTCTACCGTGCCGAGAACCTCGCCCCCGACGCCGTAGCCTGTGACTTGATCCACAAGGATGCTCAGATCCGAGGGGCCCGGGGAGCTGTCGACGATGCCCGGGATCACCGAGACAATGCAATTTAGCGTGGAGATGTTGGCGCGACCCGAAGTGCTCTTGACGTAGGGGCCCGTGCCCTTGTCCTCGCCGTTCAAGCGGATCGAATAGGAGTTACCAAGCTTGAAACCGAATTCGGCTGAGCCGGTCTGGTCGAAAGAGATCCGAGGCCTAAAAATCAAGCGCCGGGAGTTGCTCGGGTCAAGAAGGTACACGCCCTGGGGCGAGAGCCCGGTCAGGGCGTCCTTGATCCGGAAGCTGGACTTGGTGACCGTCGAGAGGTCCACAGGCTGGGTGAACTCAATCGAGATCTCCTCGTTCGCCTTGACCGTTGCCTTTCCACAGGAGATCGGGACGCCCTGGGTACCCGCCGAGCAGCCGAGGGAGCACGATAGGATCGCCATATCGTTGCCCAGTCCACCTGGCAGAGAGCCCGACACCTTCTTGGTGTCGCTGCCACATCCCCATAGTGCAATCGGCAAGAGCAATAGGGAGGCAATACGAAGAGCGCGCAGAAGAGGCTGGCCGTCGAGCATAGTAGAAGTGATCCTTAAGATAGTGGGCTTGGCCCAATTCGTCCGGTTAGTAGCAACCGCGGCGGCTGAAGATGGATTCATCTTCAACGCGCCGACTCGATCTCGGCAGAGAAGGAGCCTGAGAACTAGATCCCACGGGGTGACCTGGGGAGAACCGACCATACAAGGAAAGGGCCGGTAACGCACGTGTTTGGTAACTTTGCCTCGTGGGGGCAAGCCCTAGGACGGAGCGGTAGCCCGCCGTAGTTCCCCTAAACTTCCGCATCGCCCCACTCACGGCCCGAAGAAGATCGAATTCCCAAAAACGTGCTGTTCAATCATGTTGCCGAAGTTGCGCTCTAACCCTCGACGAAAAGCGTCTCGAAAATCGCGCCCAGATCAACCTGCGAACCGCCCTGCGGGCCCCGTTCTACGCAGAGCCATTTCGCCATGGCCCCCACTTCGAGGCAGCCAGCCCTCCCAGCGTATCCAAGGACTCTAGCGCCCGCCGAAGTCGCCATCTCGAACAGCTGCGCTGGAGCGATCCCTGGATGCCTCGCCCACAACAGTCGCGCCTCCCGAAGCAGGTCTAGGTCCTCGTTGCTCGCAAGCGAATCTGTTCCAAGGGCGATCGGGACTCCGGCGGCCAAGTAGCGGTCCAAGGGGAAATCGCCGCGATCAAAGTAGCGATGAGTGCCAGGGCAGTGGACAATCGTTGCGCCCGTTCTGGCAATCCTCTCGGGCTCTCCCCTCGAGGGCAGGTTGCCGTGGATGAGCGCCGTAGTGGGGCCCAGCAGACCAGCCTCGAGTAGCAGGTCGAGGCCACTGCACCCCGGCGACTCCCCAAGCATGGCGGCTAGCGGGCCCGTGCCGGACTCGAGCCACGTCAGCTCCTCCTCCATCTCGGCCCAGTGCACGGCGACAGGGCCCGGCCGATTGCGCCTCTGCTCGGCCACAAGGGCCAAGAGGTCGCGACTCACCGTGTAGGGAGCGTGGGGCGAATAACCCTCCACGGCGCCACTCTCTGGCGGAATGGGCTGGGCGAGGGATTCCATGGCGGCTGCCGTGCGGCCGGGATCCCACGCGTCGATCACCTCCCGGTGCAGGACGACCGCGGGTGCAGGGCCGGACTGGGCATGCGCCTTGGCGAGAGCCTTCATGGTTGCACCGCTGGAATCGATGTCCCCCACGAGGGCCGTGCCGGTCTGGGCGAGTCGAGCTAGCCCTCCGCGGGCATCTTCCGCCAGTTGCTCCGGCGAGCGAGCGAAGCGGTGCTTCAAGACTTGCCCCACCCATGCTGGAAAGCTGTCGCCGGGCTCGACCAAGCCCGCCAAACCGGACAGCTCTAAGTGCGCGTGCGCATTGACAAATGCGGGTACGAGCACGGCGTCTCCAAGGTCCTCGACTGTGGCTCCGTGGGCATCCCTTGCACGCTCGATGGCGTGCGTCCCCTCCAGCAGTCCCGCGACGAGACCGCCCTGGATAAGGAGCCCAGCGCGGCCAGACTTACCTACAAACGAGTCCGCCCGCGGCAAGATGCCGCGGGCGGTTACGATCCGAGTCTTCATCAAGGGACGATTGGATGAGGTGCTTGGGGTCGCTCAGTCGGGCGTGCCCTTGACCTTCAGGTTCGTCACGCCGGCCACGATGCTTGCAAGGGGTGAGTTCCCGTCGAAGATAATCTGGTAACGGAACATGTTGGGGCGGCGCAGGGCAGCCAAGTCCGGGTCACCGGGGAGAGCAAGGTCCCAATAGTCATTGAGCTCCGAAGGATGGCGCATCCAAGGAGTCTGGGAGCCCACGACGGTAACCCCGAGAGGATCGTCAAGGTCCACATCACAGATGCTCTCGACCTTTTTCTTGAAGTGTGCGCCCTGGAAGCGGACCACGAGAGGAGCCGGGCTGGTTCCGCCGAGGTCCGTGCCGAAGGCCACATCGGGAGCGAATCCGAAGGGGTTGTTAGCATCGTTCGCGTCGCGAAAGGAGAAGGGCTCAAAGCCGGGCAAGTTCAGGATCACGTCGAGGTCCCAACCGAGCTCGGGGTTGAGCGGGTCGGTGAAGTCATCCTCAGTGAAATTAAGAACGAAGAAGTTGCCGGACGGGATGATCCAGCAGGACTGAGCACCGTTGCGACCAGAGGGGCCGTTCGGGGTCTTGACGTACTGACCAACGGACAGGATCGCCGTGGAGAGAGCTCCACCCGACTCGGAGCCCGGAGTCGCATCGAAGGGGTTGATCTTCGTTGCTTCCAGACTTGCCTGGGGCCCTTGAGGAGACTCAATCCGGACTAGGCCAAGGCCACCGATTCCACCCATGGAGCCGGGCAGGTTGCCCGCGGCCCTTCCACCAAGTCCACCGGTCACGTCGATGCGATCGTCGATGCTCGCAATCTGCACGTTGACCGAGCGGATGAGCACGGCTCCACCGGAGCCGCCTCCGCCAGCGCTTGCTTGGTCGGGGATGAGGAAGGAGAAGGGTGTGTTCTGACCGCTGGCACCTGTGCCACCCGAGGCGTCCACAACGCCGTCGATGCGAACAAAGCTTCCGGCCTGGAGCTCAACGGCTCCGCCGCCGCCGCCGCCGCCGCCGCCACTGTGGGTATTGTAAGTCTGAAGCTGCTTGCCGACCACACAGTTGCCGAAGGAACCATTGGTGAGGCTGAGCAAGAGGCTCATGCCTCCTCCGCCTCCGCCAGCTCCACCGCGTAGGTTGCCGCTGTCGGGATTGAGCTCGCGGACTATGGGCGTTAGAGCAAGCGTCGATGCGTCGCCGCCGGGGGTGTCCGGTGCGATGATGCCCGGGGGCGGGAATGGGTTGAACGGTGCGGACACGACAATCGCCACGCCTGAGGTTCCGCTCGTCGCGTAACCACCGCCACCACCCTGACCAGCGGTCATGTCGTTGCGGCACTGAATATCAAAAATGAATCCGCCGAGGTCGGAAGTGTTCGCCGGCAAGACTGGCGGCCACGCCA
>JBLHWM010000192.1:0-7002 GCA_047629095.1 Planctomycetota bacterium | reverse complement strand
AAGGGACGCGGCGGACCGCCTCTCTGCCCTACGAGGTCCTCGACCATTTCGCGGGGACCCTCATCGAGGGATTCGCGCAACGCTTCACCGGCGCGACGGCGCTCGGCGACTTGGTGCTCGCGGAGGATGCGGGACCGCTCGTGGGGCGGTAGGTCGTCGAGGTTCCTGCGCACTCCCGGCTCGAGCCCAGATTCGAGCTCGCGGCGCTGGTCGGCCAGCTCGCCGGCACGCTTGCGCAGGGCCTCGCGATCCTCGGGAGACAGTCGGCGCAGCTGCTCGAAGCGATCGAGCAAGATGCGACGCTCGTCGGCGGACTTACTCTTCCAGCGCTCTTCGGCGGAGGAGTCCTTTGGCCGCTCTCCGTGCTTGGGCGGCTCTATGTCTTGGACCCCCTGCTTCTTGGTGGGCTCGTCCTTGGATTCCTTGGCCGGCGCCTCCTCAATCAGGACCGGAGTCTGTGCGAGGGCCCCCGCATCCATCGACATGGGTGCGAACAGCAGCAAGGCGGCCAGTAACTTAGAGGTGAACTTCACGGTGCGCTCCTAGCCCTCTTCCGTGGGCTGTTCGGCGTCTTCGCCCGCGAGGAACAAGAGCTCCGCATCGGCCTCGTCGAGGGAGCCGAGCAGGAGATCAATGTCGTCGGACATCAGCAACTCCCAATCCTCAAGAACATCCAGTGAAGCGAGCACGTTTGCGTCGGGCAGGGTTACTGCTAGCAGAGTCTCGATTTCAGAGTTTGCATCTTGGCTGTTCTCGAGGCCGGCCACCTCTTCCACCATGCGCGGGGAGAGGCGCGCGTCCGAGCTGTCGATCACTGGCTCGGGCTGGACCTTCACAAATCCATCGCGACCGGTCTCCTGGGGATTGCTTGGTCCGCCATCAGAGGTCAAGCGCCAGGCGCCGAAGGCGACGACAAGGGTCGCGGCGATGGCTGCGGCATAGCGCACCGCGCCAAAGCGCGGCCTCAGGATAGGGGCGACAGCACGTGCATGAGTTCCCGCGCTGCGCTCGGCTTCCAGTGTATTAAGGATCCCAAGGGCAAGGCCTTCGGGCACCTCGGGAGCCGGGATCAAGTTGAGTAGTGCGTCCAAGTTAGCGGTGCGCTCGGCCTCGACGGCACGCTGCACTCTCGAGCTGAGTCCGGATGGGATCAGGGGCTCGGGGAGTGCGTCGAGCAGGAGTTCGAGGCCGTCCTTTCCGGCAGCCAAACGCGCCTCGCGCAAGTTCTGCAGGACGAGCTCTGGGAGGTCATTCGGGATCTCAACCTGATCCGCTTTCGCTAGCAGGCTGTCGAGATCTCCGTGAGTGCCCACGAGTTCGGGGGCGATGCGCTCGACGCTGAGGCGCTCGAGGATTCGGTGGGCGAGCTCCTTGGGGACGGCCGGCAGGGGCATGGAGGCCAGCACCTGCTCGAGAGCCTCTTCGGCTTCCAGTAGATCGCGACACTCGGGGCAGGTGAACAGGTGTTCGTGCCATGCGAGGGGGCGTACGGATTCGATGCTCGAACGCTCGCCGCGCAGGCCGCCTTCAAGGGCGTCTCGCAATCGGCGGCGGAAGTCTTGGCAGTGAGAGCTCATCCGACCTGGCTCCGCAAGAGGGGCTCGAGCACAACCCGGAGGCTAGTGCGAGCGCGGTGGACCATGGACTTGATGGCCTTCTCTGACGAATCGAGGATCACGGCGATCTCGGTGTAGGGGAGCTCGTCGTACTTGGCGAGGATGAGCGCCATGCGCTGCTGCTCGGGTAGGTCGGCGATGGCTGCCCGCACCGCTCCGACGACATCTTCGCGCTCGAGCTGCTCTGAGGGTTCTTGGCTGGTCTCGTCGATGATCATCTCGCCGAGACTCTGGTCGCCGCCCTGGGTGTCGCTGACCTGGTCCAGGGAGAGGTGGCGACGGGGCGCGGACCTGGCGCGCTCGTTGGTCGCCAGGTTGAACACGATTCGATAAATCCAGGTCGAGAAGCGAGCCGTGGGTTGGTAGCGATCGCGTGAGCGCAGGACACGGATGAAGACCTCTTGCACGAGGTCCTCGCGCCTGGATGATTGACCGAGGAAGCGGGTCAAGAGCGCAAAAACGCGCCCAGAGTACGCCGCGACCAGCTGGTCGAAGGCAGCCTCATCGCCAGCCTGCCAGGCCAGCATGAGCCGCACTCCCTCGTCCACGTTTTCGTCGGCCGGGGAGGCCTCTGGATGACTAGATGTTGGTTTCACCATAACTCCAACAACCATCGAGCCGGTGGGTTCCGGAGCTTAGCCCTTAATGAGGAATGAAGCTATTCTAGGGGCCGGGCGCGATCTAGAGGCAGGGCGATTCGTGTGGGGCGACCGATGATCGCTGAGGCGGGAATTGGTCCCCAGAGCCTGCTGTCGGCACTTTTCGAGCTGTTGTCCCCCAACAGGAAGTACTCCGATGGACCCAGGACGAAGGAGCGCTGCACGCCAAATTCTCCGACAGGGATGATAAAGAGGTCCCGCATGACCTCAACCCTGCGGAGATCCATCCGCACCGCCTCTCCGCCGATCCCAACCCGCGAAGCCACACTGCGGGCCCGCACTTGGCCCGGGTTGTAGCCAGCCCCAAGGTAGGGCCGATTCGCGTCGTAGTCAGCCTGCAGGTGCAGCAGCTGCTGCGAGGTCTCCACATCGTGCAGCGTTGCGACCAGACGATTGTCCACGTTCGACAGACCTAGGCGCAGCCAGCCCGAGCTCTTCCCCGAGCCGAGGTCCGGCAAAGTGCCCGCCGCTAGAGGTGAGGCGGCGAGTACCTCGCCCGGATTGCGCTCGATGCGAAGGCTGTAACCATCCCCGTCGGCATTGATCTCGAGCAGGGCCTCGAAGGTGTCGCCCTCCTCCACAAGTCGCGCGCGAATCCGCGCACCCGGCGCAACATCAACGACGCGGAACTCGAAAGCGACCGCCGCATCATTCACCGTGTGCAGCCCCTTTTCGAGCTCACCTTCCCCATCGATATAGCTGTCCCGCAGCTCGCTCGCGTAGCGCATCATGCCGGTCTCGCGGCCGGGCTCAAGCGAGAGTGCGTTCAACTGCAACAGCACGTCTGGATCCGGGGCGACTGTGTTCCATGGGAAGTCCGCCGTCGTAGCCCCGTCCGCTTGGGAGCGAAAGACAAAACACTCATCGATCTCCATCACGTCGCTGTCGAAGAGCGTGACCGCCGGAGCCGGATTCCCAAGCTTGCCCGCGCGTGTGCCATCCACGAATAGGTCACCGTCCACAAGGCGCAAGCCCTCGCCGGGAAGACCGCCGATCCGCTTGACGATCGGCGGACCGCCCTCGCCCCGATCGATCACAACCATGTCGTAGCGCTTAAGATTTTCCGCCGCGCCAAAGAACACCAACACCTGCTCGCCATCCCCGTGGATCGTCGGCTCCATGGAGATGCTCTCCACACTGTAGAGTCGAACCACGAAGGTGCGCAGCAGCAGCAGCGCCAAGAAGACCACCGCGGATCCAACACCAAGTCGGATCTTCCAGTTGCGCGTCTTGATCAGGCTTGTGGTCCCCATGGGTCAGCTAGCCACGAAGAGTAGAGTGTGGGCGGACAGCATGAAAATGGCGATGCCTGAGATGTCGGAGAGGGTGATCAAGAACGGCCCCGCGACGATGGCGGGGTCGATGCCGAGACGGCGGCAGGCCATCGGGATCGACGAGCCAAGTACCGAAGCCCAAGCCACCGCAAGGAACACCGAGATGCCAATGGTCGCGCCAAAGAGTACGCTGTTCTCGACCTGGGTCTCCATTAGGGCGGCGATGATCATCGTGCCAATACCGCAGATCAGGCCGATCAGAAGGCCCGTCGTGGCCTCGCTAAGGAAGACCGTGCGCTCGCGGTCCGGTGGCACTTCACCCGTGGCGAAGGCGCGCACCAGGATCGTCGACGCCTGGATGCCGACATTGCCGGCGAGGCCGATGATGATCGGAATGTAGCGCAGCACGTCCGCGCTAAGCCCGCTGCCTTCGCCCTCGGGCACAGGCATGGAGATGCGCAGGATAAACGCGGTCACGAGACCACCGATCACCGTCAACACCTGAAGGGGCAGCCGCTGCCGGACTCGTGTCAAGATCGGTAGGTGGGTCTGCTCGTCGGTGGACGTACCGACAAGGCGGCGGATGTCCTCCTCGGCCTCCTCCTCGAAGACCTCACCAGCATCTTCGCTGGTGACGACGCCGATCAGAGCACCCCCGTCGTCCACCACGGCCAAGGCCTGAAGGTTGTAGCGCGCCACTAGGATCGCGGCCTCCTCCTGATCCTCACCGGCGGAGACCGAGACGGGAATCTCGGCCATCACATCACGAACGGGCGTGTGGATCGGCGTGGTGATTAGGTCGCGATCCGAGATCCAGCCAATGGGTTGGTCGGCGTGGTCCACGATGAAGAGTCCGGCCTCTTCCTCGATCGTGTGCTCGTCCTCTTGGCGCAGGGCCTTGATTGCATCGCCGATGTTGCCGTCGGGACCGATGGTCGCGAAGTCCGTGGTCATCACACCACCGGCGGTATCCGGCGCGTAGCTGCGCAGGCGGCGCAGTTGCTCGGCGCGCTCGTCCTCGGCGCTCTCGATGACCTGCTCCGCAACCCGGAGTGGTGCGTGATCCAGCAGGTCCACGGCCTCGTCCACACCGAGGGCCTCGACGACTTCGATCATCTCGTTCGTCGAGAGCAGCGGCACGAGCGCGGCCTCTACCTCATAGGTCGCAAACTCAAAGACGTCTGCCCGAGCTCCATTGTCGAGGGCGCGGAAGACGGTGACGATGTCCTTGTCCGACCCGTACTGCATCCAGGAGGCAATGTCCGCCGGGTGCATCTCCTTCAGGAAACCCGCTAGATCTGGGGAGTTGTACACGAGAAGCTCTGCCAGGGTGCGCAGATTTTCGTCGGTGTTGTGGTCGGTGTTCGGCATAGGGCTTCGGCGCAAGATAGCTTGATTGGGCCGAAGCTTTAGGCGCGAGCCCTGTGAACTTTGTTTTAAATAAAGAAGAGGGCGCAGCCCGATGAGCTGCGCCTTCTTTTTTAGCTAGAGGCGAGGACTTCGCCTGACTGCGTCTACTTCGCCAAGTAGCCGGTCAAAGACATGGCGCCAAAGATGTCACCAACTCCAATCGGTTGGGAGCAGCTCACATGGAAGCCGACTGTCTGGATTACGTTTCCGTCGCCGTCGGACAGCTCGATGAACATGTTGTTGTCAAGCTTGCCGTCGGCTGGAGCGTCGATCCAGAAGGAGGCGTTGAGATCGACTTCACCGTCGAAGTAGACCACACCCTTCTTACCGTAGGCGCGCACAAACACGTGGGGGTCGTTGTTGGGATCTCCAGCGCAGGTGGCCTTCTCAGCGTCCTGTTCGTTGTCGCTCGCGCTGCAGTCGCCGCCCGTGTAGGTGAACTCAAGGTTGGAGGGCTTGCCGGCAGAGCAGTCGTCGTCCGTGCTTTGCGTCTCGGGGCAGATCGAGCCGCCATTCTTGCTCTCAGCGGCGATCACGAAGAAGTTGCCGAACTTGAGACCGGGAGCAATGGGTTGGGAGCAGCTCGTGTGCAGCTCGGCTGCCACCTGGCCGTCCACCATCATGGTGAGGTTCTTCTTGAGCTTGTTGTCCTTGCCTTTGCCGGTGAAGGAGAAGACTTCGTAGGGCTCGAGGTACTTGGCGAAATAGATCTCCTTGACTTCATCGTGCTTGCCCAACTCAACCGCTTCTACATAACCACCGGCCTCACTCACGTGGCGCATGGTTAGGAAGGTCACGCCGCCATCGCACTCGTTACAGGGACCGCAGTCTCCGTGGGTAGCGTCGAGGTGGAGCGTCTTTGGCTCTGATACGCATACTTCGCCACCGTCTAGAGACACGGCCTGGAAGTGCAGGGGCGGGATCGAGGTCATCTGCGCCATCATGTCGCAATTCATCTGGCAGGGAATCGTCGCCGCCCCGCTGGCGGGCATGGTCATCGGAATGATTAGGACATTCGCTGAGAGTGCGATGTCGAGGAAAATGCCGGGAAGGGGCTCGCTGGTGCCGCTGACAGGATCGAGCAGCAGAAAGCCAAACTGACCCGGCTCCCCTGAAACGGTAAACAGAACCGTCTCGTTCAGGGCGTATGCGGGCTGATCGAAGCTGAGCTCCCAGGGTTTACCTTCGGCGAGTGCGGTACCCGATCCTAGAGCTAGGGCAGCGAGGGTGGACAGGAGCAAGGTGGAGAGCTTCATGGATAGACTAAGGAGGGAAACACGGGGGAGGCAAGCCACTCCCTGTGGCCGCAGTAGATACAATTGGAACCCTACCCCACTTTGAATCTTCCTACCGAATCGGGTTACTTTTCCCCTAGTTGGATACGCGGGATTCCACCTAGGGCGGCATTCGGGCGGACTCCACTGCCCCATCGCACCCCGCGAGCCGCTACAATGCCGCCCAACTGCTCAAAAACCTCCCTAGCGTAGCCCTAAGCCATGACTAACCTCGACGAAAACGACCTCATCCACGACTGGAACGCTCCTTACCCAGAGCTTAAGGAGCGGATTCAGTTCGACGACGAGACCCTGCGCGATGGGCTCCAGAGCCCCTCGGCCCTGGAACCGTGCCTTGAGGACAAGATCAAGCTGGTCCACCTGATGAACCAGCTGGGCATCGACACGGCCAACGTTGGCCTGCCCGGCGCCAGCCAGCACGCCCGGGACCACATCGCGGCGCTCTGCAGGGAGATGGAGAAGCTGCGCATCACGCCCAACGTCGCCTGCCGCACCATGGCCGCCGACATCCAGCCCGTGGTGGACATGGTCCAAGAGCTCGGGTCGCCGGTTGAGGTCTGCGCGTTCATCGGCTCGAGCGGCATCCGCATGTTCGCTGAGGGCTGGGACTTTGCGAAGGTTCTTGGGTTGGCCAAGAGCGGCGTCGAGTTCGCACATAAGGAAGGCCTGCCCGTCATGTTCGTGACCGAGGACACGGCCCGCGCCAAGCCCGAAGAGGTGGACGCGCTCTACCGCACGGCCATCGAAG